>SHWC01000024.1 GCA_009691045.1 Alphaproteobacteria bacterium | reverse complement strand
CCCCCGTCGTCCCGCCTTGCGCTAGAATAATCTCGGCCTCGCGCAGCTTACCGATAATCTCCTCAGGCCCGTGCTTCTTGCCCATTTGTCTTCTCCTTCAGGGTCCAGACTAAAATAGTCGATGGACCACTCTGAAGGGGGCAGATCAGCTAAAGAATAACCCGATCGCCTTCGGGCCTGATCTGGCCGCCATCGACGATGATGGTCTGGCCGGTGATGTAGCTCGCCTCGTCGCTCGCGAGGAACAACACGGTGTTGGCGATTTCCTCGGGCCGGCCGAGCCGCTTTAGGGGGATCGAGCCCTTGTACCTGGCGATATGCGCTTTGCCGTCAGCGCTCTTGGGGTCGCGCACCAAAATATTGCCGGGCTCGACGCCATTGACCGCGATGCCATGGGGTGCAAGCTCGATCGCGGCCGAATAGAGAAAGCCGTTCTGCCCGCCCTTCGACGCCGAATAATGCACGAGCCCGGGAATCCCAACTCGGTTTCCGGTGATCGAGGTGGTCAGCACGATGCGACCATAGTGTTGCTTTGTCATAGCCGGCATGCACGCCTTCACGACAAGAAACGTGCTCTTCAAATTATTGTCGAGCACATGATCCCAATCGCGCTCGGTCATATCGGCCAACATGTGGCGCGGCCAAATGCCGCCTTTGGCTTTGACGGCCCGTTCGACCGCTTTGCCGCGTTCGACGTTGCGCCCGGTGAACAAGACGCGTGCGCCTTCACGTGCGAACACCTCGACAATCGCGACGCCAATGCCATTGGTGCCGCCGGTGATGATCGCGGCCTTGCCCTCAAGTCGTCCGGTCATCGGCGGTCTCCGCGCACGGGTGATTGAAAGGTCATCAAATGCTCGACGCCATAGGCGGCGTAGAAACTTTTTTGCACGGTGGCCTGTGCGTCGTTGATGGCGCTGACTTCTTGCACGCGATCGCCGACCAAAAACCGCACCGGGCGCGTGCCGGGCGCCATGCGGATCAGCGTCAGGCAGGCCTCGGCGACTTCCTTGGGGTCGGAGGCATAGGCGCCTTCGGTGCGGCTCGCATAGACAGCGCGCATATGGGCCGGAAGATCGGCGACGGGGCGGTAATCGGCGGCGCGTGAATTGTCCGCCGGGCCTGGCTCCTTGCCCCAAAAGGGCGAGGGGTAGGAGCCCGGCTCGACGATCACGCAGTCAATGCCGAGATTGGCGAGTTCATAGCGATAGGATTCGGCGAGGGCTTCGAGCGCGAATTTGCTCGCGCAATAATAGGCCATGCAGGGCAGCAGCGCGCGTCCGCCGCCCGATGACATATGAAGAATGAGGCCCGCATCCTTTGCGCGCATATACGGCAACACGGCGCGGTTCATGCGCACGACGCCAAGAAAATTGGTGTCGAACAGGCGCGTGATTTCCTCCGGCGTGAAACATTCGGTCAGGCCGTGCAGGCCGATCCCGGCATTGTTGATCAACACGTCAATCCGGCCGGCTTGCACGATCACCGCGCGCACAGCCGCTTCGCAATTCGCTTCGTCGGTCACGTCAAGCTCGATGGGCGTTACACCAATCGCGCGCAGCTCGCTGGCGCTTCGCGCATTGCGGCCGTCGATCCCGCGCATGCCGGCAAAGGTGCGATATCCGGCGGCGCCCAGGGCCTCGACGATGAGGCGGCCGAGGCCGGAACTCGCGCCCGTGACCAGAACGACATTCGGCTCGGCCATTGTTCAAGCCGCCTTGATGGCGGGGCGAAACATCGGCACCACATAGGGGCCTTCGGGAATGACCGCGATGGACCGATCACCGCTCCGCGCTACGCTGGCGGTGATCGCGGCCTCGATCGAATCGATCATGGTCACGCCGGTCAAGGTCCGGTCCCCCGGACTCAGGCCATCGGTATAGAGGTGGATATTGCCGAGGCGCATGGGTTTCAATTGCATCTCGGTCTGCCACTCGTCAATCAGCGCATGACGCTGCGCCGTGATGCGCTCGAGAAAACGCGCCGCGCCATGATCGATCAAGCGCCGCTGCGCCTCGACATAATGCTTGGAGCCCATGCCCTCGGCGCAGGCCGAGGCGATGATGATATCGCCGCCCGGTGCCAGAATATCGATCGGGCTGACCATGCCTTTGACGGTTTGATAATAGGTCTTGTCGAGCGGATGGCCGGCGGCGCTGGTCAGGATGGTTGAAAAGCGCCGCGCCACGGGCACCTCGGCATAACGCCTGACGAAGCTGACCGCTTCATGGTGGCTCGCGACGATCTCGCCATAATTGACGAAGGAGAGGTGGCGCTCTTCATCGATCACCGCGTTGACTGCTAGTGCGCCGCCGATCATCGCCATGATCTCAAGCTGCTCCTCGTGCAAGGGATTGCCCTCGAGCACGCAATTCGCGCAGTTCGGATGTTCCATGAAACGCGCGGAATGAAAGATCGTGATGGTTTCGGCATGCGCGACGCCGGGCGCGATCACCTTGCGGCCGCCGGAATAGCCGGCCATGAAATGAGGCTCGACCAGACCGGTCGCGATTTTCAATTCGGCTTCGAGGAAGCGACGGTCGAGCCTGACCACGGTGCCGCTTTTGGTGGTGCCGACCAGTGCGTGGGCCGCGTCATCGTGCGCGAAATGATTGGCGACCGGGACCTGGTCGAGGATCGCGGGATCGCCGACCAATTCGGCGAGTTCGGTGCCCTCATTCGGGCGATGCAGCCCGGTTGCGACCAGCACCGTGATTTTATCGCGCTTGATGCCCGCGGCGATCAGCGTTTCGATAATCGGGGGCAGCAACACGCCATTCGGCACTGGCCGCGTAATGTCGCAAATCAAGACGCAGGCGCTTTGCTTGCCACGCGCGGCGTTAATCAGGGATTGGGCGTTGCCGACTGGGGCCATCAGCGCGGCGCTGGCCGCCGCTTTGGCATCCGCAACCACCGGCATGGCGGGCTTGCGGATCTCGTTGACCACAATATCTGTCGGCAGGCGAACCGGTAGCGTGCCCTTACCATAGCGCAATTCGACGATCATCCCGCGCGCTCCCCTTCGGTAGCGCCACGGTGGCACGGCCGGGTAGAACACCGCAAGCGTCGGCCCCGCGTTTGGCGGGTCCGGACGCTGGATGCGTACGTCGATGCGGGAGGGCTAGCGACCTATGAGGGCAGTTTGACCAATTCTACGCGTCGGTTCTTGGCGCGGGCTTCATCATTGTCGTTCGGGGTGACCGGCTTTGTTTCACCAAAGCCCTTGGCGACAAGGCGTGCATCCGCAATGCCAAAGCGTTCGATCAAAGCTCGTTTGACCGTCGCGGCGCGCGCGTCGGATAGAGTTTGATTGTCCACGTCATCGCCGACATCGTCGGTGTGTCCGCCGATCTAGATTTTGAGTTCGAGCCGGGCCTTGAGGGCGTCGGCGATCGCTTTTAACGCGGCTTCGGAATCCGGCCGCAGATCGGACTTCCCGGTATCGAAATTGATGCCGTAAAGGGCGATGGAGCCCTGCTCGTCAAGCGCCTTAACAATGGCGTGCGCGCCCAACTCAACTTGCTGCTTAAGCCCCGCCCGCTCGACAATGGTCAACGTATAGATTTCGCCATCATTGGAAACTTTGATCTCGATCCAGGTTTCACGCTCGGGCTCAGTAAGCCAAGCATAGGCAATGCCGCCACTATTATCCATGGAGCCGTCATAGCCCCCGCCGCCCTTTGCCGCAAAGGCGCTCGCGTAATTGCGGGCGATTTCCAACGGGCCCTTCGGTTTAGTCCCTTCAGGGACTTCGTAGTAGATCGACCAAAAGCGCCCCTCTAGCGTTACCATTTCCTCGTCTGAGCGGTAGAACTCGTATTTGCCGAAATCATTCGCCTCGTAATCCACGATGTTATAGCCAGGCATGCGCGGAATGTGCGGGTGATCCGCCGCGCCTTCAATGTCTTCGACGAGAGCGGTCGTGGCGCAAAGACCGAGGAACAATCCGAACAAAATCGGGGCGAGCCTGATCATGGCGTTTCCTTCGTTTTGACAAGGCCAAGGGGGCCAAATTGAAGACCGCCAATCGGAAAGAAACCCTTAGCAATTCGGGCATTCGCCGGCCTGGGGCCGAGCCGAACGAGGGTCATTCGGGGGGCCTGTCTGACTCGACCGAGGGTGACAAACCGGCTCCTTGAGGCCCGGCGGCCCTGGAGCGCGGTTGCTGGCGCAGCTTGCCCGGCGTCTTGGCAAACGGGGATGACAATAGGCGGATAGCTTGTAGAATAGGGTCGAATAGCGCCTGATCTTCTGGACCTGCGATGGGTTAGGCGAGAGGCGCGACATGGAAATGGCAAAGCGAGCGGATGAGGCTGGTGGCGTGAACATTCGCCCGGCTGTCCATGTCGTCGAGCTGGGGCGGCGCATCGAGCTTCAATCGATGGATCCGCTGTTTCACAACATCACCATCGGGCTCTATGAACAGCAGCCTAAGCCCGGCGTGATCGAATATTTCGTGCACAGCTATAGCGGCATTCCAGACACCGATGAGCGTTTGGCGCGGGTCGTGACCATTATGCTGGAGCTCGGCGGCATGGCGCGGGCCGGCAATGACCCGCAACGCCTCTGCTTCACCTGTGGCGAAGTCCATAAGCTCGCCTGCCGCCGGCTTTTCGTCGCGGCGTGCAAGGTCAAGTTGGGCGTGGTGTCGGAGCCGATGCCGCTTGAGGTTTCGGACAAGACGACCGGGCGGAATATAAAAGTCATTCGCGAAGACAAGGCGACCTATCGCGTGACCGCCGATGGCTTGGATGAAGGCCGGGCGCAGCGCATCGGCGCGATCGGGCGGGGCTTGAGCCGCCTCGCGCAGATGGAACTGATCGGCGAGGATGCCGCGCGCGTGCGCTTCACCTGCGGCACGCCGCATGATGAGCTGGTCGGGTTGCTTTTGCCGCGCGCGCTTAATTTGCGGGCCGCCATGCGCGAGCAGGAAGAGGCGATGAGCCGTGGCCTCCTCGTCGCGCCAAGCGCACAGAAATCCTGATGCGAATAAATGGGGGTGACACCGTGAACCCAGCGTCGATCAAACCGATGACCAGCCGCCAACGCGTGATGGCCGCGCTCCGCCGTGAACCGGTCGACCGCACGCCGGTGTGCAACCCGACATCGGTCGCGACTGTTGAATTGATGGATTTGGTCGATGCCCATTTCCCCGACGCTAATCGCGATCCGGTGTTGATGGCGAGGCTGGCGGCGACCGGCTATACCGAGCTCGGTTTCGACACGATCATGCCGGTGTTCTCGATCATTCAGGAATCCTCCGCGCTCGGCTGCAAGATGCAGTGGGAGCAGAAGGACAATTGGCCGACCGTGCGGATGCGCGAGCCGATTTGGACCGATGTCGACGACATCAAGGTGCCGAAGGATTTCATGAAGCACCCTGATATTGTGTGCGTGCTCGATGCGATCAAATTGTTGCGTCGCGAATTTGGCGATGAGGTCGCCATTGTTGGCAAGACCATGGGGCCGTGGACGCTGGGCTATCATTGCTTCGGCGTTGAGCCATTCCTGCTGCTCTCGCTCGACGATCCGGGCAAGACGATGCTGGCGCTCGATCGTATGAAGGAGATCACCTATTTGTTCGGCCTGGCGCAGATCGAGGCGGGCGCCGACGCGCTGACGCTGCCCGATCACGCGACCGGCGATTTGGTGAGTGCGGAGTATTACAAGCGCTTTTTGCAGGAAATGCATACCGAGTTCGCCGAGCGCTTTCCGGCGCCCCTGATCCTCCATATTTGCGGCCGCACGGTCGACCGCATGGGCTATATCGCCGAGACCGGCATGGCGGCCTTCCATTTCGATTCAAAGAACAAGCCACAGGAATCGATGGAGACCGTGCACGGCAAAATCTCTCTGGTCGGCAATATCAACAACCCCGAGACTCTATTCTCCAAGGGGCCGGAAGAGGTGCGTGCGGAGGTCGAGGCCAATCTCGCCGCCGGCGTGCATCTGGTCGGCCCCGAGTGCGCCATTCCGTTGCAGACACCGATCGAAAATTTGACCGAGATTTCGCGCACCGTGCGCGATTGGCATCACGCTCACCCGCACGTGCATTAAGCCCCACACCGCATAAAGACAAGGAAACGCCACCATGGCGGAGCTGTCCGATATCAAGAACGCGACCATCCGGGCGGAGATCGAGGAGTTCGTCACCCGCCCGGAGGAGATCGCGCGCAATGTGGCGCTGTTCACGCGCGCCCACGAGCGCATGCAGGCGATCGCCGCCGGGATCATCGATGGCGATGACGATCTGGTCGACAAACTGACCACCGAGGCGATCGAGGCGGGCCATGAGGCGCTCGAGGTCATGGATGACGGCCTGATCGCGGGCATGGGGGTGGTCGGCATTAAGTTCCGCGAGAATTTCATCTTTGTGCCCGAGGTGTTGGCCTGCGCGCGCGCCATGAAAGCCGGCATGAAGCATATCGAGCCGATCCTTTCAGCCTCGGGGGTTGAGCCGATCGCGACCGTGATCATGGGCACGGTGAAGGGCGATCTGCACGATATCGGCAAGAACCTTTGCATCATGATGTTGCGGGGTTCCGGCTTCGAGGTGATCGATCTTGGCGTCGATACCTCGGCCGATGCCTTTATCGATGCGATCGAGACGCACGGCGCGCCGATCGTTGGCATGTCGGCGCTGTTGACCACCACCATGCCGAACATGGGCAAGACGATCGAAGCATTTATCGACGCGGGGCTTCGCGAACAGGTGTTGGTCATGGTCGGCGGCGCGCCGGTGACGCAGGAATTCGCCGATGATATGGGGGCCGACGGCTATGGCAAGGATGCGCTCGCTTGCGTCTCGCTCGCCAAGCAATTGATCGAAGCAAAGCGGCGCAACGCCCCCGCCTGATCATGCGTAAAATTGACCCGGCGGAATATCAAAAGCGGCTCGATCGTATCACCGAGCTGTTCTCCGGCATGGTGCGCGCGGCCGACGCAAAATCGCTCATGCGCTGCCCCTATCGCGACCGGCATGATGATTGCACGGCGGCGATACGCTGCCGCAATCAGCGGCCGCCGCGCGAGGGCGCCAAACTCCAGCAATGCGGCCATGATGGCGGGCTGGATTATCGCACCGCCTGGGAAAGCAATCCGGATTCCTATCCCCGCGCCAAGGAACGCGTCAAACGCATCCGGGAAGAGGCGGCGGCGCGGCGCGCCAATGGAGCGCCGAAAGCGCCGGAGCGTTGAGTACACTTCGGCACGATGGTGAGGCCCGCGCCATTGAGGCGGGCCGGACCCTCTTCGATCTCGCCGATGACCTGAAGGTCACGGTGCCGACCTCATGCAAGCGCAGCGGCCGTTGCCATGAATGTATCGTCGAGGTGACCGGGGGCGCCGAGGCGCTTTCGGGCCCAAGCGAAGCCGAGGCGTTTTTGCGTGGGGGCTACCGTCTCGCCTGTCAGGCTCGAATCACGCGAGAAGGTATCGACATCTCGTTCGCGCCGCTCCGGCGCTCGCCCCGGATCGTGACCGACGCGCTCGATGAGAACGACGCGGCGACGCTCGATCCGCTGGTCACGCGAAAGGGCGACGACGTGTTCTATGGCGAAGAGGTGATCGATCGCTATCGCGGTCATCTGCTGGGCTTAGCGATCGATATTGGCACGACCACGGTGGTGGTCGATCTGGTCGATCTCGAAACCGGCAAAAGCTTGCGGCGCGCGGCGTTCGAAAACCCCCAGCGCTTTGGCGGTTCGGATGTGATGAACCGCATCTCCTATGATTGCGCGCCACAGCACAAAGGCGAATTGCAGCGGGCCGTCGCCACCGAAATCAATCGCGCGATCGTTGCCATGACCGATGCGCTCAAATTGCCGCGTCAGGCGATTTATGAAGTCGCGATCGCCGCCAATACCACGATGCGCGATATTTTCTTCAAGCTCGATGTCGAGAGTGTGGGCCAGCGGCCGTATAAATCCACGATCGAGCATGAGTGGCGCGCGGGCAAGCGCACCACTACCGCGCTCCTCGCGCGGGCAAAACGTCTCGGCCTCAGGGTCAATGCCAAAGCGCGCGCCTATGGCCTGCCGCTGATCGCCAGCCATGTCGGCGCCGATACAGCGGCCGATCTCCTCGCGCTCGATCTGACGCCCGAGGGCGAGGGCACGGTGCTCCTGGTCGATATGGGCACCAACACCGAGGTCGTGTTGCGCCATAAGGGCCGCATGATCGCGGCCTCCTGCCCGGCCGGGCCGGCGTTCGAAGGCGGCCTCGTGACCTATGGCATGCCGGCTTATGACGGCGCGATCGAGAGCGTGAGGCTGGACCCGCGCACGGATCGCTTCGACTGTCAGACAATCGGCGATGTGCCGCCGATTGGGCTGTGCGGCTCGGGGCTGATCGATCTGCTGGCCGAGCTCAGGCGTCATGAGCGCATGACACCCAAGGGCGTCTTCACCGCCGACCGACGGCTGCAAAAATTGCCCGTGGTGCCGGCGCAGGGCATCACGCTCTCGCGCGAAGACGCGAGCAATCTCGCCCAGGCCAAGGCGGCCAATTATTGCGGCCAATATATCGTGTTGCGCCTGGCCGGCGCCGATCCGCGTGATGTGGGCACGCTCTATTTGGCCGGCGGCTTCGCGCAATATGTCGATGTTTCGAATGCCGTGCTGATTGGGCTTTTGGCCGCGGTGCCGGAAGAGCGGGTCGTCAAGGTCGGCAATGCGGCGCTGAAGGGCGCTCGGTTGGCCCTCCTGTCACTTACCAAACGCCTCGAGCTTGAAGCCATGGTGGCGCGGATCGAGCATGTTGAGTTAGAAACGACTCCTGATTTTTTTGAGATTTTCGTCGAGGGCTGTCAGTTCAAACCGATGCCCGAGATTCTCGCGGCGCCAGCGTCACGCCAGGCCGCCGAACGCCACAGGAGCCCCGCATGACCAGCCCCCTCATCGTGATCGGCGAGAACATCCACACCACGCGTGTCTTGCTCCGCAAAGGGCCGCGTCTCGCCACGGTCGACGGCGTCGACGTGATCAAATTCACCACGGTCGATGGTGTGGAGAGCGCGTTGACGGTTCCCGATTCCGCCAAGAGGACCCAGGATTGGGAGCAGGGCCGGGTTAAACACGTCATGGTCGCGATCGACACGGCCATGCGCGGCGGGCCAGAGGCCGCGCTTGGTGTCGAATATCTCCGAACGATGGCGCGTAACCAGGAGCGCACGGGTGCGCATTTTCTCGATCTCAATGTCGACGAGATTTCAATGAAAGCGGAGGGCCAGCAGGCGGCCATGCGTTGGCTGGTCAAGACGATGGAAGGCATGACCAAATTGCCGCTCTCGATCGATTCATCGAGTGTCGAGAATATCAGAGCGGGGTTTGAGGCGCTCTCAGGCAAGGGCCAACGCACGATGCTCAATTCGGCCTCGCTCGAGCGGCTCGATGCGCTCGATCTTGCGAAGGCCTATAACGCACCCGTGGTGGTGACGGCAGCAGGCGAAAAGGGCATGCCCGACGGCATTCAACCGCGCGTCGATAATGCGGCCGGCATGGTCGAGGCGGCGTTGCAACGCGGCATTCCGCTCAGCGATCTCTATGTCGACCCGCTGATCTTTCCGGTTTCGGTCGATACCGCGTTCGGCCCTCATTGCCTCGAGGCGATCCGCGCGCTCCGGCTCCGCTTCGGCCCAGAAATTCACATCACGGGCGGTATGAGCAATGTGTCATTCGGTATTCCGGCGCGGAAGCTGATCAATGATGTGTTTCTGGTGCTCGCCATGGAGGCTGGGGCCGATTCCGCCATCATGGATCCGGTGGTCAGCAAGCCGGCCGAGCTTGCCCACCTCGATCGCACGACCGTGGCCTATAAATTCGCCGAAGACATCATCCTCGACCGCGATCGGAATTGTCGAAACTTTCTTAAAGCGTGGCGGAAGGGTGTGTTAAAGATTTAACGTATATCTCTCGCATTTCTGAAAGGCAGCCTGTGACCGACAAACTCCCGATCAAATCAGCGACCATGCTTTTCCCGACCATCCTGTTGCTGGTTGGCGGCATTGCCTATGGCAGCATGTTTTCAGCGAACAAATTTATTGTCGAGGCTGGCCTGCCGATTGCCGCTTACGCGTTCTGGCAGGCATTGTTTTCCTCGGGCGCGCTCTTGGTCGGTGCAGCGCTCAAACGCGACTTGCCGCCGGTCAATTTTGGCGCGCTCAAGCTTTATGCGCTGGTGGCGGTGACCGGCATGGTCGGGCCGCTCTTGGTGTTTTCCTCGGTTGCCGATCGCGTGCCGGCGGGAATTTTGACGCTGATCGTCGCGCTGATTCCGACCACGACCTACGCGTTGTCGCTCATGCTTGGTGTGGACCGATTTCGTTGGCTCAATCTGGCCGGCGTCGCGCTCGGCTTTGGCGGTATTCTTTTGATTGTTTTGCCGAACGGAAGCTTGTCCTCGCCTGAAGCGGCGATCTGGGTTGTCTTCGCACTTTTGGTGCCGCTCCTCGCCGCGATCAACAATGTCTATGGTGAGCGGCTCGCGCCGCCCAAGGCCGGCTCGCTCGGTCTCGCCTCCGGCATGATGGCGGTGGGCGCGGTCATTTTGTTTATCGTCATGATGGCGCGCGATGGCTTCGTGCTGCCGACCGATGCCGGCAATCAGGGCTTGTTGGTCGTGCTCTGGGCGACCGCCGCGCAATCGATCACCTATGCGTGCTTTTTCGAGATCGTTCGCCGGGCCGGGGGGGCGTTTTTTGCGTTACTGAATTATGTCGTGGTGGCGGCCGGTTTGATCTGGGCGAGCGTCCTTTTTGGCGATCGGCTGAGTTTTTGGGTGTGGATCGCGGTTGCCGTGCTCTCGGTCAGTCTCGCTTTGACAAATATGGGGACCGCGGCCGCCATGCGCGAGCGCCGCCGAATTACCTAAGGCCTTCAAACGTCTTGATGGTTAATGCGCCCAAGCGCGCGCCGAGCGTCGCGCTGACTTAAGGGCTCCTTAGACGTTTCCCTATAGTCAAGGTGTGACAAGACTGAGGCAGAGCGGTAGTTTGCCGGGAATAAGCGCGGCGTTTTTCGAGCGATCCGGCCCCTCGCTGGCACGGTCGCCGATCCCAAATCCGCCGCTCGCCACAGGGACCGGAGAGGCTTTGTATGTCGAATTTGGCCAGGATCGGGGCAGGCGTTCGCTCGCTCGTCCTGAGGTTCTCCATCCTCAATTCCCTACGCACGGCGGCGGGGCGCTAAGCGATCATGAGCGCGTCCGATCATGACGCCATGACGGCACCAGCGCCGAATGAGGCGCACGCGCGATCGGTGCCAAAAATATTGTTGGCCGAGGATGATCCGACGCAGCGGATGATCCTCCGCGAATGTATCGTCGATGCCAGCTTCGAGGTCGTCGTTGCCAGCGACGGCGCGGGAGCCCTCGCGAAAGCGAGCGCCACAGGGCCCGATTTGATTCTTCTCGATGTCGTGATGCCCAAGATGACCGGGTTCGCGGTGTGCGAAACGCTTCGCCGCAATGATCGCTTCTCGGGAACCCCCATCTTGTTGATGACGAGCTTTGATGATGAAGCATCGATCGACCGGGCCTTCGCCGCTGGCGCGACCGAATTTTTGACGAAGCCGATCAATTAGCGATTGATCTACCATCGCCTGAAGTTTGTGTCGCGCATTGGCCAAATGGAGCGTGATTTGCGCGCGGCCAAAGAACATTCCGATATTGCCAATGTGGCGAAGGCCAATTTCATCGCCAATATGAGCCACGAATTGCGCACGCCGTTGAATGCCATCATCGGATTTTCCGATGTCATACTGAGTGAGGTGTTCGGGCCGGTCGGCAATCTCTCCTATAAGGAATATCTCTCCTACATCAAAAAGAGCGGCAAACATCTCCTCGATCTGATCTCCGATATTCTTGAATGGTCGAAGCTGGAGGCGGGGGCTTCGCATTTCCGTTATGAGGAGGTTCTGCTCGGCGATCTGATCGCCCAATGCGGACGGATGGTGATCCCGCTTGCCGAAGGCCGTGGTGTCGCGGTTCGTTGGGATGCCTCGGATATCGTTCTAAATTCGGATGTTCGTGCCCTGCGGCAAATCTTGATCAACCTGGTTACGAACGCGGTCAAATTTTCGTCCAAGGGCGGCAATGTACGAATTTCTGGTCGGCGCGGTGACGATCAGACCGTGATCATCGAAGTCGCCGATCAAGGCATCGGCATTCCAGCCGATAAGATTAGCGAGGTTACCCGTCCGTTCTATCAGGTCGAGGATGGCCTGAAGCGGAGCCACGAAGGGACGGGGCTGGGGCTGGCGATCGCCTCGCAGTTGATTGGTCTACTTGGCGGGCGGTTGGATATTCAGAGCGAGCCCGGCAAGGGAACGCGCGTGAGGGTTATCCTGCCCGGGCAACCCAAGCCCAAATTCTAGGCACGCGACGCCGAATCAAGACGGGGGCCCGCGTTTCTCTGTTGCCCCATGAGCGTTCTCCCGGCAAAACAGGGCGACCACCGCGCTGAAAGCGCGCTGGGCTTATTGTTGTTTCTAGCCGTTTGATCGGTCCATGAGCCGCATTCACGTAACATATCGGGTCAAAAGCGAGGCAGGCGCGATCGAAGCGCGCGCCGAGGCGATCGCGCTTGAGCAGAGCGTCGAACTGCCGCGTGAGGTGATCGATGATCCGGTCGTCAAGGCCGAGATCATTGGCCGGGTCGAGGCCATTGATGCGCGAGGTGATGGCTTTTTCGCGGTACGCATCGGGCTCGCCGAGGCGACCACCGGGCTTGAGGTCGGGCAGCTCATGAACATGGCGTTCGGCAATACGTCGATCCAAGACGATGTGGTGCTCGAGGACATCGAATTGACCCCGGCGCTGATCGCGACATTCGGTGGGCCTCGCCAAGGTCTCGAGGGCTTTCGCCGGCGGACCAGCGCGGCGCGGCGCGCGCTCACGTGTTCCGCGCTCAAGCCGCAAGGGCTTCCGGCCGATGCTCTGGCGGCGCTTGCCGGTCAAATGGCGCGGGGCGGCATCGATTTGATCAAGGACGATCATGGTCTGGCCGATCAGGGCTTTAGCCCGTTCGACGCGCGCGCGCGCGCTTGTGCCGCTGCCGTGCGCGAGGCCAATCGGGCGACCGGCGGGCGAACGGTCTATCTGCCGAGTCTATCGGGCAATCTCGATCAATTGCGCCGACAGGTGGTGATTTTGCGTGAAATTGGGCTCGATACCGCGTTGGTGGCGCCCATGGTGGTTGGGCTGCCCGCCTTTTGCGCTCTCGTGCGCGAGAATGCCGATCTTGCTTTCATGGCGCACCCGGCGATGGCCGGCGCTCAGCGAATCGCGCCGCCGCTTTTGCTCGGGAAACTGTTTCGTCTGTTTGGCGCCGACGCGACGATCTTTCCCAATCATGGCGGTCGGTTTGGCTATACGCCCGAGACCTGTCGGGCCATCGCGGCCGCGGCCCGCCATGAGTGGGCCGGGCTGCGTCCGTCCGTTCCAGTGCCCGCCGGTGGCATGTCGCTTGAACGCGTGCCGGAGATGCTCGACTTCTACGGACCCGATACAATCCTATTGATCGGGGGCGGGCTGCTCGCGGCCCGGGAGCGTTTGAGCGCCGAGACCGCCCGTTTTGTTAAACGCGTTGCCGAGCACGTGTCCTGATGCGGGGTTGGTGTTGAACCTAAAGGGCCTCATTCGCCGGTTTGCCGCATCGTTTCAATGGGAGACGGTCGAACGCATGCCTTATAAGGAAGAAGGTTCGGCGCCGTTCAAGGCGATCAGTCGGCAGATTCTTTTCGCCGATCCCGCCCTCAAATGCGAATTGCGCTATTTCGAGATGGCGCCGGGCGGCTATTCGACGCTGGAGCGCCACGAGCATGTCCACGCCGTGATGATCCTCCGCGGCCAAGGCCATTGCCTGCTCGGAACCGAGGTGCGGCCGGTTGCGGCCCATGACCTGGTCTCGGTGCCGGCCATGACCTGGCATCAGTTTCGCGCGCCGCCGGATGAGCCCCTCGGCTTTCTCTGCATGGTCAATGCCGAGCGCGACAAGCCGCAATTGCCGAACGACGATAAGCTAGGTCGCCTGCGGGCTACGCCGCAAATCGCTGCTTTTCTGGACGGTCGGCCGATCCCCTAACACAAAACTTGAATGCTCCCCCCGGCCGGTGGTTACCATCTCGTGGCTTGGCGGGCGCGTCTTCGAGTGCCAAATAGAGCGGCACTAAGCGCCCAATGGCGCCACAACCAAATAATGTAACCAAGGACACACCCATGAAGCTGTATTACACCCCCGGCGTCTGCTCGATGGCCTCGCATATCGTGTTGCGCGAGACCGGCAGCACGTTTGACCTTGAGAAGGTCGACCTTCAATCAAAGAAAACCGAAAAAGGCTCGGATTACACACAGGTCAACCCGATCGGCTATGTTCCGGCGCTGCAGCTCGACGATGGCAGCATTTTGACCGAAGGCCCGGCGATCATGCAGTACATCGCCGATGCCAAGGGCGCGACCAGCATCCTGCCCAAGGCCGGCTCGCCCGAGCGCTACAAGGTGGTGCAGTGGCTTAATTTCATCTCGACGGAAATCCACAAGGGCTTCGGCCCGTTGTTCTGGCCGACCACGCCGCAGGACTTCAAGGACAGCACGGTCAAGACCAGGCTGGCGCAGCGCTTCGATTATCTGAACAAACACCTCGCCCAGAATCAGTTTTTGATGGGCAGCCAATTCACCGTGGCCGATGCCTACCTCTACACCACGTTGACATGGTCGAGCGGCGCCAAGATGGATTTGACGCCGTTCCCGAACCTTGTTGCCTATCGTGATCGCGTCGCGGCACGCCCCGCGGTGCAGGCCGCGCGCAAGGCCGAAGGCCTGCCGAACTAAGACTAAATTTCTCGATGATCGGGCGTCGGCGTGAGCCGGCGCCCGATTAGAGCGTGATCCAGCCAGATTGAACCAGCTGCGCCGGAGGAATTTTTCGCAGTGGGCAGAAGCAGGGTGAAGCGCGTAGCGGAGCCTACGGGCGAACCCTGCGACGACCCCACGGCGAAAAAGGCCGGCCCTATGGGTTGCGTCGTGTCGGGCGCCCGCGGCGTTGCGCCGCTCGACCGATGGCCCGGCATCGCTCGTCGCGCGCCCGGGCGCGCGCTTGAGCGCGCGACGCGGCGCGCGTGGCGGATCGCCTCGACACGGCGCAACGCAGATGATTCAATCTGGCTGGATCACGCTCTAGTTTGTTCAGCCGAGCTTCAGTTCCTGGAAGAAATCATTGCCTTTGTCGTCCATGACGATGAAGGCGGGGAAGTCTTCCACCTCGATGCGCCAGATCGCTTCCATGCCGAGGTCCTCGAAGGCGATGCACTCGACCTTTTTGATGCAGTCTTGCGCGAGCCGCGCCGCCGCGCCACCGATCGAGCCGAGATAAAACCCACCGTGTTTTTTGCAGGCGTCGCGTGCGGCGGCGCTGCGATTGCCCTTGGCGAGCATTACCAAGGAGCCACCGGCCGCTTGGAATTGCTCGACAAAGCCATCCATGCGTCCGCCGGTGGTAGGCCCAAATGAGCCCGAGGCATAGCCGGCCGGTGTTTTGGCGGGGCCGGCATAATAGATCGGGTGGTTTTTGAAATAATCCGGCAAGGGCTTGCCTTGATCGAGCGCCGCGCGAAGCCGCGTGTGGGCCGCATCGCGCGCCACGATCAGGGGCCCGGTAAGCGAGAGGCGCGTGCGGATCGGGTGACGCGACAGGGTTGCCAGGATTTGCGCCATGGATTGCTTGAGGTCGATCTTGACCACATCGCTCGCGAGCGCGGTCGGGTCGATCTCGGGCAAGAAGCGCGACGGATCGGTTTCGAGCGCTTCGAGATAAATACCGTCACGCGTAATTTTGGCGAGCGCCTGGCGATCGGCCGAGCATGACACGCCAATGCCGATCGGCAATGAGGCGCCGTGGCGCGGCATGCGGATGACGCGCACGTCGTGACAAAAATATTTGCCGCCAAATTGCGCGCCGATGCCCATGTTCTGCGTGAGCTTCAGGATTTCGGCTTCCAAGCCGAGGTCGCGATAGGCATGGCCGCTCTCGGAGCCCGCGGTCGGCAATTCATCCAAATAACGCGCGCTGGCAAGCTTGACGGTTTTCAGATTGAGCTCGGCGCTCAAGCCCCCGATCACCACGGCCAAATGGTAGGGCGGGCAGGCGGCGGTGCCGAGTGTTCTGATCCGCTCATCAAGATATTTGAGCAGGCGATCGGGCGCCAGCACGGAAGGTGTCGCCTGATGGAGAAACGATTTGTTGGCCGAGCCGCCGCCCTTGGCCAAGAACAGCAGTTTGTAGCTGTCCTCACCCTCTTCGAAGATATCGATCTGTGCCGGCAAATTGGTGCGCGTATTTTTTTCCTCATACATGGAAAGCGGCGCGACCTGGCTATAGCGCAGATTGCGCTTGAGATAGGCATCGCGCACGCCCGCGCCGAGGGCCGCCTCATCGCCGCCGCGCGTCCACACGCGCCGGCCCTTTTTGCCCATGATGATGGCGGTGCCGGTGTCCTGACACATGGGCAACACGCCGCCGGCCGATATGTTGGCGTTCTTCAGCAGATCGAACGCGACAAAGCGGTCGTTCGGGGTGGCCTCGGGATCGTCGAGAATATTGCGGAGCTGTTGGAGATGACCGGGTCGCAGCAAATGATTGATGTCGATGAAGGCTTGTTCGGCGACCAGGCGCAGGCCTTCGGGCGCGACCTTGAGAACGTCCTCGCCCTCGAAGGTGGCGAGGGAGACGTGATCGCCGGTCAGCTTGCGATAAATGGTTTTGTCCGGGCCGAGCGGAAACAGACCGGCATTGCCATCCGTGGACGCGGCTTCCGTCATGCTCCTCATTTCCTCTTATGATATGACCGGGCGGCGGCGGCGGAAATGGCCGCACGGCCCCGAAACTGGCGCCTTCCTTATACATCATCGACCAAGTGGCGCAATTCGGGCCGGTATTGTTCAAACCGCATGTTCGGCGGTGGCGCGACAGGCTAGGCTTTAGCTCTTTCCACCCAGTGAACGGTGTGCTTCATGGATCTCGCGCATTTCAAGCGATCACTCCAAGAGCCGACCCCATCGGTGCAGCTTTCACCTGAATTGCGGGCGCTCTGGCACGCTGCCAAGGGCGCCTGGGATGATGCACACAAGCTCGTGCAAGATGAAAAGGGCCGCGCGGCCGCTTGGGTGCATGCGCATTTGCACCGGATCGAGGGCGATCTCGATAATGCCGGCTATTGGTATCGCCAAGCCAAGCGGCCGGCATCCGAACAGCCTTTGCCAGCCGAGTGGGATGAGATCACAGGGGTCTTGCTGCGCGATCCGAAGGGCTAAAACATAAGGGGCCGGCAAAAGCCGGCCCCGTTGTTCATGCCACGGCGATAGTTTGATTAGGAGCGTCTCGACATCGCGGTCTTGGCCATGGCGTCGCCTCTGAAGGGCCAATAGACCTCTTGGTTCGCGGTCAGGCCGTTGCGCCGGAAGATCAGGATCACCAGCATCAAGATACCAATGCCAACCTCGCGGCCGCCGCCCGGCAGCGCCACCAGCGAGCCGCCGATATTGAAGCCAATCTCAAGCTGGCGTAAGGCCTCGAACAGGGTCGAGATCACGATCGCGCCGAGCACGGCGCCCGATAGGCTCTGCATGCCGCCAACCACCAGCATCGAGAGCGTGATGAAGGTGTAGGGGAGGCCGAAGGAATCGACCGTTAGAATGCCGAGGAAGTGGCCGAACAAAGCGCCCGCCATGCCGACGATGAAGGCGCTCACGACAAAGGACAACAGGCGCTGGCCGACCACGTTGACACCGGCCGCCTTGGAGGCGACCTCATCATCGCGCGAGGCCTTGGCCGAGAGGCCATAGCGCGAGCGGGCATAAACGAAAGCGCCGAACATCACCACGACGCAGAAGCCAAGCATGACCCAGGAATCGGTATGGACGGGCAGACCGGTCATGGTGCTGGCGCCACGGGTCCAGGGGTCCCAGCGCAAATAGAACGCATACATCACCATCAGGAACGCGAACGTGCCGATCGAGGCGGCGATGCCCGATAATCGCATCAAGACCGAGCCCGCGATCAGTGCGATGAAGGCCGCCAAGAGGCCCGATACGATGACCGAAACCATGAACGGGAATTGGTGGGTCAGCAAATAGTCGGGCAGGCCGGGGATGAACAGTTTCTTAGTTTTGGGGCAACAGGTCTGCCAGGCCGCGGCATAGGCACCGATCATCATGAAGCCGATATGACCGAACGAGAGGATGCCCGAATTACCGATGAAGACGAAGAGGCCGACCACCACCATCAGTTTGATCAGGGCGTCGGTCAGCGTCTTGTGCAGGGTCGCGTTGCCGAGGCCCATCACGATGACGACGATGAGGAGGAGCACGATCGACCACAGGATCGGCGGCCACCAGGCGCGCAAGGTCAGCATTGCCGGGCTTTTGGCCTCGATCGTATAATTGAAAGGCGAGGGCCGCCGGCGCTTTCCGCTCTCGATGTTGGCTGTCATCCCTACCTACTCCAAACCAACGCTAAACGCGCTCGCGGGTGGCGCGCGAAAGCACGATGCCTTGCGGCCTGAGCAACAGAACAAGGATCACCAGGCCGAACACAAAAACGTCGCGATAGCCGCGTATTTCGGACGGTAGTCCCGCCTGGAGAATCGAACTGACGATGCCCACCGACATGCCGCCAACGACGGAGCCGACCAGCGAGCCCATGCCGCCAATCACGGTCGCGATGAAGGCGAACACCATCAACGGCGTGCCCATGCGGAACATCAGAATGCCGAGTTGCGCTTCAAAGAGCAGCGAAACCACGGCCGCGAGGGCGCCCGAGAGAACGAACGCGAGCGAGATCACGAAGTTCGCGCGCACGCCGAGCATGCGGGCCATCTTGAAGTCTTCGGCGGCGGCGCGCATCTGCACGCCCCACGGGGTGTGCTTCAGGAAGAGGACGAGTAACACCATCAAAACCATCGTCACGCCGATGATCAGCAGCGGCAGAAGCGCGATGTCGACGCCGCCGACGTCAAATTTGATCGCAGTCAAGTCGGACCAAAGGTTGAGCGATTTGGGCCGGCCGCTATAGATCATGATGATCAGATTCTGGATCACGAAGGAGAGCGCGAACGAGCCCACCATCAGTGTCGCGGCGCTGGCATAGCGCAAGGGCCGGAAGACCAAGAGTTCGGATAGAAGCGCGATGGCGACAACCACCAAGATCGTGCAAATGATCAGCGCGACGGGGTGAAAATCGGCGATGAAGCGAATTGCATCCGGGCCATAGGCCGGCACGATCAAAGCATAGGCGCCGAGCGTGATGAAGTCGCCATGGGCGAAGTTGATCAGCCGCAACACGCCGAACAAAAGACCGATGCCAAGGGCGGCTAGTGCATAAAGGCTGCCCAGGCTCAAGGCATCGACGATGACTTGGATGATGTAACCCATCAGAAGGCGACCTCACCGACATGCTTGGCGGCATCGCTAAAGCCGAAATAGGCCTGCTTGACCTTTTCGCCGTCGCGCAAATCCTTGGCGTTGCCGCTGAGCTGGATTTGGCCGCTTCTCAACACATAAATGCGATCCGCGGCCTTGAGCGCGCGCTCCGAGCTTTGCTCGACGATCAAAAGCGTCAGCCCCATTCTGTTGCGAAGGTCGGTCAGGACTTCATAGACGCGATCGACGATCTTCGGCGCGAGCCCGAGCGAGGGTTCGTCGATCGTCATCAGCTTCGGGCGCGTTAGAAGCGCGCGGCCGATCACGAGCATTTGCTGCTCGCCGCCGGATAGTTTGCCGGCCGGCTGGCGCCGCCGTTCGGCAAGCACGGGGAACATATCGAGGACCATCTTGAAGTCCTTCTCGATCTCGCTGCGATCGCGCCGCATGAGTGTTCCGATGCGCAAATTCTCTTCGACATTGAGCACCGTGAACACGTGGCGGCCCTCGGGCACTTGCGAAATGCCCATGCGCGCCACGTTTTCAGGATTGGCGCCCGTGATGTTCTTCGAGCCGAACGTCACCGTGCCTTCGGTCGGGCTGAGAATGCCTGAAATCGTCAGGAGCGTGGTCGATTTGCCCGCGCCGTTCGGGCCGACGATGCAGACGATCTCGCCTTCGCCGACTTCGACCGAAACATTGCGCACCGCCGCCAAGCGGCTGTAGTGCACGGTAATCCCGTCAATCTTGAGGAGTGCGGTCATTAGCCGTGTCCGAGATAGGCTTGAATCACGGCGGGATCCTTCTGCACGTCGCTCGGTGAACCGCGCGACAATGTCTTGCCGGAATCGAGCACATGAATGCGTTCGCAAACACCCATGACGACGCGCATATTGTGCTCGATCAACAACACGCCGCAACCGAAGCGCGAGGGAATTTCGCGTACCAAACGCATGATGTCATCACATTCGAGATCGGACATGCCCGCCGCCGGCTCGTCAAGCAATACGAAAGCCGGCTGCATGGCAAGGGCGCGCGCAATGCCGACGCGTCGCTCATCGGTATAGGGCAATACGCCGGCGGGTTGACGCGCTTTATCCTTGAGGCCGATCCACTCGATCAACTCCATGGCATGTTTGTGCGCGCGGCGTCGCGACAGACCCATGCTGACGCCCGCGACCTCGACGTTTTCGCTCACCGGCAGATCGCGAAACAAACGACCGGCCTGGAACGAGCGCGCAATGCCGTGGCGGCGAATCCAATGCGGCGAGAGACCCGAAATAACGCGATCGCCCAGTTTGACCTGGCCGGACGTCGGCTCTTGAAAGCCGGTCAACGCGTTGACGAATGTCGTCTTGCCGGCGCCGTTCGGGCCGATCAGGCCGAGAATTTCACCGCGATGGAGCGTTTCATTGACCGTGTCGACCGCGGTTAAGCCGCCGAAACGGACCGACACGTCGATCGCCTGCAACGTCAAGCCATCGTGGTGTCCGCGCTTTGTGGCGCCGACAACGCTTTTCCCGGGCAATTTAAACATGTTTCGACACTGCTCTCCCGACCGGTGCTTTTGGCGTTCGCTTTAGTTCATCGCCTCGCCAAACGCCAGTCCCCCACAGCATGTTAGGTAATTGACGCGATGCAAAAAAAGCAATAGAAAAAATAATGCAACGCAACAAACTCACTGAAAGAATTTGCTCACGCCGCAATGACGCGTATTGTTTACCCTCTTGACAGCAGTTAGCGAAGCACGATTTTGTGGCTGATCGAAATTTTAGTCACCGGGAGGGTCTAAATGAAACGTCTTTATACCATCGTGGCAGTTGGCGCGCTGGCCGCTGGGGGCGCGTTCGCCAATCCAGTCGCGGCATTGGACAAGGACGGCAACATCGTTGTCGGCTATGCCCGCTCGTCGTCGGGCTGGATGCAGAACTACAGCGTCCCGCCGACCAAGGCCGGCGAAATCATGATCGAAGAACTGAACGCCGCGGGCGGTCTGCTCGGCAAAAAGATCGTTACGATCTATGCCGACGCCAAGACCGATCGCGTGGAAAGCGCCAAGGCCGGCCAGACCGTGGTCGATCAGGGCGCCGACCTCGTGATGGTCGATTGCGACTATGACTTCGGCGCGCCGGCCGCTCTGGCGGCGGAGAACGCCAAGCTGATTTCGATCTTCCTATGCGCCGAAAGCGCATTGGCCGGCATCGAAGGCGTTGGCCCGCACTCGTTCTCGGGCTCCGTGCTCGCGGCGGTGCAGGGTGCGATCATGGCCGAGTGGGGCTTCAAGAAGCGGGGCTATAAGACGGCCTATATCCTGCTCGACGACGTGCTCGAATATAATAAGGGCATTTGCTACGGCTTCGACTGGATGTGGCGGAAGCTCGGCGGCGAAATCCTCGGCCATGACGTGTTCAAGAACGAGGATCCTTCGATCGCGGCGCAAATCACCCGCATGAAGGGCCTCGCCAAGGCACCTGATTTTATCCAGATGTGCACCTACGTTCCGGGCGGCGCTTCGGCGGTCAAGCAGGTCCGCGCGGCGGGCATCAATACCCCGATCGGCCAAGGCAGCTCGATGACCGGCTCGCATTGGCACAATTGCTGCCCGAACCTGACCGATGTCTACATTCCGGAGCAGGGCTCGATCTATGGCGACGACCCGAATCCGAAGGTCGAAGAGTTCAACAAGAAGTTCGAAAAGAATACCGGCGCGCGTCCTGAGAGCCAGTATGTTTATCCGGGCTATGTCGGCATCTATGTCTGGGCGCTTGCGGTCAAGAGGGCCAATACGCTCGACGCCGGCGCGGTAGTTGCCGAGATGGAAAAGATGAGGGAGGAGCCGACCCTGTTCGGGCCGCGCACCTTCACCAACACGCTGCATCACCAGAACAAGGCCGAAATGCGCATCATGGGTGTGATGAACGGCAAGGCTGGCGTCGCGGATGTTTGGAAGCTCAGCGAGGCGGTTCCGACCGAAGTGCTGTTCGGCCAGGAGTACAAGTATTAATCGCCTAGCCTGACGATCGTTTAACGAGGGCCTCGCCAGAAATGGCGGGGCCCTTTGCTTTTTCAGCGGTCTTCGACGGGCCTGCTATATATTGCCCCGCCAAGGCACGGCCCGAGCCTGTGGGGGTAGAGACGCCGATGCGAGATCCGATCCGAATTGCCGGCCGGGAGATCAAGCCCGGCGAGCAGCTCTCCTTCGATGTGCCGATCGTCGATCTTTCGACCCGGACCCCGATGACCATGCCGGTGCAGGTGATTCATGGCACGGAGGAGGGGCCGCGTCTGTTTGTCAGCGCCGCCATTCATGGCGACGAAATCAATGGTGTAGAGATCGTGCAGCGATTGATGGCCGATCCGGGCCTCGCGCAACTGCATGGCACACTGATCGCGGTGCCGATCGTCAATGTGTTCGGTTTCGTGTCGCAATCGCGCTATTTGCCCGATCGGCGGGATCTCAATCGCTCATTCCCAGGCTCGCCGCGCGGCTCGCTGGCCTCGCGCCTCGCACACTTATTCCTGACCGAGATCGTGGCCAATTCGACGCATGGGATCGATCTCCATACGGGGGCGATCCACCGCGCCAATTATCCGCAGGTGCGCGCCAATCTCGATCAGCCTGAAACCGAAAAACTGGCCAAAGCGTTTGGGGCTCAGGTGGTGATCAATTCAGGATTTCGCCAAGGGAGCCTGCGCGAAAGCGCCTCGAAATGGCGCGTGCCCGTGCTGGTCTATGAGGCGGGCGAAGCGCTCCGCCATGATGGGCCGAGCATCGAGCAGGGTGTGCGCGGGGTGCGCAATGTGATGGATGCGCTTGGCATGTTGCCGGCCAAGCGTGATGGGGCGCCAAAGATCGAACCGTTGATCGCGCGCTCGAGCAGTTGGGCCCGAGCGCCGCAGAGCGGCGTGCTGCGCGATGCGGTCGCGCTAGGCGCCGCGGTCGAAAAAGGCTCGGCGCTTGGCTATGTCGCCGATCCCTTTGGCGCCGCACGAACCAAGGTCAAAAGCCGCGCCGACGGCATGGTGATCGGGCTTACCAATTTGCCGTTGGTCTATGAGGGGGACGCGCTGTTCCACCTCGTCCAATCGAGCGGCGATCAGGTCGATGCCGCGAAACTCGATGTGCCTGAGGGTGGCCTCGACCAAGAGTGGGACGATCAGGACCAGGCCCTCACCTATGGCTGAAACAGGTCACCCGACGATGGACAAACGACGGGAGTATTGCCGTGATCCTGACATTCGATGACGTGCTCAAGGCCGACGATATCGCGCGCATCGCGGATTGTCTGAAGTCCGAGGATTTTGTCGACGGCAAACTGACCGCCGGTTGGCACGCCAAACTGGTCAAGAACAACACGCAGCTCGCGGCCAATGACGAGCGCACCAAATCGGCGCTGACGATCGCCAATGAGGCGATCGCGAAGCACACCGAATTCAATCGCGCCTTCAAGCCGAAGACCCTAAGGCGGCCGATGATCAGTCGCTATGTGCCGGGCATGTCCTATGGCGCGCATGTCGACGATCCGTTGATGGGCGCCAATCCGATCATCCGCACCGATATCTCGATGACGCTGTTTCTCAGCGACCCTGCCACCTATGAGGGCGGCGAGTTGGTGATTGAAAGCACCTTCGGTACGCGTTCGTTCAAGCTCGCGGCCGGGGCCATGGTGGTCTACCCCTCGACCACGCTGCATCGCGTCGAGCCGCTCAGTAGCGGCATTCGGCTCGCGGCCGTGAGTTGGGCGCAGTGTGTGGTGGCCGATCCGTTCAAGCGCGAGATCATCTATGACCTCGACAATGCCCGGCGCGGCGTTTTCAAGGTGCAGGGCAAGACGGCGGAATTCGACCTCATCTCGAAGTCACATGCCAATTTAATGCGCATGTGGGCGGACCTTTAACCCTCACGCCGGGCGCGGCGGCGCATCGGCGCGACCCTGTCGGCGGTGGCTCCGCCGGTTGATCAGGCTGGCCGCGATCACGCCAGCGGTCACAACGCCGATCATGAGGGTCGAAATCGCATTGATTTCCGGCGTCACGCCGAGGCGGACCTGGGAATAGATCTTCATCGGTAGCGTGGTCGCGCCTGGCCCGGTGGTGAAAGAGGCGATTACCAGATCATCGAGCGAAAGTGTGAAGGCGCAGAGCCAGCCCGCGATCACCGCCGGCGCGATGATCGGGAGCGTGATGTTGAGGAATGTCCTGAAGGGCGGGCAGCCGAGGTCTTGCGCGGCTTCCTCGATCGCGCGGTCCATGGACATCAGGCGCGATTGCACGATCACCGTGACATAGGCCATGGCGAAGGTCGCGTGCGCGATGACGACGGTCAGCGTGCCGCGCGAAAGCCCGAGGGAAAGAAACATCAGGAGCAAGGCCAAACCGATGATCACCTCCGGCATGACGAGGGGGGCGAGCACCATGCCGGCGAATAAGGTGCGGCCACGGAAGCGCCCGAAGCGGGTAAGCAATACCGCGGCCATGGTGCCGAGGATGGTCGCGAGCGTCGATGAAACGAGCCCGACCTCGAGCGTAACGAGCGCCGCGTCGATCAACGCGTCATTGGCGGCCATCTCGCCATACCACTTGGTCGAGAAGCCGGCCCAGACATTGACGAGCTTCGATTCGTTGAATGAAAAGACGATCAAGATGAAAATCGGTAAATAGAGAAACGCAAAGCCGAGCGTCAACACAGTCAAATTGATCGGGCTCATACCGCGTTTCATCGTGTCGCCTCCGCGCGCACCAGGAGGTGACGTTGGAAGAGCGCGATCGGCACGACGAGCAAGAGCAGCAGCACGATCGCGACTGCCGAGGCGACTGGCCAATCACGATTGGTGAAAAATTCGGACCACAGCGTGCGCCCGATCATCAACGTTTCCGAGCCGCCGAGCAGATCGGGGATCACGACCTCGCCCACAACCGGAATAAAGACGAGGCATGAGCCCGCGATGATGCCGGGACGCGCCAGGGGAACGGTGATTTTCCAGAGCGCTTTGAAGGGGCGGCAGCCGAGGTCGGCGGCGGCCTCGAGCAGGCTCTCGTCCATTTTTTCGAGCGTGGCGTAGAGCGGCAGCACCATGAACGGCAGATAGGAATAAACGATCCCGATATAGACCGCGATATCGGTATTGAGGATGGCGAGTGGTTGGTCGATCAGGCCGAGCCATTGTAGGAACCCGTTCAACAACCCCTCGCCCTTCAAAATGCCGATCCAGGCATAGACGCGAATCAGAAACGACGTCCAGAACGGCAGGATCATCATCATGACAAGCGGGCCGCGCCAACGCTCGGGCGCGCGCGCCATCGCATAGGCCATCGGGAAGCCGAGCAGCAGCGCGAGTGCGGTCGAGATGGCGGCGATCTTCAGGCTGTTGAGATAGGCGCGCCAATAAAGGTCATCCTCGATCAGCAGAAGGTAATTGCCGAGGTTGAGCTCGACCGAAAAATAGTCGCCGGCTTCGTTCAGGAATTCGAAGATCGAGGTATAGGGCGGCATCGCCAATTGGGGTTCGGCGAAGCTGATCTTCAAGACGATTGCGAAGGGCGCGAGAAAGAAGATCAGCAACCACGCATAGGGAATTCCGATGGCGAGCCCGCGCGGAACTCGCTCAACAGCTGGCCGGAGCCACCGCTCGGTCAACTCGCTTAGTGGCGATAGGTTGTTCAATTCAGCAATGCCACCGCAGCGCGCGGCGTCCAGCGCAGATAAACGCGATCCTCCCAGGTGATCGTACGCTCGGTGCGCCTGACCCGGTTTGCCTCGGCCGCCACGACCATTTTGCCGGTGTCGAGCTTGATCCGGTAGGTTGACACATCGCCGAGATAACCGATGTCCCAAACCACGCCGGAGAGGCAATTGGTGCTGCCGGGTGGCGGCGGCTCACGCGAAATCTCAAACTTCTCGGGCCGGACCGCGACCCACAGGCGTTGACCTGCTCTTAGGCCGGGCGCATCGGCCAGCACAATATCGCAGCCAGCTTCGGCGCTGCGCACCAACGGCGTTTCGCCGCCCACCAGATTGCCTTCGAACAAATTGACCTTGCCGATGAAATCCGCGACGTAGCGCGAATTCGGCTGCTCATAGATTTCGCCTGGGGTGGCGATTTGCGCGATGCGGCCCCGATCCATCACCGCGATGCGGCTCGCCATGGTCATCGCTTCGTCCTGGTCGTGCGTGACGATGACGAAGGTGATGCCGACTTTCTCCTGAATATTGATCAGCTCGAACTGCGTTTCCTCGCGCAATTTACGGTCAAGCGCGGCGAGCGGTTCATCGAGCAATAGAACCTTGGGTCGCTTGACCAGGGAGCGGGCGAGCGCGATGCGTTGGCGCTGGCCGCCCGAGAGTTGATGCGGCTTGCGCTTGCCGTGATCTGGAAGCTGCACCAGGGCGAGTGCCTCGGCGACGCGTGCCTTGATCTCGCGCGCGGGCAGACCCTCTTGCTTCAGGCCGAAGGCGATGTTGCGTTCGACCGACATATGCGGAAACAAGGCATAGGATTGGAACATCATGTTGACCGGACGGCGATAAGGCGGCACCGCCGTCATATCGGCACCATCAAGCATGATGCTTCCGCTATCGGGTCGATCGAAGCCGGCCAACATGCGCAGTAGCGTTGTTTTGCCGCAGCCCGACGGGCCGAGCAGCGCGAAGAACTCGCCCTTGAAGATATTGAGATCAACACGGTCGACCGCGACCACAGGGCCGAAGGATTTCGACAGCGCCGCGATCTTTAGAATCGGCGTCGCGTTCGGATCATCCCACGGTTCATAGCCGCGTCGGGCGGCAGAACTTCCCGGTGTGCTGATCGCCATATGACCGCAACCCTGCCCAGCGCCGATTCAATAGAGATCAGTCTCGGCGCGCGCTATTTGCCGCCCTTGATGGTGGTGAATTGACGCGTCACCGTGCGTTGAAGTTTGGCGTTATAGGGCGTCACGATGAACAACTTGGCCATGACCTCGGGCGGCGGATAAACGCCGGGATTGCCGGTGACGGCCGGGTCAACCAAGGGCGTCGCGGCGGCATTGCCATTGGCGTACATGATAAAGTTCGACGCCTTGGCGATCACCTCGGGGCGCATCAGATAATCGATGAAGGCATGGGCGTTATCGACGTGTGGCGCATCCGCCGGGATCGCCAAATTGTCGAAAAACATCAAGGCGCCCTCTTTCGGGATCACATAGGCGATCTCGACGCCGTTGCCGGCTTCCTCAGCGCGACTTTTCGCCTGCAACATGTCGCCCGACCAACCCATGGCGAGGCAGATGTCGCCGTTCGCCAGGGCTTCGATCTGCGCCGAATTGTGGAATTTGGCGATGAACGGGCGCACCGCCTTCAAGATCGGAACCACTTTCGCCAACACCTTGGCGTCATGGCTGTTGCCGTCTTCGCCCAAATAGGCGAGCACGGCTTGATGCATCTCGTCGACCTCATCCATCAGGTAGACGCCGCAGTCCTTGAACTTCGCCACCACCGTCGGATCGAACACCATGCGGAAGGAATCGACCGGCGCGTCCGGCATGCGTTCTTTGATCTTCTTCACGTTGTAGGCAAAGCCCGTGGTGCCCCACATATAGGGCACGGCGTGTTTGTTGCCTTTGTCCCAGATCGCGATGCGCGCGAGCACGGCCGGGTCGAGGTTTTTCCAATTCGGCAATTTGGCGCGGTCGAGCGGTCTGAAGACGCCAGCGGTGATTTGACGCGCTAGGAAACTGCCGCTCGGGACCACGACGTCATAGCCGGTTTTACCCGAGAGCAATTTGGTTTCGAGAATGTCGTTCGAATCGAAGGTGTCGTATACCACCTTGATGCCGGTCTCGGCCTCGAAATCCTTCAAGATCGTGTCGTCGATATAGTCGGACCAGTTGTAAACGTGGACGACCTTCTGGTCGGCGGCCTGCAACGCTGAAATGCCGACCAAAAATGCGAAAATCGCGACGCCTAAACCGCGCATCAAATTCCGCATCGCCATCTCCCAATGATTGCCGCCCCTTCGCTCGACTATAATGAGGTGCGTGCGCCGGGCCTTGTCAATGACGGGGCGATGAGGCTACTGCGCACCCGCGCTCCGCCGGCTATGCTGGGACGGCGAAGGGGAAGGAGATTTATCCATGGCCAGGCTCGTGCTCGTGATCGCCAACAAGGCGTATTCGTCATGGTCGATGCGCGGCTGGTTGGCGCTCAAGGCGACGGGTGAGCCGTTCGACGAGGTGGTGATCCCGCTCGATCGTCCGGATACACGCGAACGGATTCTCCGGTACTCGCCATCCGCCAAAGTGCCGGTCTTGGTGGATGGCGATGTCAGAGTCTGGGAATCGCTCGCGATTGGCGAATATCTGGCCGAGAAATTCCCGGCCGCGCGTTTGTGGCCGGAGGAAATTAAGGCGCGTGCCTTGGCGCGCGCGGTCTCGGCCGAGATGCATGCCGGGTTCATGCCCTTGCGTCGCACCATGCCGATGAATTGCCGGGTTACCTATGAGGCGCGCCCGATCAAGGACCCCGAGCTCGCGGCCGATATCGCGCGCATCGAGGCGCTCTGGGCCGATTGCCGCACGCGCTTCGGCTCGGGCGGGCCCTATCTGTTCGGCCGGTACACGTTGGCCGACGCCATGTTCGCCCCTGTGGTAAACCGCTTCACCACCTATCAGGTGCCGGTCAGCGCGGTCACGGCGGCCTATATGAAGGCGATCCACGCCCATCCCCATGTCGCGGAATGGGTCGCGGGCGCTCAGGCGGAGACAGTGCGAATCGACAAATATGAGGCGGCGCCGAATTGAGCCGCGCCGGTCGCGCTGACGATGCCGCGCCCCCAGGGCTCGATGTGTCGCCCGCCGCGATGCTGGCGCGCGTGCTTTATCGCGATGCGTTGATTCTGGTGATCGACAAGCCAGCCGGCATTCCGGTCCATGCCGGGCCGGGGCGCGGTCCGAACCTTGAGATGTATCTCGATGCCCTGCGCTTCGGCCTGCCGCAGGCCCCGGCGCTCGCCCATCGCTTGGATCGCGATACGGCGGGTTGCTTGGTGCTCGGCCGCCATCGGCGCGCTTTGGCCCGACTCGGCCGCATGTTCGCGGCCGGGGTGATCGAGAAGGTCTATTGGGCGGTGGTCGAGGGTGTGCCGCCCGAGGCCGAAGGGCGAATCGACCTTCCCTTGCGCAAGCGCACCCAAGACAAACGGCGCTGGCACATGATGGTTCACCCCGACGGCCAAAGCGCGATCACCGAATATCGAGTGCTCGGACGGGCCAAAGGGCGTGCCTGGGTGGAATTCAGACCCAAGACCGGGCGGACGCATCAGATTCGCGTTCATGCCGCGGCCCTCGGTTGCCCGGTGGTCGGCGACCCGGTCTATGGGCCGGGTGCGAAGGCGATTGTCGAGCCGCCACGCGACGCCCTGATGCTGCAAGCACGCGCGATCACCATTCCACTCTATGAGAAGCGCGAGCCCATCACCGTCGAAGCGCCGGTGCCTCCCCATATGCGCGCGGCCCTCAAGGCGTGCGGATTCGAGGGCTGAGCGCGGCGCTTTGGTGCGGCACGGCGTTGTTTGATCCAGTGCCACGCGCACCTAATCCTTAGTCAGTCTGCTCAAGCTTTTGGCGTGGCTGCCTATGGCGTGGCTGCCTATGGCGAGGCGCACGCGCGCGACGCACTCCCCCCTCGAATAACCGAGCGTGAGTTGTCGCCAACCTGTTGGCGCGCCCGTGTGGCCGCGCCGCGCACCGTGTTCGTCAGGCGGGAACCCTCTTCAAGTCGGTTATTAGCAATTGACAAGGCGGGCGCGCCTCGGCTTAAAATCTCCGGATAGGAAAGGAACTTTATCGCGGGTCAACCGAGCGGTCGGCTTCAAAGCGG
>SHWC01000002.1 GCA_009691045.1 Alphaproteobacteria bacterium | reverse complement strand
CGCGCAATTCTCCGCGCTCACGGTAACGAGCGACGTGCCGGCCCATTTGGCGGATCGATTGATTTCGGCCAATCGCTTTTTGATTCATGTGATGGGGCTTTACTATAACGAGCATGTCGGCTCGATTTTTCTCAAGCAAATCCAAGGCCCCGAGGGGGAAGGCTCGATCGCGCCGGTGCTCTCGGTGCGCGAGAAGGACTGCTTGTCCTGGGTGACGCAAGGCAAGAGCTCGTGGGAAATTTCTCGATTGTTCGGGATTAGCGAGCGGACCGTGAATTTCCACATCGAAAACGCCAAACGAAAGCTCGGCGTCTATAGCCGGCAGCACGCCGTCGTAAAAGCGGTGATTATGAAGCTCATTCTGAACTAAGCCGCGCGGCCTATTCCTTCATTTGCCACAGCTTTGCGGCCCGCCCCTGTAAGCCCTTACAGGTGAGGAACGGCCATTAGAAGCGCTCTATTCCCGAGGTTCCATCTCGGGAGGCGTTTCAATGATAACAGCGATGAGCGGGGCAGATCGGGCGCGCTTTCTGCCGATCTTCGATTCGATGTTCGAGCTGCGGCATGAGGTGTTCGTTAAGCGGCTTGGTTGGCCGCTTAAGGCGACGGACGGCCGCGAGATCGATCAATTCGATCATGATGATACGCATTATTTGGTGTTGCCGAACACGGCGGGCGACGTGGTCGCCTCGTGTCGCATGACCATGACGACCCGGCCCAATTTGCTGAGCGACGTGTTCCCCATCTGGTCGAGCGGCCGCCCGTGCCGAAATCGCCCGAGGTTTGGGAGGTCAGTCGCGTCGCGGTTGATCATCGGCGCGAGCGGCTCGCTTTGTTGCCACAGGGGGTCAATCCCGCCGGCGCGCTTTTCTGTTCGATGTTCGAGTTCGCCATGGTGGTCGGCGCGCGCAAATTGGTGTCGGTTTCCGACCCCTATATCGAACGCATTTTGCGGATCGCCGGTTGGGCGCTCGAACCCTTGGGCCCAGTGACCGCGCTCGCGACCGGTGGCTCGGCTGTGGCCGAATCGGCGGATGTTTCGTTCGAGCAGCTTTCCGCCATCAGACGGCGGACGAAAACTCATGGACCGGTTCTTGATGGCGCCCTGGTGCCGCAAAACATTCAGCAAGCCGCGTGATATCCAACCCATCAAGGGAGGCACAATGACGACGCAGTTGGGCACGGACGAATGGCAGGCCGAGGGCCCGGCGGATCCACGGCGGCGCGTCGCCATGAGCCTTGCTACCTGTTTGTTCTATCTTGAAACCGAGGCGGCTAAGGCCTCATTGGTTGAACTGGCGCGGACAATTCACGACGTGGCGGTCAAGGCCACGGCCACCGCGTCCGACGCTTGATCACGGACTTGTTTTTGCGAAAAATTGAGCCGGGGCGTTTTGCCGTGCCGAATTGGTGTATAAACTCAGGGAGCTTGGCGCAGGGCGGCACTTATTCGACATGAATGGATGACATGACTGGCGAGCCGTTTGTCATTCTAGTCGCGGGCGAGAGCGCGAGCATCCGCGCGAAGACGGTTCTGAAACTTCAGGACGCGTTGGGATCGTTTCGTGTCGTCGAGGCGGATTCCATGTGGGAGGCTGCCCGGTAATGCGAGGCGCCGGCTCAAGTCGATTTCATCGTGGTCGACAATGATCTGGTCGAGCGTGTCGGCACACGTTTTCTTTCGGGCTTGAGCGCGTTGCAGCCCGCGGCGCGGCTCGTGGTCTTTGGGCCGCCGCGCGCGCGTAGCACGGCGATCAAAATTCTCGAGGCGGGCGCCGCCGCCTATTTTCCGCACGATTTGGCGCCGCCTGAAATCGCCAAGGCGTTTGACGTGGTGCTCTCGGGCGCCATGTTCGCGCCAATTCCGCCGGCCACGTCATTGCCAAGTGAAGCAGACGCGGCGCCCCGTGCGCTCGTTCTGCCGTTTCCCGGCGCCAGCCCTGATCCGGCTCACCTTTCGACAAGCGAGCGCGACATCATGGCTTTGCTCGCGCGTGGGCGCTCAAACGCTGAAATCGCCTTTCTGCTCGGGCGCTCGGAAGAAGCGGTGAGCGTGGAAATATTGGCTCTCATGGCACATTGGGGCCGAAGTGAACCGCCCAAGACGCCGCGTAAAACCGGCAGCGAAAAAGATACCACCGATCAGGCCGCCGATCACGACGACAGGCCGCATTGATCGAGGCGCCGAGGCTCTAAGCTAAGCGGTTGAACACATCGCCGCCGCGCCACGACGATGGATCGAGAGATCGCAAATGGTGGGGTTCGCGCCGCAGAGCGGGCATTCGGGATCGGGTCTGACCTTCACCTTTCGGAAGGTTGCCGAGAGCGCCTCGTAAATCAAAAGCTGGCCCGACAGGCTATCGCCGATCCCGAGCAATTCCTTCAGCACTTCGGTTGCTTGCAGCGCGCCGACTGAGCCTGCGATCGCGCCGAGCACGCCGCCCTCCGCGCACGAGGGAATGAGCCCGGGTGGTGGCGGCTCGCGGAAGAGGCAGCGATAGCAAGGATTGGGACCGCCAAGATAGGCTTTATAGGTCGCGAGTTGACCATCGAAGCGCAGGATCGAGCCCGAGACCAAGGGGCGTTTGGCGAAGAAGCAGGAATCGTTCAACAGAAAGCGCGTTTCGAAATTATCGCTGCCATCGGCGACCAGATCATAGGGCTCGATCAACGACAGCGCATTCTCGGCGGTCAGGCGCGTCGTGTGGCAGTTTACGCGCGTGGTGCGGTTGAGCGCGGCGAGGCTGGTCTTGGCGCTCTCGGTCTTTGGCGTGCCGATGCGGGCCTCGGTATGAATGATCTGGCGTTGCAAATTCGAGAGCGCGACCGAATCATCATCGACAATGCCGAGCGTGCCGACACCGGCGGCCGCGAGATAAAGCAGGAGCGGCGCACCAAGGCCGCCGGCGCCAACCACGAGCACGCGTGACTCGATCAATTTCGCCTGCCCCGCGCCGCCGACCTCGCCCAAAATCAAATGGCGGGCATAGCGTTCGAGATCCTGCGGCGCGAGCGGCATCCTCAGAGCCCGGCGAATAAATCGGTCGAGAGATAACGCTCGGCGAAGGAGGGGATGATGATGACGATGCGCTTGCCGGCCATCTCGGGCCGTGCGCCGACCTCGAGCGCCGCCGCGATGGCCGCGCCGGATGAAATGCCGACCGGCCAGCCTTCGAGCCTGGCGGCGAGGCGCGCGGTTTCAAAAGAGGTTTGATTGCCGATGCAGATGATCTCGTCGATCAAATCGGTCTTGAGGATCGAGGGCACGAAGCCTGCGCCGATGCCTTGAATCTTGTGCGGGCCGGGCTGGCCGCCCGATAGAACCGGCGAATCCTCAGGTTCAACCGCGATAATTTTGATGCTGGGCTTGCGTGCCTTCAGAACTTCGCCGACGCCGGTGATCGTGCCGCCGGTGCCGACCGCGCTCAAAAAAACATCGAGCTCGCCGTTCGTATCGGCCCAAATTTCTTCCGCCGTGGTGCGCCGGTGAATCTCCGGGTTCGATAGATTGTCGAACTGCATGGGCATAAACGCGTCGGGCAGGCTTTTGATCAGGGCCTTGGCCCGCTTAATGGCACCGCGCATGCCTTCGGCAGCGGGGGTCAATTCGAGCTCGGCGCCCAAGAGCTTCAAGATCTTTCGGCGTTCGATCGACATGCTCTCGGGCATGGTGAGAATCAGGCGATAGCCTTTCGACGCCGCGACGAAGGCGAGGCCGATACCGGTATTGCCCGAGGTCGGCTCAACCAGCACAGTGCGCCCGGCCACAATGCGCCCGGCCTCTTCCGCCGCCTCGATCATGGCGACGCCGATACGATCCTTGACCGAGGCGAGCGGATTGAAAAACTCAAGCTTGCCTAGAATTTCAGCCTTGATGCCACGTTCGGCCGGCAGGCGGTTCATGCGCACCAATGGCGTCGCGCCGATCGTCTCGGTGATCGAGGCGTAGATACGACCGCGAGCAAAGGGTGCGGGCGGTGGCACGAGCGTCTTCTTGCTGGTTGCCATGATGGATACTCTTCTAAATCGCGAAGTCGAAGCGCGTGCGCGATTCGCTTTCGACGCCGGCCTCTTGGGCGCGGCGGCACAAATCCTCGATCGTGACGCTATCGAGCCGCGCAATGACCTCACGCTGCAGATCGTCCCAAAATGGCTTCAGCACGTGCTCGCCGAGCGGTGAAAATTGATCGGGCTCGTCGTCATCCCCGGCGGTTTCGATTTGGCTGACCGTACGCGCGATTTCGCCGATCGTAATGCGACGGCGCTCGCGCGCGAGCAAATAGCCGCCGCGTGGTCCCCTCACGCCGCGTAAGATGCCGTTATGAACGAGGCGCTGCATCACGAGCTCGAGATAGCGATGGGGAATGCCCTGGCGGCTCGCGATTTCGCGGCTTTGCACAGGTTTGGCGCCGCCATAATAGGCGATGTCGACCACGGCATCGATGGCGAAGTGCAATTTGCGTGAGACGCGCAGCATAGGTCAGCCTGTCTTCTGGTTGAGTGTGTTCAACCCGCTTGAACCGAATCCGCCAGCACCGCGCGATGTTTCATCGAGGCTGGCGCGTTCCGTTAGTCTGGCGCGCACCACGGGTGCCACGACGAGCTGCGCGATGCGCATGCCGCGCGTGATGGTGACCGCTTCGGCACCGAGGTTGATCAAAATGATTCCGATCTCGCCGCGATAATCGGCATCGATGGTGCCCGGGCTATTGAGCACCGTAACGCCTGATTTGAGTGCGAGACCCGAGCGAGGCCTGATTTGCGCCTCATAGCCCTCGGGCAGAGCGATGGCGAGGCCGGTTGGCACGAGCGCGCGGGCGCCGGCGGCCAAAATCAAATCGGCGTCAAGCGCCGCCGGCAAATCGAGACCGGCAGAACCCGCGCTTGCATAGCTTGGCATTGGCAGGTCCGCGCCATGGGGCAGACGCCGAAGCGCGATGTTGATTTCGGCCGGCATCAGGATTTTGCCTTTATGGGTTTGGTCTTTAACGTGGTCGCGATGCGCTCGGCCAGACGCGCGGCGATCGCGGATTTGCTCAGATGCGGCCAATGCTCGACCTTGGCCTGGCCACCCGGCTTCGCGACAAAAAGATGGAGCGTGTTGGAATCGCCGCCAAACGCGCCGGTCTTCGACGATACGTCATTCGCCAAGATCCAATCGCATTGTTTGCGAGCCAGCTTCTCGCGCGCGTTCTGCTCAACCTTCTCGGTCTCGGCGGCGAAGCCGATCACGAGGCGCGGTCGGTCTTTCTTGCGCGCGCTCAAATTGGCGAGAATATCGGGGTTGCGCACGAGCGCTAAGGTCGGCTCGTTCTTGCTAGCGCCTTTCTTTATTTTCTCCGGTGCCGGTTTGGCGACACGCCAATCGGCGACCGCCGCGGCGCAAATCGCGACATCGGCAGGCAAGGTGGCCTCGCACGCGGCGAGCATTTGCTGCGCAGTTTCGACATGAATTGTCGTGACGCCCGGTGGATCGGCTTCCGCGGTCGGCCCGGCGACCAATGTTACGTGCGCGCCAAGCTGGGCGAAGGCCGTGGCAATCGCGTGGCCCTGTTTGCCGGATGAACGATTGCCGATGAAGCGCACCGGATCGATCGGCTCATAAGTCGGCCCGCTGGTGACGAGGACGCGCGTGCCGGAAAGGGCGCCTGAGTTGACCAGCGCCGCCTCGATCGCCGCGATGATATCGGCGGGCTCCGCCATTCGGCCCGGGCCATATTCGCCACAGGCCATGGCGCCGGTCTCAGGCCCAACGCACAAAATACCATCGGCCTCGAGGCACGCGACATTGCGCCGTGTCGCGGCGTGCTCCCACATGCGCACGTTCATGGCCGGCGCGATCAGCACTTTTTTGTCGGTTGCGAGCAAAACGGTCGCGGCCAAATCATCGGCGATGCCCGCCGCCATTTTGGCAATCAGATTCGCGGTCGCCGGCGCCACGACCAGAAGATCGGCGTCGCGCGAAAGCTCGATGTGCCCCATCTCGGCTTCATCGGTGAGCGAGAAGAGGTCGGTATAGACCTTGTCTTCGCTGAGCGCGCCGAGCGAAAGGGGGGTCACGAATTCGGCGCCAGCCGCCGTCAGCACGCAGCGAACGCTCGCGCCGCGCTCTTTCAGCCGGCGGATCAGCTCAAGGCTCTTATAGGCGGCGATACCGCCAGCGACGATCAGGAGGATGCGTTTACTTTGCAGCACCGCTATGGCCTTTGCCCGATTGTCCGATCTTTTCGTGTATTTAAATTAGATCGTCCGGTCGATCCGGGCAAGTGGCGTTCGCCGGCGTCAAACCAATTGAATGATGACCAAAGCGGCCAGGAGCGCCGCGATGACGCCCAAAATAGCGTGCAGCCGGGTCAGGCGGCTGCGTCGCCCGGCGCCCGCTCGGGACGGCCCGAGGCGAGCGCCATCTTCGAGGTTTCCGAGCAGGCGCTCGGCACGCGCGATCAAGCGCGGCACACGGCGCGCGGCCTCGATGGTGTCCTTCACCATCTCGGCCAATCGTGCTTCGCGCCCAAGATTGACGCGCACCCAGACCTCGATCAGCGGGCGCGCGATCACCCACATGTTCTCATCGGGGCTCAAATGCCGGCACAGACCTTCGGCCATCAAGAGCGTTTTTTGCAACAAAAGGAGATGGGGTTGCGTCTCCATCTCGAAGGTCTCGGTCACCTTGAACAAATGGGCGAGCAATTGGGCGACCGAAATTTCATTGAGCGGTCGGCCCAAAATCGGCTCGCCGATCGAGCGCAGCGCCTGGATGAACGCCTCGCGCGATTTGCCGCGCGGCACATAGCCCGCCTCGAAATGCACATCGGCGACGCGTTCATAGTCGCCGGTCAGAAAGCCGACCAACATCTCGGCGATATAGCGGCGTGTGTCGGGATCGAGCCGGCCCATGATGCCGAAATCGAGCGCGATGATGGCGCCATCGGCCGCGACCATCAGATTGCCGGGGTGCAGATCCGCGTGGAAAAAGCCGTCGCGGAACACCTGATTGAAGAACGCGGTCGAGGCGCGCGCGACGATCGCGCGCAAATCATGCCCCTCCGCCATCAGCGCCTCGCGCTCGTCGATCGGGATGCCCGCCATCCGCTCAAGGGTCAGCACGCGCTGGCTGGTGCGTGACCAATCGATCAGCGGCACGCGGAAATTGGCATCATTGGCGGTGTTCTCGCCCAATTCGGAGGCGGCGGCGGCTTCGAAGCGAAGGTCCATCTCGATCGCCACGGTATCGGCGAATGTGCGCACCACTTCGACCGGCTTCAGGCGTCGCCAAGACGGCAAAGCTCGTTCGGCCAAAGCGGCCAGCCAAAAGAAGAGGTCGAGATCGCGGCGAAAAGCGCGCTCGATATTGGGTCGCAGCACCTTGACCGCGACGGCGCGGCCGTCCGTGGTGATCGCGAAATGAACCTGCGCGATCGAGGCGGCGGCAATCGGCGTGTTGTCGAACGAGGCAAATAATTCGCCGATCGGCTTGCCGAGTTCGGCCTCGATGATTGTGCGCGCCTCGGTGCCGGGGAAGGGCGGCAATTTGTCGTGCAAAGCGGTGAGGTCGCGGGCAACCGCTTCGCCAATCAAATCAGGGCGGGTCGAGAGGGCCTGACCGAATTTGATGAAGGTGGGGCCGAGCGCCTCGAAGGCCTTGGTCAGTCGTTCGCCCGGACGGCCGGTCTTGCGACGCCTCGATGGTACGAGGCCGATCAGATCGATCAGGAATGGTGCAATGCGGGCGTCCTTAAGCAGAAACAACGCATCGAAGCGCGCCAAGGTCCAAGCGATGACGAGCAGGCGCCAGAGGTTGCGAAAAATGCGCATGACGGGGTTCGCTGCTTGCCGGTCGGCCTAGACCGGTCAGACCCGATAGCCGGAATGAAGCGCGGCGATGCCGCCGCTGAGCCGCCGATAGCTGACGCCACCGAAGCCGGCATTTCGGATCAGGCCGGCAAAGGCATCGGGCGCGGGAAACCGCCTGATGCTCTCGACCAAATAGCGGTAGGAGCCGGCGTCTCGCGCGATCGCCGCGCCCATGAGCGGAATGACCGCGAAGGAGTATAGGTCATAAAGTTTGTCGAGGCCGGGCATGACCTCTGGGCTGAACTCAAGGCAAAGATAACGCCCGCCGGGCTTCAGCACGCGCGCCGCTTCGGCCAGTGCGGCCTCGATCCGGGTCAAATTGCGGACGCCGAAGGCAATGGTATAGGCATCGAACGAGCGCGCCTTGAAGGGCAGATGTTCCGCATCGCCCACAACCCATTCAATGCCATGCAGAATACCGCGGTCGAGCGCGCGGTCGCGCCCCGCCTCGACCATCTTTTGGCTCAGATCGCATACGGTGATGCCGCCGCCCGCTGTTGTTCCCAGGCGTTCGCTCATGCGAAACGCGATATCGCCCGTGCCGCCCGCCACGTCGATGATGCTCATGCCGGGCTTTGGCTTGAGCCATTCCACCATCTCGCGCTTCCAAAGCCGATGAATGCCGCCGCTCATGACGTCGTTCATCACGTCATAGCGGCGCGCGACGCGCTCGAACACGTCGCGCACGAGGCCTAGTTTTTCCTCGGCGGCGACGCGGGCGAAGCCGAAATCGACGGACTCGGCGTCGGTGGCTGATTTGTCATCGATGGGCATGGGGCCTGAGGATAGCGAAGCGGCCTCCAAGGCGCTACGTTTAGGCCATGCCCGAGCTACCTGAAGTTGAAACCGTCAGGCGCGGCTTGGAGCGCCGGGTGCTCGATCGACCCATTGTCGCGGCCGAGGCGCGCCGGCCTGATCTCCGCATCCCGCTGCCGGAGAATTTAGCGGGGCAGCTGATTGGTCGGCGGATTACCAGGCTCAGCCGGCGGGCCAAATACATCCGGGCGCATTTGGACGACGGCCAGGTCCTCATTATTCATTTGGGCATGTCGGGCCGGTTGGTGGTGCATGACCGCGCCCCAAACCAGTTCGAGACCCATGAGCATGTGCGCATCGGCTTCGACGGCGAGGTTACGGTCAGTTATACCGATCACCGCCGCTTTGGCTTGATCACCCTATCGGATGAAAAGGCGCTTGAGGCCCATCGCTTTTTTGCTCATTTGGGTCCGGAACCGCTCGACCCCGCTTTTACTGGCGCGGTGCTGGCGGCGCGCCTGGCGGGTAAGGTGACGCCCCTCAAGGCCGCGTTGCTCGACCAGCGGGTGGTCGCCGGGCTCGGCAATATTTATGTGTGCGAGGCGCTCTATCAGGCCGGGCTTGGCCCCAAGCGCCTGGCCCGTACCGTCAAGGTCGAACACGCGGATCGGTTGGCGGTCGCCATCAAAGACGTGCTCGGGCGCGCCCTTGAGGCCGGCGGTTCCTCGCTCCGGGATTATGTACAAGCCTCGGGCGACGCGGGGTATTTTCAACATGCCTTCGCGGTCTATGACCGCGAGGGCGAGGGCTGCCCGGGCTGCGATTGCGCTGGCGGGGTGCGGCGGATCGTGCAGAGCAACCGCTCGACATTCTATTGCGCCAAGCGCCAACGGTGATGTAGGAGGCTGGCCCCATGGGTCTTGCTACATGGCGACATAAAGGCCGCGCACTCTTGCTTGGGGCCATTCTTCTGGGGGCGCCTATGTCGGCGCAGGCCGATCATCGCCAAGCCTTTGTCGGCGGGGTAGAAGATCTGCCCCTGATGGATGGGCTGGCGGAAGATCGGGCGGCGGGCCTCGTGTTCGACAAACCGGATGGGCGCCTGGTCGATGCCTATGCGTCGGGGTCGGTTTCGCCCGAGGCAGTCGGCACCTTTTATAAGGAGACGTTGCCCGAGCTCGGTTGGCGCGTGGTTGGGCCGCTGATCTTCGAACGCGAGGGCGAGCGGCTTAGCATCGAGATCGAGGGGTCGGCCAGCGAGGTGCTGGTGAGATTTCACTTGGCGCCGCGTTGAATCATGCGCCCCCATCAACCTGATGGGGGCGGGCATCTAGAGGAGTACGAGGTCTATGGCCTATGAGACCATCATCGTCGATCGCCGGGGCCGCGTTGGGCTGATTACACTCAATCGACCGAAGGCGCTCAACGCATTGAACGCGACACTTATTGAAGAGCTCAATGAGGCGCTCGACGAATTCGAAGCCGCGTCCGAGATCGGCGCCATCGTGATCACCGGTAGCGAAAAAGCCTTCGCCGCCGGCGCGGACATTAAAGAGATGCAGTCGAAGAATTTCGTCGACGCCTTCATGGGCGATTTCATCGGCGCGTGGGACCATGTGACGCGGTGCAAGAAACCGGTCATCGCGGCGGTCGCAGGCTATGCTCTTGGTGGCGGCTGCGAACTTGCGATGATGTGCGACATCATCATCGCGGCCGACAATGCGAAGTTCGGCCAGCCAGAAATTACGCTTGGTGTCTTTCCGGGGGCCGGTGGCACGCAACGTTTGACCCGCGCGGTTGGTAAGGCCAAGGCGATGGAGTTGATCCTTTCCGGCCGCAACATGGACGCGCAGGAGGCCGAACGCACTGGTCTGGTGAGCCGGGTCGTGCCGGCGGCAACGCTGCTCGATGAGGCCATGAAGCTGGCCGAGCGGATCGCCCATTTCTCCCAACCGATTGTTGCAATGGCCAAAGCTGCCGTTAACCGTGCCTTCGAGACGAGCTTGGCCGAAGGCGTCCGTTATGAGCGGGCGGCGTTTTACTCAACCTTCGCAACCGCCGACCAAAAAGAGGGGATGTTGGCTTTTGTCGAGAAACGAGCCCCACAATTCGGTAATAAATGATAGGGTTTGGCTGGAATTGACGGGGCAGGGGCCGAGGGCTATAACCGCGCGCTTCATACGCGCAGTTTGCGCGACACTAAGAGGAATTCGATGGCCACCACCATTCAGGCGAAGAAGCGCGCTCGCCAAACCTTGAAGCGCACGGCGCGCAATCGCGCTCGTAAGAACCGCGTGCGTACATTCGTTCGCGGCTTCGAGGAAGTGATCGAGACAAAAGATCCGGCGAAGACAGACGCCGCGTTTCGCACCGCTGAGTCCGAGATCATGCGTGGTGTGACCAAAGGCGTCATGCGCAAGAAGACGGCATCGCGTAAAGTGTCGCGTCTTCACAAGCGGTTAAAGGCACTGTCCGCGAAGGCGTGACGTGGATCGCGGAATGGGCAAGCCTTTCCGTCAAAAATTTTCGTGATCGATCTTTAAAGAATACGATCTGTGATAAGAGCGCGATGCACCAAACATCGCGCTTTTTTTTGTTGAAACATGCTCGCGTGTTGCGCGTTGATGACGCCACATGCGATGCGTCGTTGCAACAATCTGACGAGTTCTTATTTCAGACCTGTTGTCAGGCCGCGACCATCGCATTAGTGTGACAGTGTTCCAAATGGCACTGAGGCCGTTTGAACAATCCGCACGGAGCGAGACGTTCAATTCGGGCAAACGAGGCAGGTCGTTTTGCTCGCTTGTTGGCAGCTCGTTGTTTCAAGTGGTCGATGCGAAGCGCGGCGGCAAGAACGGCGAGACTAAGGCGACGTGTGGGAGGGGACCGAGCGAGATGTCAGCGAGTGAAGCGCGCCAAAGAGCGCGCGAGCGTCTCATGGGGGAAGAGGGCTATGCGGGGGATGTCACGCCGATAGAGGCGTGGGAAATCCTTAAGGGCGGTTCCTCTGCCATACTGATCGATGTTCGCACCGATGCCGAATGGGGTTATGTCGGTCTCCCGGACTTGAGTTCACTCGGTAAGCAGCCGGCACTAATTAGTTGGCAGCTGTTTCCGTCGATGGCGGTCAATCAAGATTTTGTCGGAGAGGTCGAGCGCGCGATGGCGAATAAAGACGCGCCACTCATTCTATTGTGTCGCTCCGGTGCGCGGTCAAAATCCTCGGCGCAGGCCTTGACCGCGCGCGGCTATCGCGCCTGCTTCAATGTTCTCGATGGGTTCGAGGGGCCGCCGGATGGCACGCGGCACCGCGGCGCCGTCGCGGGCTGGAAGGCCAGCGGCCTGGCCTGGAGGCAAGGTTGAACGCCGTGGAAAACCAGGGCAAGCCGCGCGATCCCTTGCTCGAGGCCCAGTGGCAGCGGGTGCGTGGGCGGCTGCGCGGTGAATTGGGCGAATCAGCCTATCAAAACTGGCTTAAGCCGTTGACCTTGAAAGGGCTTGAGGGTGGCGAAGTGCGTCTGGGGGCGCCGTCGCGCTTTCTGCGCGATTGGGTGCTCTCGCGTTATGCCGATCGGATTCGCGCACTTTGGTCGGCGGAGAACCCGAAGGTATTAAGCGTCGGTCTCAAACTTACGCCCGTGCAGGACATTGTAAGTTCCGCGCCGCCGGTCGTCGCGGACGAGCCCGCGCTTCATACGGGCGAGAGCCATTCCCCGCGTGGTCCGCTTGCGCGCGCCAGTGACGAAGATGAAGGCGCTCACTCCTCGCCGCTCAATCCGCGTTTCCGTTTCGGCACATTCGTCATCGGTAAGCCGAATGAGTTTGCCTATGCGGCGGCACGCCGAGTCGCCGAATCCAATGAAGTGCCGTTCAATCCGCTTTATCTTTATGGCGGCGTCGGGCTCGGCAAAACGCATCTGATGCATGCGATCGCTTGGCATATTCGCGAGCGCGATCCTTCGCGGCGCGTGCTTTATTTGTCGGCAGAACGTTTCATGTATCAGTTTGTGCGCGCGGTGCGCTTCAAAGATACCATGCTATTCAAGGAACAGTTCCGCTCGGCCGATGTGCTGATGATTGATGATGTTCAATTCATTTGCGGCAAGGATTCGACGCAAGAGGAGTTTTTCCATACGTTCAACGCGTTGGTTGATCACAACCGGCAGATCGTGATTTCCGGCGATCGTAGCCCGAGCGATCTGGACCAGATGGAAGAGCGGTTGCGCTCGCGTCTTGGCTGGGGTCTGGTCGCCGATATTCACGCGACCACCTATGAGCTGAGGCTCGGCATTTTGCAGAGCAAGGCGGAATTGACCGGCACGCCGAACATACCCAAAGAGGTGATCGAGTTCCTGGCGCACAGAATCAACTCCAATGTGCGCGAACTTGAAATGGCGTTTAATCGCGTTACGGCGCACGCGACCTTGGTTGGGCGCGCCATTTCGATCGAGATGACCCAAGAGGTCTTGCGCGATGTGCTGCGCGCCAGCGATCGGCGCGTGACGATTGAGGAAATTCAACGCCGGGTGGCTGAACACTACAATATCAAGCTGTCCGAAATGTCGTCCGAGCGGCGCGCGCGGGCGGTGGCTCGGCCGCGCCAGGTGGCGATGTATTTGTCGAAGCAATTGACCACCCGTTCGCTGCCTGAGATCGGCCGTAAATTCGGCGGTCGGGACCATACGACCGTGATGCACGCGGTGCGCGTGATCGAGGAATTGCGCCAAACCGACAGCGGAATTGCCGAAGATGTCGAGCTCCTCAGGCGGCTCCTGGAAGGCTGACCAGTAGACCCTGGTTTTCCCCAATTATTCTCGATATTTGACACAGCCCTCCGGGCCCCGATTAGGGGTTTGTCCGGGGCCCCCCAATGCTATAATCCCCTGCTCCCCGCCGCGTCGCGTTCGGCGGGGTATGGGGCATGGGGCGCGGCCGATCGAGGCGGCGCTCAGGGCTTAACCGCAACCGAGACATACCGGTCATCATGAAGCTGACCATTGAACGTACCGCCCTCCTAAAATCCTTGAGCCACGTGCAGAGCGTGGTCGAGCGGCGCAGCACGATCCCGATTCTATCGAACGTCCGGATCGAGGCAACGAGCGCCGGCCAGGTCAGGCTCACCGCGACCGATATGGACCTCGCGATTGTTGCCGCCGCGCCTGCCAATGTGGCACGCGCCGGCGCGACCACGACCAGCGCGCACACACTCTATGACATTGTGCGCAAACTGCCGGAGGGCTCGCAGCTCGAATTCACGCCGGGCGGCAATGACGGTCGGCTTGTGCTGCGCTCAGGGCGCGCCAAATACGAGCTGCCGTGCCTGCCGGTCGAGGACTTTCCGGTCATGGCGGAGGGCGAATTGCCCTATGAATTCTCGCTGCCGGCCGCCGACCTCAAACGGCTGATCGCCAAGACCCGCTTCGCGATCTCGACCGAGGAGACCCGGTATTATTTGAACGGCATTTATCTGCATGCGGCGGCGGTCGAGGGCCAGGGACGCCTCCGTGCGGTCGCGACCGATGGGCACCGGCTGGCGCGCGTCGATGTGGCGCTGCCCGATGGGGCCGCCGGCATGCCGGGCGTCATCGTGCCGCGCAAGGCGGTTGGCGAGCTGGCAAAATTGATCGAGGAGACCGATGGCGCGGTAACGGTTGCGTTATCGGAGAGTAAGATTCGCTTCGGCTTCGGTGGGGCCACGCTGACCTCGAAGCTGATCGATGGCGCCTTCCCCGATTATGAGCGGGTCATTCCGACCGGCAATGACAAGCGTGTCGTGGTCGGCAATAGGGAATTGCGCGAGGCGGTCGATCGCGTCTCGACGATCTCGATGGAAAAATCGCGCGCGATCAAGCTGGCGATTTCCAAAGGCAAGCTAGTTATTTCGGCGGCAAGCCCCGAGGCCGGTAGCGGTGTCGAGGAGCTCGATGCCGCCTATGACGACGTGCCCTTGGAGATTGGCTTCAACGCGCGCTACATCCTCGACATGACCGATCAGGTCGAGGGCAAGGAAATCACCTTCATGCTCTCCGACACCGCGTCGCCAACCTTGGTACAAGATGCCGCCGACGATAGCGGGGTCTTCGTGATCATGCCGATGCGGGTTTAGCGAAATTGAACGCACCGGGACGTGGTTCGCCGCTTATCTCTAGTCTCGCGCTGAAGCCTGTCATCGTCGCGCGCCCACCGGCGCGTTTGGCGTTGGCACGGCTCGTGCTGCATGGCTTTCGCGGCTATGAGGCCGTGCGGCTCAGGCTGGGGCCGGAGCCCGTGGTGCTGACCGGGCCGAATGGCGCGGGCAAAACCAATTTGTTGGAGGCGATCTCCTATCTCAGCCCGGGGCGGGGCCTGCGCAATGCACGGTTGAGCGAAATCTTGCGCGATGGTGGTGCATGCACCGCGTCGTCGCGGCAATTATCGTCCGCCGCGTCGTCGCGGCAGTGGTCGGTCGCCGCGACGGTGTTAACGCCGCGCGGCGAGGTTGAGATTGCGTCGGGTTTCGAAGTCGATGACAGCGCGACGGAACGACGTCGCGTGCGCGTCGATGGGCAGAACGCCGGCGGCCAGGCCGCGCTTGCCGAACACCTCGCCATGGTGTGGCTGACGCCCACCATGGACCGCTTGTTCGTTGAAGGTCCCCCCGCGCGCCGCCGTTTTTTGGACCGGTTGGTCTTTGCCTTGGATCCGGCCCATGCCGGTCGCACCTTGGCGTTCGAGCGCGGCCGGCGCGCGCGCGCGCGGCTGTTGGCCGAAGGGCGCTTCGACGACGCCTGGCTTGGTGCGATCGAGCACGATATGGCGGAGCGCGCGGTCGCGATCGCGGCGGCGCGGCTCGACCTCATCGCGCGGCTCGATGGCGCCATTGCCGAGACCGACGGGTCGTTTCCAAAACCCGCGCCATTAGCCAATGGCATGATCGAGGCTTGGCTCGAAGCCTGCCCCGCGCTCGAGACCGAGGAACGCTATCGCCGCCACCTCGCGGCCACGCGCCGGCGCGATGCCGAGACCGCGAGTTGCGATGGTCCGCACCGGAGCGATCTCGAGGTGCGCTTCGCCATGACCGGTCGTCACGCCGAACACTGTTCGACCGGCGAGCAGAAGGCGTTGCTCATCGCGCTGGTGCTGGCTCATGCGCGCCTGATCGAGCGCCTCAAAGGCGCGGCGCCGATCCTTTTGCTCGATGAGGTGGTAGCCCATCTCGATGAAGCACGCCGACGCGATCTGATCGATCAATTGCTCGCGCTCAACAGCCAAGTTTGGCTGACCGGCACGGAGCCCGAGACATTCGCTAAATTGTCCGGCGTCGCGCGCTTCTTTTCCGTGCGCCATGCGACCGTGACCGAGGAGTTCCACCGTGTCTGACCCCACCTCTAACGTGCCTGAGACGCGCGATGCCGTGCTCGGCGCCGAATCCTATGGCGCCGAATCGATCAAGGTCCTGAAAGGCCTCGATGCCGTTCGCAAGCGCCCCGGCATGTATATCGGCGATACGGACGATGGCTCGGGCCTCCACCGCATGATCTATGAGGTGGTCGATAATGCGGTCGATGAGGCGCTCGCCGGCTATTGCGACAAGATCGTTGCGACGTTGAACCCCGATGGCAGTTGCACCGTGCGCGACAATGGGCGCGGCGTGCCGACCGCGATCCACGAAGAAGAGGGTGTGTCCGCCGCCGAGGTGATCATGACCCGGCTGCATGCCGGCGGTAAATTCGATCAAAACATCTACAAAGTGTCCGGCGGTTTGCACGGGGTCGGCGTTTCGGTGGTCAATGCGCTCTCGGAATGGCTCGATCTTCGCGTGTGGCGCGAAGGCAAAGAGCATTATATGCGCTTTCGCCATGGCAATGCCGAAGCGCCCCTCAAGGTGATCGGCGATGCGCCGACGGGCAAGACCGGCACGGAAGTCACCTTCTTGCCGTCAACCGCGACGTTCACCAAAACGGAATTCGATTTCGAAACGCTCGAGCATCGCCTGCGCGAACTCGCCTTTCTCAACGCCAATGTGAAGGTGGAGTTGACCGACGCCCGTTCGACCGAGCCGAAAGTCATCAATCTGCATTATGCCGGCGGCATCGGCGCCTTTGTGGTCTATCTCGACCGCGCCAAGCAACCCCTCATTCCGCAGACGATTTATTTTCGTGGTCAGGTCGATCTGGTTGCCGTCGAGTGCGCGTTGCAGTGGAATGATTCCTACCATGAGACGATGTTGTGCTTTACCAACAACATCCGTCAGGCCGATGGCGGCACGCACCTTGCGGGCTTTCGCGCCGCGCTGACGCGCACCATCAATACCTTCGTTTCGTCGAGCGCCATGGCCAAGCGCGAGAAAATTGCCGTGACCGGCGACGATGCGCGCGAAGGCTTGACCGCGGTGCTCTCGGTTAAAGTGCCCGACCCGAAATTCTCCTCGCAGACGAAAGAAAAGCTCGTGTCGTCCGAGGTGCGGACCGCGGTCGAAACCGTGATTGCCGAGCAACTCGGCGCCTGGTTCGAGGAGCACCCCGCCGATGCCAAGGCGATCCTCGCCAAGGCCATCGAGGCGGCGGCGGCGCGCGAAGCAGCGCGCAAGGCGCGCGATCTGACGCGGCGCAAGGGTGCGCTCGATATCGCGAACCTGCCAGGCAAACTTGCCGATTGTCAGGAGCGCGACCCCAAACTCTGCGAATTGTTTTTGGTCGAAGGCGATTCGGCCGGCGGTTCGGCCAAGCAGGGGCGCAATCGGCGCTTCCAGGCGATCTTGCCTTTGCGCGGCAAGATTTTGAATGTGGAGCGTGCGCGGCTCGACAAGATGCTGTCGTCGGTTGAAATAGGCACGATCATCGCCGCGCTCGGCACCGGCATCGGCCAAGAGGAATTCGACGTTTCGAAACTGCGCTACGGCAAGATTATCATCATGACCGACGCCGATGTCGACGGCTCGCATATCAGAACGCTGTTGCTCACCTTCTTTTTCCGCAACATGGCGGATTTGGTGAAGGAGGGGCATCTCTATATCGCCCAGCCACCGCTCTATCGGGTCAAGCGAGGCCAGAGCGAGGTTTATCTCAAGGGCGACCGAGAGCTTGAGAACCATCTCATCATGGCGGGCATTGAAGATGCCGTGCTGGTGTTGGGCGATGGCAGCCAGCGCGCAGGTATTGATTTGCGGGCGCTGGTGGAAGAGGCGCGCGAAGTCACTGGCCTTGTGAAGGCGCTGACGCGCCGCGTCGATCGGCGCATCGTCGAGCAGGCGGCGATCGCGGGCGCGCTCAGTTTCGAGGTGCTCGGCAATAAGGAAGTCGCCGATGAGGCCGCCATTTATATCGCCAAACGGCTCGACTTTTTATCGCCTGAGATCGAACGTGGCTGGAGCGGCTCAACTGTCGAGGGGCAGAAGGGCCGCTCCTTCCGCTTCACGCGCATGACGCGCGGTGTGAGCGAAACCCATGTGATCGACGCGGTTCTGATCTCGACGCCCGAGGCGCGCCGGCTCGATGCCATGGCGGGCGATCTGCAGCTTGTTTATGGCAAGCTCGCGCCGATGCCGGCGCTAAAGCGAAAAGATGGCCAGGTCGAGATCGGCTCGGCGACCGCTTTGATCGAGGCGGTGTTTGATGCCGGGCGTAAAGGCCTCGCCGTGCAACGTTATAAGGGCTTAGGCGAAATGAACCCGAGCCAATTGTGGGAAACCACGCTCGACCCCGAGGCGCGCACCATGAAACGTGTCGAGATCAAGGACGCGCAAGAGGCCGATGAAATTTTCACCACGCTGATGGGCGATGTGGTGGAGCCCCGGCGCGAGTTCATCCAAGAAAACGCGCTCAAAGTGGTGAATTTGGACGTGTGAGCCGGGGGCCGCCGGCTCACATCACTCCTTCTTCATCTTGCCGAGGACGAGCCATGGCGGTGCTCGCGGCGGCGCCAAGTTCGGCGGGTGATGGCAGATCGCCAAGGCTCCTCACCACCACGTCACGCGACGAAAGCTTTAAGCTGGCCGCATCGAAGGCCTTCAACAGCCGGTCATAGATTTCGCGCCGGAGCACGAATTGCTCGCCGGGGCGCGCCGTGAATTTGATGCCGATCACCGCCGAAAAATCTTCGACACGTCTGACGCCTTGGCTCTTCGGCGATTCGATCATGTCCTTGGCAAGCTCGGGGTCGGCCGCCAACTCGGCTGCCAACTCGGCCGCGACCGCCTTGACCGCCTTCTTCACTTTGTTCGGGTCGACGTCGAGCGCAAAGGGAAACTCGATCTTGACCACCACCCAATCGCAACTGTGGTTGGTAAGGGAGTGAATTTCACCGAATGGCAGCGTATGCAACGCGCCACGATGATGTCTGAGCCGCATCGAGCGCAACGAGATGGCTTCGACCGTGTCACGAATATTGCCAGCTTCGACATATTCGCCAACCCTGAACGCATCGTCGATCAGAAAGAAAATGCCTGACACGATGTTGCGTACCAGTGTTTGTGCGCCAAAACCAACCGCGATGCCGACAATGCCGGCCGCACCCAAGAGTGGCGCGATCTCGACCCCGATCGCCGAAAGCGAGATTAGGCCGATTGCCACCAAAAGCAGCGCGCCGAGCGCTTTACGGAACAGCGGCAGAAGCGTGGCGATGCGGGTACGTCTTGACACTTCATCGGGGTCGCCGGCGGCATCGCTGATGCGTCGATCGATCCAGCGCCGTGCGGCATGCCAAACGAAATCCGCGATCAGCAATGCAATCAAAACCTCGATCGCGGCACGCATCGCGCGTGAGGCCGAACTATCTTGCGCAACGATGCTGGCCGGCGATAGGCCCCAGGCGTCAATGGTCAGGGTGATGCCCGCGAGCACGACGAAGGCGCGCACGATGCGTTCGACCAGCGAGGCAAGAGCGGTCGGCGCGACCGGTTCGGCATCCTGAGCGGTGCCGGTCCGGCCATCGATCACGGCGCGTACGATCTGGCGTCCGATACGGATGACCGGTGGCACGAGCCCGATGGTCGCGATCGTGGTGGCAAGCGCCGGCATGCCAGCAAAAATCAAGGCCACGACCCCGAGCGCGGCCGCGGTCCAGAACCAACGCTCAAGCTCGGCGCCGATCGAACGCCGCGCGGCGGTTTCCGGATCGGCACCGCTTACGTTCCACCAGCGCCAGACGAAGGCGACAAACAGAAATGCCACCAATACCGTGGCGCCGTTGCTGATCAGTGCAACGCTGGGATCCGAGGCGCCAAGTTCCCGCACCCAATCGGCACTCATGAAACCGAAGGCGGCGACCACGGGAATGCCGATCGACCAACGGTAGATTGTCCACGCCGACCGGCGGGCCCATCGGCACCATGCGGATCGCCTTGAACCATGGCGCCACGATGAAGCGCGCCAGCATCGCGGCAAACCCGCCGGTTAAGAAAACCCAAAGATAGGGCATCAAGAGAGGGCGCACAGCCTCGGGCCACGATACGGCGAAGAACGCGCCGATACTGCCGAGGGCGACCATGCTCATCGAGATCAGGGTCACGATCACGCGCGCGACGAAGAACATGACCCGATCGCCAGCCGTTACCTGCGGCGCATTGACGATGCGAAGACGGATTGAACGCGATACGCGCCAGAACAATCGCTCGGCGATGTAGCCGGCCAGGCAGAACATCACGACGAAGCCCGCAACCCGGCCGTGAAAGCCGCCGATCGACTGGCTGAGCCGACGGCCGATGATGTCCATCTCGGCGGGCAACGCAACCGCACCCGCTGTCCAGCGCGCGATGCAGTGGGATAGCGCCGCCCCGGCGCCTTCCGCCACCAGCCTCGCTTCATCCGCCGCGCCAGGGGTGGGGCCGGGGGTCGCGCCCTGCGCCGCCTGATCGAGAAAGGCGCGCACCGCGGGGTCGTCCATCAATTCGATAAAGCGACTGACGGACTCGGCCTCCTCCGCAACGGCATGGCCTGTCAGCATGACGGCCACGAGCAGAAACGCTCCAGCGAACGCCAACCAGCGAATTCCTATCTGACCCATCGCACTTCCCCGAGACTATGACGGCCCAACCATATAGAGGCGATATCTCGCGTTCTAGCCATCGGCCCGGTCGATCAGATGCGCGAAGGAGCCGAAGACGGTTCCAATGCGTTGGCCGATGAGGCCTAGTGACGCGCCCATTGCATCGCGCGCGTCGAACAATGGTTCGCCTTCGCCTTCGCTGACGATTGTCGCGTAATGAAATTCATGGCCCTTGAAGCGCGTGCCTTTTTGCCCGAGCGGTGAATCGGCTGCCAGTTCGAGCGTGCGATAGCCCAAATGAAGTTTGCGTGCCGCGAACGAGGTTTCGAGCGGCAACAAACCAGCCATCGCATGGCGCGCGCCATTTGCATCGATTAAGCCATCGCCGAGCGTCATATAGCCGCCGCACTCGCCATAGATTGTCGCGCCGCGCCTGGCCGCGTTGCGCAGGCTGGTCATGAATCGTGTTGCGGCGGCGAGGCGGCCGGCATGCAGCTCGGGGTAGCCGCCCGGCAGATAGACCGCGTTGCAATCGGCCCCCGGTGATTCGTCCGCCAGGGGCGAGAAGAAACTGAGCGCGGCTCCGGCGCGCCGCCAGCCATCCAAGACATGGTCATAGGTAAAGGCGAACGCGTCATCGCGCGCGATGGCAATGCGTTGGCCGAGCGGGGGAATTGAATAGGAGAGGGTCTCGCGCCTCTGTTTCGCAACAATCTCTCGTTCCAACCTCGGCGGTGTCGCGATCGCACGAAGTTTTGCGACGTCGACATGGCGCGATACCATATCGGCCGCGTGGGCGATGAAGGCGTCGAGCGCTGCGTGCTCGCGCGCTTGGATGAGACCAAGATGACGGCTCGGCAGCGCCAGCGCCGCATCGCGCGGCATGGCGCCAATCACATCGATGCCCGCGGCATTGAGCGCGCGGCGAGGCGTGGTCTCATGATTTTTGGAGCCCACGCGATTGAGCACGACGCCCGCGATTTTTACGTCAGCGCGATGACGCGCGAAGCCTTCAGCCAGTGCGGCGATCGAGGCGCCTTGGCGGCTCGCATCGATGATGAGGATGACAGGCAGCGCGAAGCGCGCGGCCAAATCGGCGGTCGAGCCGGTCCCATCCGGCGCGCCGTCGAACAGGCCCATGACGCCTTCGCCGATCACGATGTCGGACTCGGCGGTAAGTTCCGCCATCAACGCATCGAGCGTTGGTCCCCGCATCGCCCAAGGGTCTAGCGTGAGGCAAGGTCTGAGGCTGGCGGCGGCATGAAAGGCGGGGTCGATATAATCGGGGCCGATTTTAAATGACCGCACGGCCGCGCCGGCACGCACCAGCGCCGCGATCAGACCGAGCGTCATGGTGGTTTTACCCGAGCCCGATGACGGCGCGGCCAGAATCAGGCCGGGTGCAACGGCCTCACGCGTTGAGCTCACGCCGACCGGCGCCTTCTACAAAACTTTCTTGATGCCATCGGCAATCGCCTGCGGGTCCTGGCCTTTAGTGAAATGAGCCAAATAATTGCCGCTGCGATCCATCAAATAAATATAGCTGGTGTGGTCGACGTTGTAGTCGTCGCCCAATTCGCCATCCTTCTTAGCGGGCATATATTTGTAATAGACGCGATAGGCCTTGGCTGCCGCGGTGACCTGCTCTTCGCTGCCGCTTAGGCCCACCATGCGCGGGTGAAACGCCGCGACATAGTCTTTCATTTTCTCGGGCGGATCGCGCTTAGGGTCGACCGTGATGAAGATCGGCACGACCTCCTCGGCTTGCGGGCCCAAAAGATCGACCGCCTGACCCATGATCATCAACTCGGCCAGGCAGATATCGGGGCAAAACGTGAAGCCGAAATAGACCAGCATCAATTTGCCGGCGAAATTTTCGTGCGTGACGGTCTGGCCGTTTTGGTCGACCAGCGCGAACGGCCCGCCAATGCCAACGCCGGTGGCGAGCGTCGTCGCGGTGCCGTCACCCTTTTTGTCGCCGAGCAGGCCGCCTTCGAGCACGGAATAAACCAGGATCGCGCCAAGCACGATCAACCACAGCACCGGATTGCGACGAAATTTATCCATGCGAAATGCTTTCCTTAAACTTGGCCAAACAGCCTATAGAAGCGGCCTCATGATAAAGTGCGGTCTATGGCCGCGCCAAGCCTAGCGGTGCGTGCGGTCGAGAATTGCCTCGGCCGCGGCGGCGCGCGCTTCAATCGTGGCGTTGGGATTGAGCGCGGCGCGGAGCGGCACCACATCGCCAATCACGATCAAGCAGGGCGGCTCAAGTCTGGCCGCATCGGCCGACGCCGCCGCGCGTCCGAGCGTGGTTTCGATCACCTGTTGTTCGTCCATCGTGGCTTTGGAAACCAGCGCCGCCGGGGTTTTGGCATCGAGCCCAGCCTCGATCAGTTTCGCCGAAATACGGGCGAGATGGGCGAGGCCCATATAGAGCACCAGAACCGGCGCGCCATTGACCAAAGCTGTCCAATCGATTGAATCGGGCAAATCGCCGCCGGCATCGTGCCCGGTAAAAAAGGTGACGGCGGAATTTACCTCGCGATGGGTCATCGGAATGCCGGCAGCGGCGAGCCCGCCGAGCCCAGCCGTGATACCCGGCACGAATCGGAATGGCACCTTGGCCGCGGCCAGCGCCAACGCCTCTTCCGCGCCCCGGCCGAACAGGCAAGGATCGCCACCTTTCAGGCGCAGAACTTTCAGGCCCTGGCGTGCGAGCTCGATCAGGCGCTCGGAAATGTCGCGCTGTTTGGGCGAGGGTTTGCCGCCGCGCTTGCCGGCATATTCTCGCGCGGCCTTGGGCCCGGCGAGCGCCAAGATATCGGCGCTCACCAGGGCGTCATAAACCACGACATCGGCCTCGTTCAGCGCGTGCAAAGCGAGAAGCGATAAGAGGCCCGGATCGCCCGGTCCGGCGCCAACCAGCCAAACATGGCCGGGGGTGAAATTGGGCATAGGGGGAAGGCGCGCGGCGAGACCGGTCATGGCGCCGATCTTACCGGTCGATGCGCGGGCCGACCAGACGCGCGGCACCTGCTAGAGCATATTCCGATCAAGTTCGACCGGTTGCGTTGCGTTTTGGCGAGGCGATCCGCCAGGCGCGACGCGACAAGCGATGCCGGGCCATCGGTTGAGCGGCGCAACGACGCGGGCGCCCGCTACAACGCAACCCGCCGGGCCGGGGCCTTTTGCGGCGCGGGTTCGTCCCAGGGCTCGCCCGTAGGCTCCGCTACGCGCTTCGCCCTGCTTCTGCCCGCGACGCAAAACTCCTCCGGCGCAACCGATTCAACTTGGTCGGAACATGCTCTAGACTTTAGTCATGGACGAGCACGCCAAACCAGCCGGCCCTTTGCGCACCGGCTTTACCACCGGGGCCTGCGCCACGGGGGCGGCCCAGGCCGCCTTTCAGGCCCTACTGACGGGTGCGTTTCCCGATCCGGTGGCGGTACGTTTGCCCAAAGGCCAGACGGTGAATTTTTCGCTGGCCGAAGCGGCGTTGACTGACGGTGTCGCGCGCGCCGGAATCATCAAGGATGCCGGCGATGATCCGGACGTCACGCATGGCGCGTTGATCCGCGCCGAAGTGACGCGCTTGCCGGCCGGGCAAGGTCTACGTTTTCGGGCGGGCGAGGGGGTTGGGATGGTAACCCTGCCCGGTCTGCCGATCGCGGTTGGTGAGGCGGCGATCAACCCCGTGCCGCGTCGCATGATGACCGAGGCCTTCGTTGCGCTTGCGTCCACTTATGGCACGACGCCCGATGCCGAGATCACAATTTCTATTCCGGGCGGGGCCAAGCTCGCCGAGCGCACGTTGAACGCGCGATTGGGCATTGTCGGTGGGCTCTCCATCCTCGGCACGACGGGGATCGTGATTCCCTATTCGTGTTCGGCCTGGATTCATTCGATCGAGCGCGGCATCGATGTTGCGCGCGCGCTTGGTCTTAAGCACGTGGCGGGCGCGACCGGGCGCACGTCGGAGGCGGCGGTCAAGGCGCTCTATGATTTGCCGGAGGCGGCGCTGATCGAGATGGGCGATTTTGCCGGCGGCATGCTCAAATATTTGCGCCGTCATCCGATCGAGCGCGTGACCATCGCGGGTGGCCCGGCCAAGCTCGCCAAGCTCGCCGCCGGTCATCTCGATCTCCATTCAAAACGTAGCCGCGCCGATTCGCGCGGGCTCGCCGCGCTCGCGGTGGAAATCGGGCTCGATTCGGCCACCATAGCTGCGATCGAGAGAACCGATAGTGTCGCGCAGGCGCTGGTTTTGGCCAAAGATGGCGCGCCGCGTCTCGTCGCGGCGATCGCGGTGAAGGCCCATGCGACCGCGCGCGACGTGCTCGCTTCGGCCGTTGCGCCGATTGCGCTCGATCTCGTGGTGATTGATCGCGAAGGCCGCGTGATCGGTCGCGCCGGACCATGACAAAGCGGCTTCTGATTCTCGGTGGCACGGCGGAGGCTGTTGATCTCGCCGACCAGGCGATGGCGCGCTTCGGGGCGGCGCTCGACATCACAAGCGCGCTCGCCGGGCGGACCAAGGCGCCGCGGACGCCAATGGGCCGCGTTCGCATCGGCGGTTTTGGCGGTGTGGACGGTTTGGTTGATTATCTCCGCGTCGAAAAGATCGATCTCGTGATCGACGCCACGCATCCGTTCGCCGCGACGATTTCGAATCATGCCGCCGAAGCGTGCGCGGCCGCCAGGGTTGCACGCTTGGTTTTTACGCGTCCGCGCTGGACCATGAGCCCGCGCGATCGCTGGCAGAATGTGCCGAACAACGAGGTGGCGGCGGCTGCGATTGAAACCATGAACGCGCGGCGGGTGTTTCTCAGCATTGGCGGTCGGGGGCTTCAGCCCTTTGCGCGGCTGTTCGACCGATTTTTCCTCGTGCGGATGATCGAGTCGCCCGTGCAGCCCCTAGAGCTGCGTGATCATCGGCTGTTATTGGCGCGCGGGCCGTTCAGCGTCGACGCTGAACGCGCGCTAATGGTCGAAGAGCGCATTGATCTCTTGGTCAGCCGCGCGAGCGGCGGGCAAGCCACCGAAGCCAAATTGATCGCCGCGCGCGAACTTGGTCTGCCGGTTGTGCTGATCGACCGGCCGGCGCCGGCCGCAGGCGAGGCGGTTGATAGCGTCGCGGCCGCTCTAAGCTGGCTTGCGACGCACCTTCGAGGCTGAGCGCTTGGCCGGGCGGAGCACGTGCGTGTGTGTCGGGTGGTAGAGCCGGCTATCCTCGAACGAGGCCGGCTCGAGCGCGCGACCAACCAGCACGAGCGCGGTCCGCGTGAAGCCATGAGGTTTCACTTTGGCACGAATATCAGCGAGCGTGCCTTGAACGATCGTCTCATCGGGCCAACTCACCCGATGCGCCACAACGGCCGGGCAATCCGCGCCATAATGCGGCACAAGCGCGCGCACCAATCGGGCTAGATTGTTGATCGAGAGGTGAATGGCGAGCGTCGCGCCGGTTGCCGCGAAGCGCTCAAGTTCCTCGCCCTTCGGCATTGCGGAGGCGCGCACGGCGGTGCGGGTGAGCACGACGCTTTGCGCGATGCCGGGCAAAGTAAGCTCGCGCTTGATCACGGCGGCGGCGGCGGCGAAGGCCGGCACGCCGGGCGTCACGTCATAGGGAATGCCAAGGGCATCGAGCCGGCGCATTTGCTCGGCGATCGCGCCATAAAGCGAGGGGTCGCCCGAATGCACGCGGGCGATGTTCTTGCCCGCTTTATGGGCGGCCACCATCGCCGCGATGATTTCATCGAGCGTCAGCGGCGCGGTGTCGATGATCGTGGCGTTCTTGCGCGCCTTGGCCAGCAGAGCGCGCGGCACCAGCGAGCCGGCATAGAGCACGACGGGGCAGCGTTTGATCAGCCCGAGCCCACGCACGGTGATGAGGTCGGGCGCGCCGGGGCCGGCCCCGACGAAATGGACCGTCATGGCTTGGTCGCGACCTGATAGCCGCGCGGGGTGAGCACATAATCGATGCCGCCGTGACGCACGATGCGTGAGGTGCTATTGCCGACGATCAAAAGGCTCAGCATGTCGATGCTCGCTTCGTCGAGCGCGCCGAGCGTGGTCACGGTAACGCGCTCGTCGGGCCGGCCGAGTTCGCGCGCGAGGACGATGGGGCAAGAGGCCGGGCGCGCCGCGCGTAATTGCTGGAGCGCGCGGGCCAGTGGTTCGCGGCGCGTTTTGCCGGCGGGATTGAAGAGCGCGATGACGAAATCGCCCTGAATCGCCGCCGCCAATCGCTGTTCGATGATGGCGAGGGGCGTCAAGCGATCGGAGAGCGAGAGCACGCAAAAATCATGACCCAGTGGCGCGCCCGCGCGCGCGGCCGCGGCCTGCATGGCCGAAACGCCTGGTAACACGCAAAAGCTCATGCGGTGCGCGGCATCGTCGAGCCGGGCCTCGATGGTTTCGAGCGCGAGCGAGGCCATGCCGTAGATGCCGGCATCGCCCGACGAGATCAACGCGACGCGGCGGCCCTTGGCGGCGAGCTCGAGCGCGGCTTCGGCCCGCGCGGCTTCTTCACCCAAGGCATAATCATGGCGTGCTTTGGCGCCGATCAGAGGCCCGAGCAAATCGAGATAGAGCGAATAGCCGATGATGTCATCGGCGGCAGCGAGCGCGGCATGGGCCTCGGGCGTGCGCCAGGCGCTCATGCCGGGGCCGATGCCGATCACCGCGAGCTCGCCACGCCGATGGCCCAATCGTTCGGCCTCGATCGGCCGGGGGCTGCGCGCGATGGCGCAGGTCGCCACGCGATTGCTGCGTTTCGACAGGATCAAGGTGCCTTGCGGGCCGGCGGCGGCAAGCGCCGCGGCCTCCGCCACGCCTTTGAGCCCGACGGCCTGTTCGACCGCGTCGGAGGGCGTTGCCAAGCGGGCGCCTTCCGCGGCGAGCGTCGTCGAATCAAACGTGCGGAATGGTACGTTGAAGTGCTGTGCAGCCAGGTGAAAGGCCGGCTCATCGAGTTTGAGATCGAGCGAGAAGAGCCCGCCGATCGCGGAGGCCGACAGATCGGCTTCATTGAGCGCGGCCTCAATCAACGCGATGACGTCATTGGCCGCCGCGCCGCGCACGCAGCCGACGCCGATGGCGAGCACGGCCGGGTGGTAAACGACGGCGTGCGGCCCGGGCAGCACGGCACGATCGGTGATCAGAATACCGGCATGCACCGAGGGGTCGTGAAGGATGGCGGCGTTGTCGAGCCAGGCGACGTCGCCGGCTTCCACCTCAAGATTCACCGGTTGCCCGGCAAGCAAAGCCGCCGCGACATCTTTCACATTCGAACGCGGCGCGAGTTTGTAACCAGGCGGCGGGTCGTCAAGCGCCACCCCGAAGCTGACATCGCTTGCTGTGGTGAGCGCGGGCTTGATGCCGAGGCCCGCGGCGATCTCCCGCGCCAGGCGATTGGCGCCGCGGTGGCCGCCAAGCAGCGGCACGACCGTGCTGGCGTCCTCGGCGACCGCGAGGACCGGCGGTTCCCTGGTTTTGTCCGCGAGCGCCGGTGCGACGGCCCGAATCAGAATGCCGGCGGCACAGACCCCGATGATCGGTGTATTGGCTTCGAACAGCGCGCGGACATGCGGCACGACGCGCCCGATCGCGACATCGCCTTTGCCGGCGTTCTCGGTCACGTGGATGAGCGCGCCCGGAACAAGGCGCGCGATCCGCTTGGCCAGGCCAAGCCCATTCGGCGTCAGCGCGATGATGGCGGGCGCCTCGTTCATCGACGCAGTGCTCCATCGCTCATGACTAGAATCATCGAAAAATAGGGCGCTGGGTCCGGTGCCTCGGCGAGCGGCAGAACCATTTGGCTCGTCATGGTCGCGTGCTCGATGTAATGCGCGCGCTGGCTAAGCCCAAGCTCGCCCAAAAGACTGCGCACGCGGCCGACATGGCGGCCGAGCTTCATGATCGCGGCGCTATCGGTCGCGATCAACCGTCGCCTTATTTCGTCATCGGACAACGGCGCCGGTATTACGGTCAACACATCGCGTTGCAGCGCGAGCGGTTGGCCGGCGGCGGCGGCGGCGGCGGTAAGCGATGACACGCCGGGCACGACGATGACCTTATGCGTTGCGGCGAGGCGCGCGAACAAATAGGCGAAGGAGCCATAGAGAAAGGGATCGCCTTCGCACAAGGCCGCAACGTCATCGCCGCGATCCAGCGTGGTACGAATTTCGTGCGCAGCCTCGTCATAGACCTCGCGCGCGGGAAACCGCGCGGCATCGAGCGGCATGCGGATCACGATTTCGCGCTGACCGCCCGGCAAATGCGCGGCCACGATACGGCGCGCCAGGCTCTCGCCCTGTTCGGGTGCGGGATAGGCGATCACCGGCACGCGCCGCAGGATCGCGTGCGCCTTGAGCGTGATCAATTCGGGATCGCCCGGGCCGATACCGAGGCCATATAATGTACCGCTCACGGCCACTCCTTGGTTACGGCGTATTGCGTGACCGGCATCAAGGGCCGCCAGGCGCTGAAGGGGCCGAGCGCATCGGCGCGCGAAATAGCAAGGCGCGCGAGCGTGCCGCCAAAACGTTCGCGCGCGCGTATTAGCGTTGCCTCGGCCTCGAGCGTCACTGCATTGGCGACCAGCCTGCCGCCGGGTTTCAAACGCTCAAAACAGGTCTCGATCAATTCCGGCGCGCTCAAGCCGCCGCCAATAAACACGACGTCGGGATCGGGCAGGGTATCGAGCACCGATGGCGCCTCGCCCTGCTCGATTTCAAGCTCGGGCGTGCCAAGCGCTTCGGCATTACGCGCGATCAGCGCGATGCGCGCAGGCTCGCGCTCAATCGCAATGGCTTCGGCGCGCGGCTCTTGCAAGAGCCACTCAATGGCCACAGAACCAGAGCCCGCGCCGACATCCCACAGCACCGCACCCGGATGCGGCGCCAACATGGCAAGCGTCACGGCGCGCACCTCGCGCTTGGTGATCGTGCCATCGCTCTCAAAGGCATGATCGGGCAGGCCCGGCGCGCCGCGAAAGCGTTTGGCGCGCGGCCCGGCGATACAATGAATCGCGACGGTGGTGAAATCGGCGCCGCGCGGCTCCTGCCATTCGGCGGCAATGCCATCGATCCGGCGTTCCTTTTCGCCGCCCATATGCTCGAACACGGTGAGTTCGCTTTGGGCGTAGCCGGCCTCGACCAAAAGCCGCGCGGCCTCGGCGGGCGTTGCGCCGTCATGCGCGAGCACGAGCAGCTTGGCGCCCGGCGCGAAGTACCGCCGAAGCGTTTCGATCGGTCGGCCATGTACGGTCACGCGGTCGATCGCGGCGGCATCCCAACCCAGCCGTGCGCCGGCCAGGCTATAGGCCGAGGGCGCCGGGATCAGGCGTATCTCATCGAGCGGAATATGGCGCAGCAATTGAGTGCCGATGCCATAGCAAAGCGGATCGCCGGTCGCCAGCACGACCACTCGTTTGCCGCGTGCGCGCAGCAAATCAGGCATGGTGTCGGCGAGCGGCTGGCGCCACGCAAGCCGCGCCGCATTGCCCGCCTTGACCATCGCCAAATGGCGCGTGCCGCCGACGATCAGCTCGGCGCTCGCGATCAACGCGCGGCTCGCCGCCGAGACGCCATCGAGGCCGTCTTCGCCAATCCCGATGACATGAAGCCAAAGCGTCATGGCGCGGGTTCATCCATGGCGAGGGCGTTGACCGCAGCGGCGGCGAGGGCGCTGCCGCCGCGCCTGCCGCGCAACACAATGAGGGGCACGTCGAGATTGGCCGCGATCAGCGCGTCTTTCGATTCAACCGCGCCGACGAAGCCGACCGGCACCGCAATGATCAGCGCGGGCTTCGGCCACCCGGCGCCGAGGCCTTCGATCAAACGAAACAAGGCGGTTGGGGCGTTGCCGATGGCCACAACCGCGCCGCCGAGTTTTGCCGACCATCGTTCGACCGACGCGGCGGCGCGGCTGATGCCACGCGACGCGGCATCGTCCGCCACGCCGGGTTCGGCGATTGTGGTGATCACGGCATTATTCGCCGGCAGGCGCGCGCGCGTGATGCCGGCGGCGACCATGGCGACATCGCAGAGGATTGGCGCGGCCGCGCGCAAGGCCGCGCGCCCCGCGTGTGCGGCGCCCGGCGTGATGTGAAGATCGCGCACGAGATCGACCATGCCGCAGGCGTGAATCATCCGAACGGCCACCGCCTCGGCATCGAGCGGCACGCTTGAAAGATCGACCTCGGCGCGAATGATCGCGAACGAGCGATTGGTGATCGCCTTCGGGTCGCGCTCATAGGCGATGGCGGCGCGGTTCATGGATGGTTATTTGCCGCGACGATGCGTTTTTTGTGGGGCGCTGTGCGGCGCATGATGATGATCATGATGGTGGTGGTCGTGATCGTGCGGATGATCGGCGTTGGTGCCGATGCCCTCGACATGATGGTGATGGCCGGCTTGCGGCGCGCCGAGATCATCCTCATAGCCGATGATCTGCACGCGATATTTGCATAGCGCGCAGTTCATCAGATTGGCGCCTTGGGTGATCTCGTCGAGCCGATCATGAAACGCCTGAATGACAAGCGGATGGTCGTTCAAATAGGGCGCCTTGACGATCTCGACCGCGCTCTGCGCCCTCATCGCCTCGTCGGCGGCTTCGTAAATGCGCTTCACGAGCACGCCGGTGAACAGGAAATAGGGAAACACCACGATGCGCTTGAACCCGAGCCTGAGCGCGCGCTCGATGGCCGCGTCGGTGCGCGGGTGGGCGACACCGCTAAAGGCGATTTCACCCCAGCCATAGCCGAGGCCTTCGGTCAGCAGGCGCGCGACCTTGGCGACGTTCGAATTGGCGTCGGGGTCGGTCGTGCCGCGGCCGACCACGAGGAGCAAGCTCTCCGCCCGACCGATGCGGGACGACGCCATGCGTTCGGCGATTTCAATACGCTCACGCGCGACTTTCAACATCAGGGGGTCGATCGCGAGTTCGCGGCCGTAGCGAATGGTGATTTCAGGGTGTTTGGCCGTGAAATTATTTAGTACCGAGGGGATGTCGTTCTTGGCATGACCGGCGGCGAACAACATGCCGGGCAACGCATGAACTTCACGCGCGCCGCTTGCGCGGAGCTTCTCTAGCACGTCACCGATGGTGGGCCGGGCGAATTCAAGAAAGCCATGATCGACCACGCGGCCGGGCAGGTGGGCGCGCATGGAGGTGGCCAGCGCCTCAAACTCGTGGATCGCTTCGATGTCGCGGCTACCATGACCGCAGAGCAGGACAGCGGCGTTACTCATGCTATGGTTGCCCGATGTTTGCCGATGGGTTGAGAAACTTGCCGAGCGCGCTCGGCATTGATTGGCTGAGCGGGCCCGGTGCCGCGTTGATTCTGTTGTTCGCGCTCGGGCTCGATTGGTTGATTGGCGATCCGCGTTGGTTGCCGCACCCGGTGCGCGCCATCGGCGCGGCGATCGGTTTTTTCGACCGCAAACTCAACCGGCCGGCGCGTGGCGATAAAACGCTGATCGTACGCGGCTTGCTTGCGGCACTGGCCATCGCCGGCGGCGCGGCCGGAATCGGCGCCGGGGTTTCGGGGATCGCGGCGGTGATTCCCTATGGCTGGGCGATCGAGGTTGTGCTCGCCGCGATGATGCTGGCGCAGCGCGATTTGTTCGACCATGTGCGGCGTGTCGGTGTGGCCCTGAAACGCGAGGGCGTTGTGGGCGGGCGCGTGGCGGTTGGGCGCATTGTCGGGCGCGACGTCGCGGTGCTCGATGAGCATGGCGTCGCGCGCGCCGCGGTCGAGAGCTGCGCCGAAAGCTATGGCGATGGCGTCGTCGCGCCGGCCTTTTGGTATTTGTTGCTCGGCCTGCCCGGCCTCTTTGCCTTCAAGGCGATCTCGACCATGGATAGCATGATCGGCCATGAAACGCCGCGCTATCGCGCGTTTGGTATGGTCGCGGCCCGGCTCGACGACGCGGTCAATTGGATTCCGGCGCGCCTTGCCGGCGTGTTGATCGCGATTGCCGGCTTGTTCGTGCCGGGCGGCAATATGCGCCAGGGCTTCCGTATTATGATACGCGATCATGGCAAGCACCGCTCGCCCAATGCCGGTTGGCCCGAGGCGGCGGCGGCGGGCGCGCTCGGCCTCGCGCTGATGGGCCTGCGCCGCTATGGCGGCGAGGTCAGTGCCGATCCTTGGCTCGGCGATGGGCGCGCGCGCGCGACGGAGATCGATATTCGCCGCGCGCTCTATCTTTATGCCGCGGCGTGTTTGCTGCTCGCCGGCATCGTCGCGATCATCGCCGCGCTGGTGCGTTAGATATCCGGTCATGGCGCCGCTCGCGCGATCATGAGCAGGCGGTCGAGATCGAGACATGACGCAAGATGATGGGCAAAGCCATCCAAGGTCGCCTCGATCGAGGAGTCATAATCGAGGCCACTGGGCGCGCGCTGACGAAGATCGTTGAGGAACGCGTGACGAAACGCATCGCTCGCGAACAGACCGTGCAAATAACTCCCCATCACGCGGCCATCGATCGAACGCGCGCCCTCATCAATGCCATCGAGCCGAACGAAAGGTCGCGCGCTATCGGGGCCAATGGTGCGGCCCATATGCATTTCATAGGCGGTGAGCCGGGTTGAGGTGAGCGTGTCGAGGCCGTCGACCGGGGCGAGGCGTTTGGAATCTTCAAGCGTGGTTTCGACGGCGAGCAGACCAAGGCCATCGGACGCACCGGCCGGCCCTTCGATGCCGGATGGGTCATCGATGAATCGGCCGAGCATTTGATAGCCGCCGCAGAGGCCAAGCACACGCCCGCCGCGCCGCACATGGGCCTTAAGGTCGATCTCCCAACCCTCGGTCTTGAACGCGGCAAGATCGGCCCGCGTCACCTTGGAGCCCGGCAATAGAATGAGATCGGCATTGGCCGGTAGCGGCGTGCCGGCGCGAATAAGGGTCAATTCGACATCGGGCTCGGCGCGTAATGGATCGAGATCGTCGAAATTCGCGATGCGCGGCAGCACCGGGACCGCGATACGAATTGGGGCGCCGGCCTTGGCGCCAATCGCGCTGTGGGAATCCATGGCGAGCGTGTCTTCGGCCGGTAGACGCCGTGCCGCGTCGAAATGTGGCACAACGCCGAGGCAGGGCACGCCCGTGCCGCGCTCGATGACTGGCAGCGCATTGTCGAACAGGCTCACATCGCCGCGAAATCGATTGACGATGGTGCCCTTGAGTAATTTTCGTTCGGCCTCATCCAATAGGCCGACCGTGCCGATCAGGCTCGCGATCACGCCGCCGCGTTCAATATCGCCGACCAACACGACCGGGCATTCGGCCGCGCGCGCGAAGCCCATATTGGCAATATCGCCGATGCACAAATTCACTTCGGCCGGGCTGCCGGCGCCTTCGACCAACAGAAGATCGGCGCCTGCGCCAAGACGCGCGAAACTTTCCAGGACGCGCGGCATCAGACCGGCCCGCAAATGTTGATATTCACGCGCCGTGGCGCGGCCCTCGCGCTTGCCCTGCACAATGATTTGAGCGCCGGCTTCGCCTTCGGGCTTCAAGAGCACCGGGTTCATGTCGGCGTTTGGCGCAATATTGGCCGCGCGCGCCTGAAGCGCCTGGGCCCGCCCGATCTCGCGACCATCGGGTGTCACCGCCGCGTTGTTCGACATGTTCTGCGCCTTGAACGGTCGGACGTTGAGTCCCTGCCGTGCAAAGGCACGACAGAGGCCCGCGACCAACAGCGACTTGCCGACATTGGAGCCGGTGCCCTGGATCATCAATCGTGGCGTGGACACCGGCCCGTTCCTAAATCTCAGAAGCCGGCGAGAGCGTTGCGCAACCCATCGGCTCCGCGATTGCCAATGACGTCGGTTGTGACGAGTTGAAGTGTCGAGAATGATTTGACGTGATAGGCCGTGTTCGAAGCCTGGCTTTGGCTCAACACCGCGCCTTCGACGGAAAGACCACCGAACAAGCCTTTGGAGCGCACGAAGGTAACCACATCAGCACCGACTGCGGTCGTGGTCGATGCTTCGCGCGAGCCGCCAATGGTAAGCACCGCGATGCCCGCTTCGGCGCCGAGCTTGACTTTATCTTCGAGCAAAGCGTTGACTCCCTTTTCGGTCAGGAAAATCATGATGATCTCTGACGCTTCCGCGCCGATTTGCAGACCGATCGAGCCTTCCGAAAGCGAGACGAAGGCCGGGTAGCGCCAGGCGCCCGTCTTCGGGTTGCGGCCAAGCATGACGCCTTCGCCGTGCGCGCCGCCAACGATGAAGCCGGCCTTGACGAAGGAGGGGATGATCACGACCGCGTACGCTCCTTTAATGTAGGGCGCGATCGGACCGGCGTCGGTGTATTTGCTGAGCGATTCACCGGTCAGCCGAGCGCGCTCGACCAGCTCTTCTTCCTCGCTCATCGCGGCGGCCGGGCGAACGTTCGTGTATCCGGCCACGCCCAGGATGACGACCGCGACCAGCAGAAATACCAATTTCATCCGCGTCATGCTCTCTCACTCCCTGGCTAGAATTCGATCCCGATCTGTGCGCGGACGCCATCGCGAAACGGGTGCTTGATCTCGACCATTTCAGTCACGAGATCAGCGTCCTCGATCAGCGCCGGCTTGGCGTTTCGCCCCGTGACCACAACGTGCAGACCCGGCCGCCGTGCCGCCAAGGCCGCGCGTACCTCATCAAGCGGCAGATAGTCATAACGTAGCACGATGTTAAGCTCATCGAGCACCACCAAGGCGAGCGCCGGGTCGCTCAACATGGCGCGTGCCGCCTCGAAGGCGGCCTTGGCCGAGGCGATGTCGCGCATGCGGTCCTGGGTGTCCCAGGTGAAACCCTCGCCCATGATCTTCAGCGTCACCTGGTCGGGGAAGCGGTCGAGCACGGCGCGTTCGCCGCTGGTCCATTTGCCCTTGACGAATTGCACAATGCCGACGCGCTTGCCATGGCCGAGCGCGCGCATGACGAGGCCGAAGGCCGCGGTCGATTTACCCTTGCCCTTGCCGGTGTGAACGATCAGAAGACCCTTCTCCTTGGTCTTGGTGGCCAACATGCGGTTACGCGCGGCCTTGCGCTTCGCCATTTTTTCGGCGTGACGCTGGTTCAGCTCGGCCTCGGTCTCCTCGCTCATGGTGCGGGCTCCTGTGATAGCCGGGTGAGAAGATCGTGCGCGGCGTTGGAACGCGGCCGCCAGAGCTCGCGCCGCATCGCCTCGAGAAAGCGCAGGGCGGTTTCGGCCAACGCCGCCGGATTATGCTGCGCCATGAAGTCGCGCACCACTTTGTCGGCCATATAGGCGTCGAAGAGCTGATCGAATTGATGGTCTTTCACGGCGTTCGTGGTAGCGGCGAAAGCGAACAAATAATCGACCGTGGCGGCGATCTCGAACGCCCCCTTATAGCCATGGCGCATCACGCCCTCGAGCCATTTTGGGTTGGCGGCACGCGCGCGCACGGTGCGTGCGATCTCGTCATCGAGCGTGCGAATGCGCGGCCGCTCGGGCAGTGAATGATCATTGTGATAGATGATCGGCGCCTTGCCCGCGAGCGCCTCGATCGCCGCCGCGACGCCGCCCTCGAATTGGTAATAATCGTCGCTGTCCAACAAATCATGTTCGGTGTTGTCTTGGTTCTGCACTACGGCGTCGGCGCGCGCGAGGCGGGTTTCGAGCGCGGCGCGGGCGGGCGCGCCCTCAGCGCCGCTGCCATAGGCGAACCCGCCCCAGGCCAAATAAGCCTCAGCCAAATCGCGCCGCGTCTGCCAGCCGCCTTCATCGATCAAGGCTTGCAGACCCGCGCCATAGGCACCTGGCATCGAGCCGAAGACGCGCGTCGCGGCGTGAGGTGCGGTATCTTGGGCAAAGGCGGCGGCAAGTGGATTGTCGTCCACTGGTTCATCGAGTGCGGCGACCGCGCGCACGGCCGAGTCGAACAAATCGATCAGCGCCGGAAAGGCATCGCGGAAGAAACCCGAAATGCGCAACGTCACGTCGACGCGCGGCCGACCAAGGAGCGAGACCGGTAAAATCTCGAAACCCGAAACCCGATTGGTGGTTGGCTCCCAATTCGGGCGCGCGCCGATCAGCGCGAGGGCTTGCGCGATATCATCGCCGCCGGTGCGCATGTTCGAGGTGCCCCAAGCGGTCAGGACCAGACGCTTTGGCCAATCGCCGGTGCGCTGGGCATAGTCTTCGCAGAGACGCTGCGCCGAATCGAAACCGAGATGCCAGGCCGCGGGTGTCGGCACGGCGCGCGTATCGAGCGAATAAAAATTTCGCCCCGTGGGTAAAACTTCAGGCCGGCCGCGCGACGGCGCGCCCGAAGGGCCGGGCGGCACGAAGCGGCCATTGAGCGCGGTGAGGACGCCGGCGATTTCATGCGCGCCCGATTGATCGAGCGCCGGCGCCATAAGCGTGGTGATCGCTTCAAGCACCGCGCGCGTGCGCCGCCAACCGGCCTCGGGCGTCGAGTTGCCGTCTATCAACGAGAGCGCCAGAGTTTCCAAGCGCTCAACCGTATCGGCCGTGGTGCGCCAGGGTGCGGTGCTCAAGGTCGCCAAGGCGGCCGGGCGCGCGCCGAGCCACGGCGCCGCGGGGTCGATATCGAGCGGATCGAGGCCGAGGTTAAAATCATCGGCCAGCGCGCGGAGGATCGAAGTCTGAGCCGGCGCCGGCCCACGCGGCGCGCGGGCGAACGCGAGCAGAGTCTCGGCGCGCGCTGGCCCATCGGGTGAGCGGCCGAGTATGTGTAGGCCGCTTCTGATCTGGCGCTCTTTCAGCTCGCACAAATAGCCGTCGAGTTTAAGAAGCGCGCTTGCGATCGGTTCGTCGCGGCCAATGCCGCATTCATCGTCAAGCCGCTCGGCGCGGGCGCGCTCGATGATCGCTTCGGCGAGCGGCTTCAAGCGGCGCGGATCGAGGCTCGCGGCCTCGTAATATTCATCGATCAATGCTTCGAGGCGGCGCATCTCGCCATGGCTGTCGGCGCGCGCCAATGGCGGCATCAAATGATCGACGATCACGGCCGCACTGCGCCGTTTGGCCTGCGCGCCCTCGCCGGGGTCGTTGACGATGAAGGGGTAGATCAAGGGCGTCGGCCCGAGCGCGGTCTCGGGGAAACAATTGTTTGAAAGCGCCAGCGCCTTGCCGGGCAGCCATTCGAGATTGCCGTGCTTGCCGAGCTGAATGATGGCATGGGCATCGAAGTGTTCGCGCAACCACGCATAGAACGCGAGATAGCCATGGGGCGGCGGCAGAGCGGGGTCGTGATAGCTCGATTTCGGGTCGATGTTATAGCCGCGCGCCGGTTGCACCGCGATCGCGAGATTGTTGAAGCGGTGCACAGGCAGCGCGAAGCCACCCTGCGCGACACGAAAGAACGGATCGTTCTCGGGCGCGCCCCAGCGTGTGTTGACCGCCTCGCGAATTGCCGCGGGTAGCGCCTCGAAGAAACGTCGATAGTGCGTGCGCGAGAGATGATGCGTGGCGGCGCGATCCGTATTCTTCGCGTGGTCATTGGTCGGCCCGGTGTTGAGATGGCGCATGAGCGCGTCGCCACTTTCGGGCGGCGTGCCGATGTCGTAACCGGCCTCACGCAGCGCCTCGATCAAAGCGAGCGCGCTTGCGGGCGTATCGAGCCCGACGCCATTGCCGAGCCGTCCATCACGGTTTGGGTAATTGGCAAGCACAAGCGCGATGCGCCGCTCCCGCGCGGGCGTTTGCCGGAGGCGAACCCAATTCGCCGCAAGATCGGCGACGAAATCGATCCGATCGGGCTCCGGCACATGGCGCACGATCGCTGTCTCGGTGCGTGCATCAAGTGCAGCCGGTGCCTTGAACGAAACCGCGCGCGAGAGAATACGCCCATCCATTTCAGGCAGTGCGACATGCATCGCGATGTCCTTGGCCGAAAGCCCGCGCGTGCCATTGAGCCACGTCTCGCGGCTATCGCCTGACAAGACGATCTGAAGGACCGGCGCGTCAGCCTGATCGAGCACGCTCGCCGCGGCCCCGGCCTCGGCGGCAACCGCGAAGGCCGTGGCATTCAAGATGATGTTTGGCTGGTGCGCGCGGATCAGGCTTTCGATGAACGCGGCGGAACTCGGGTCGCGCAGGCTAGTCACAAAGACCGGCACCACGCCAAGGCCGCGCGCGGCCAAAGCGCGGCATAACGCCTCGATCGGGGCGAGATCGCCGGCCTGCACCAACGCACGATAAAAAAGCAGGAGCGTGATCGGTGCATCCGGCTTCGCCACGGGCGCATGATGCGCGAGCGTCCCGGTGCGCGGCAAAACGCGGGGCTCTGGCGCGTCAGCAGTACGGCCGATCAGGGTCGCGGCAAAATGGAGCAGCGCTTCGGCATTCTCGACACCGCCTTCGGTGAAATAACGCTGAAGGCGTTTCAGCGTCGTCGCATCGAGGGTTGAAAGCTCAATCAACTCGTGGTCGAGGCGCTCATCGCCCGGGAGCAACGCGAGCTTGAGGCCATGCGTGCGTGCGAGGCGCGCCACAGTTTCGACGCCATAGGGCCAATAGGCGCGGCCACCGAGCAGCCGCACGATGACGATCTTCGCTTTGGCGATGACTTGATCGCCATGATGGTCGATGCCGAGATTGTGGCCGAGGTCCAAGAGGCTCGCGAGCCGAAGCGTGGGCGCATCGCTCGGCCGCGCGGCTTGCGCGGTGGCGAGGCACGCCAGCTCGCTCGCCGCCGCGCTCAAGACGACCATGTCGCCCGGCGTCTGGGCAAGCAGCACGGGGCCCTTGCCATCGGCGATCTGAAGCGGCGAGGCGGCGAGCAGATGCATGATTAGATGGCGAGTGCCGCTTCGAGCACCGCACGGTCGAGCGGTCGCAAGCCGATCACGACTAGCTCGCTCGTGCGCATTTCACCCTTGGCCCAGGCGCGGTCGTAATAGCCATCGATGCGCGGCCCGACGCCTTGCACCACGCGCCGCCGCGCTTTGCCGGGTACGTCGAGAAAGCCTTTGGCACGCAAGACAGGCAGGGTGGTGAAGAGCGAGGCCAAACGACGCTCGAAGGCGTCGGGATCGGCGATCGGCGGTAGCGCGACCACCATGCTCTCGAAGTCATCATGATTATGTTCGGGCTCGGCGTCATGCAGCGTGCGGCGATTGGCGACATCATCTTCCGCCGCGGCGCCGAGGCCGAGCAGCGCCTCGATCGGCAACGCCGCACCGGTCGCTTGCAACACGCGCACGCCGGGGCGCGCCACCGTCAAGAGTTTTTCGACCAATGACGCACGCTCGGTTGTGCTCAACAAATCGCATTTGTTGAGCACGATGAGATCGGCGCAGGCGAGTTGATCGACAAACACTTCTTCGACAGGGTTTTCGTGATCGAGCGTGGGGTCGGCCTGGCGTTGTTTCGCGAGGCGCAACGCATCGCCCACGACGCGGCCTTGGTTGAAGGCCTCGCCATCAACCACCACGACGACACCATCGACCGTCAGTCGCGTTCTGATCTCGGGCCAGTTGAACGCGTCGACCAGTGGCTTCGGCAAAGCGAGGCCTGAGGTCTCGATCACGATGTGCTCGGGCCTGGGGTCGCGCGCCAAAAGCTTTTGCATGGCCGGCGCGAAATCATCGGCCACCGTGCAGCAGATGCAGCCATTGGTCAGTTCGATGATATCGCTCTCGGCGCAGGTTTCATCGCCGCAGCCGCGCAGCAGCGCCTCGTCGATGCCAACATCGCCGAACTCATTGATCATGAGGGCGAGGCGCCGACCATTGGCGTTGGACAATAAATGGCGGATCAGGCTGGTCTTGCCGGCGCCGAGAAAGCCCGTAATCACGGTCGTGGGTACGCGTGCGAGGGGGCGCGGAACATTCATGCGGCAACTCCTTTGAGCGTGAGCGGCAGGCCGGCGGCGATGAACACCACGCGGTCGGCCGTTGCGGCGATGCGTTGATTGAGCCGCCCGGCTTCATCGCGAAAGCGCCGGGCCAGCGCGTTGTCGGGCACGATGCCGAGGCCGACTTCGTTTGAGACGAACACCACCGGGCCGGTGAGGCGGGCGAGCGCCTCGATAAGGCGCGCGGTCTCGGCTTCGATGGCGCGATCGGCTTCGATTAGGTTCGAGAGCCAAAGCGTCAGGCAATCGACCAGCACAATGGCGTGAATTCCGGCATGGGCCTCAAGCGCGTCGACCAATTCAAGCGGCGCTTCGACACGGCGCCATAGCGAACCTCGGCGTTGTTGATGGTCGGCGATGCGGGCCGCCATTTCGGCATCGCGCGCTTCGGCGGTGGCCAAATAGAGCGGGCGGAGGCCTGAGGCCAAGCAAAGCCGTTCGGCAAAGCCGCTCTTGCCCGAGCGCGCGCCGCCAATGACGAGCGTGAGCCTCGCCAAACCATTCGGATAGAGCGCGGCTTGTGCCGCGCCAGAGGTCAAAGTCGCAGGCATCCTCCCTCCGAGGAGTCGCGTGGCCGTGACGGAAAGGAGGTCTCCTGGCTCGGGTTCAGCGGCCCAATCCCACCTTCCCGGCGCTCAGCGCCAGTGGCCCGTGCGGGGAATCCGCCCGGAAGGATCAGGCCTCACCGCTCACAGTTGCGGGGGCAGCGCCGGCCTGGCGACCAAGGCTGATGGCCCTTGTCGCGGCACCGGCTTCCCTATCTTGCCGTCAGAGCCGAGGCTAAACCATGCCCGGCGACTTGGCTATGAATTATGCCAAGCAGACTTGGCATTCGCCGCATAAGCGGCGCGGCGCGGTCGCGCCGGCCAAGGCCCACTGAGCTTGGCTCAGCGAGCCTTGGTATTGGGATGAATGGGCGAGAGATTGACCGAAACGACCCGCCATTGGCCGCCTTGACCCGGGCCGTCGACATGGTCGATCCGGGTGAGCGAGAGATTGTCGATGGCAAAGGCAAGCGCGCGTTCGGGCGAGGTGTCGAGCGCGACTTGAAGCGCCGCGCGGATCGTGCCGCCATGCGCCACCGCGACGATATGGCGTCCGGCGTGGGCGCGCGTCAGCCGCTCGATCGCGCCGCCGGCGCGCGAGATCACGTCGATGAAGGATTCGCCCTCGGGCGGCGAATGATGAGCCGGCGCGATCCAGAATTTATGCGCTCCGCCGTCCAAATCCTGATCGATCTCCTCATAGCGACGGCCCTGCCACAGGCCAAAATTTTGCTCGGCCAAAGCGGGTTCGACCAGCGCCACGGGCACCGGGTGGCCTGCGGCCGCAATCGCCGCCGCGGTTTGTTGCGTGCGCATCAATTGGGTGGTCACCCAAAGCGCGCCTTGCGGCAGAGCCCGGGCCAGCGCGGCAAAGGCCGCGTCGTCCGACACATCGGCGCGCACATCGCTTTGGCCATAACAGCGCCCGCCATGGTCGCGCACGGGCGCGTGTCTGATCCACCACCAATGGGTGACCAACGGCCGCTTCGCCGCACTCATAAAATCACGGCGATGGTGAGCAGGAAGAGCAGGTCCGCAACTTGTTGCGTCGCGCCCAACACATCGCCCGTGTGACCGCCGATTTGGCGGCGGGCGAGCAGCGCCATGCCATAGGCGCCGAGCGCGGCGATGAGGCAGGCGATCAAGCCTACCCAATTGAACAGAATGAGCGACAAGACAACGGCAAGGCCAAGGCCGATCAGCACCGCATCGCCGGGCGGTTGGCCGGCGCTGGCGCTGAGCCCTTCATTCCGGGCCGGCGGGAGCCAGCGCATCAGAGGTGGCATCAGCGCGCGCGAGACGGCGCCCGAACAAATCAGCGCGGCTAAAACGAGGCCGATGCTTTCAAGGTCGACCAACGTGCCGAGCTTGGCGCCGAGCACGAGCAGAAGCGCGAGCACGCCATAGGCGCCGATGCGGCTGTCATGCATCAGCTCCAATTTGCGTTCGCGCGTATCGCCGCCGCCAAAGCCATCGGCGGTATCGGCGAGGCCATCTTCGTGCAACGCGCCGGTTAAGAGCGCGCCGATCGCGATCGCCACAATGCCGGCAATGGCGGCCGGCAGGCCGATGGCGTGCAGGATCAGATAAACAAGTCCGGCGGCGAGCCCGACGCCCGCGCCGACCACTGGAAACGCGCGCACGGCACGCCCGATCGGGCCCGGCGCGGCCATGGCGTCCGCGTCCGCGAAACGCCGGCGCAGAATCGGAGGCAAGCGGGTCAAAAGCCGTGCCGCGGCCGAACAATCGGCGAGCCAGGCGCGCGTCTCGCGTTCGATCCGCCGCGCGAAACGGGCGGCCTGATCATCACGGGGGTTGTCGTCGTGCGCCAAACGCGGCTCTCCTGTGGTCACGGTTCGGGTTCGGGTTATAGGATAGGTTCCCTCACGCGCCAAGGCCACCCTCGATGAGCGATGTTGCTGTGTTGCCCAAAATCGGCTGTCTCGACGATGTGCGGGCGCTGTGTCGCGCACTGCCGGCGCCCGCGCGCGGCGCGACCGACGCGGCCGTCGCGCGCCAAAGCACATTGACCAAACCGCCGGGCTCGCTCGGCCGGCTCGAGGAGCTCGCGCTTTGGATGGCGGGTTGGCAGGACCGCGCGATGCCGAGCGCCGCGCGTATTCGCATCGTGGTGTTCGCCGGCAATCATGGCATTGCGGGGAAGGGCGTTTCGGCGTTTCCGCCTGCGGTCACCGCCGAGATGGTAAAGAATTATGCGCGCGGCGGCGCCGCGATCAATCAACTCGCGACGTTGCTGGGCGCCGAGCTTCGCGTCGTGCCGATTGCGCTTGAGCAACCGACCGCCGATTTCACCGAAGCGCCCGCCCTGAGCGAGGCGGAATTTATCGAGGCCATTCAAATCGGCATGGCGGCGGTGGAGCCGGCGCCCGATCTTTTATGCTTGGGCGAAATGGGCATCGCCAACACCACGAGCGCGGCGGCGCTTTGCGCGGCGTTGCTGGGTGGCGATGGCGCGCACTGGGCCGGGCGCGGCACGGGTGTTGATGATCAGGGTCTCGCACGCAAACGCGCGGTGATCGATGAAGGGCTTAGCCGCCATCGAGACGCACTCGCCGATCCGCTTCAAGCGATGCGGCGCCTAGGCGGGCGCGAGCTCGCGGCGTTGATGGGCGCGGTGCTCGGCGCCAGATTAAAGAGTGTGCCCGTGTTGCTCGATGGTTTCACCTGCACGGCGGCGGCGCTGCCGCTTTTCAGGCTCGGCGCGGACGCGCTGGCGCATTGCCAGATCGGCCATTGTTCGGCCGAGGCCGGCCATCGGCGCTTGATCGCCGCGCTCGGGCTTTTGCCGCTGGTCGATTTGGACATGCGGCTTGGCGAGGCCTCGGGCGCCGCGCTTGCCGCCTTCCTCGTGCGCGCCGCGCTCGCTTGCCACACCGGCATGGCGACCTTTGCGGAAGCGGGCGTGAGTGGGAAGGAGGCGTAATCCGATTTCTGTCGCGTCGAGAAAAAGCGCTATGCGGAGTCTGGTTAGGCCTTCATCGCGTAATCGTGATCACAACCGAAGGACGACCATTTCGCGGAAAGACGTCTCTCCGATGAGGGGCTTGAAGATAAAATCTTTGGCCCTCGCCCTCGTTCCACTCGGGCAGATACTTGGGTTCCACTAGGTCAATCCCAACTGAACCACTCCTTGGACCCAAAATCCCAGGCTCAACGATAACCACTCCATCAAACGCTGATCGATCGCAGACCGCCCCGGTGCCTTTTCCGTGACCACCATATAATCCCAGGTGTTCGCTCTTGCTGAATGCATGCGTCAAGGGCTGAAGTTTCTTTTTGTAAGAGGCGTGGCCGGCGCTTTTTTGGTGGAAGGTGCCATCGACGTGATAGCTCGCATGTGCTTCCCGGTCACGATTGCCACTCGGGAACAAGATATATACGTCACCCCTTGGCGAGCAACGAAGCCACAAAGTCAGCCACAGATCGGCTCCGTCTTGGATCGCCACCGCGTATATTTGCCCGCCGGAAACCCGCTGAATCTTCATTAGTCCGACCTTGGGGCGACGCTTCCCCTCATCGAAGAGACGCCTCCACATCTCCAATGCGTCCGGCTCGGCGGTGTCCTTGTCGACGCCCTGATATCTGAGCCATCCGTCAAACGTGTTCAGATCGTCCTCGCTGATGAAATCGGGCATCAATTTTCATCCGTGGTTGGCAGGAAAGACACTTAGGTTCCAACGAGCAGTGTATCAAGCCTGGCCAGGCCCGCTGACGCACTAAGGCGGTTGCGGCCTAGCTGTATGCAATCCCCAATGTCGTCATACCCGCGAAAGCGGGTATCCATCGTGACGCGAGAGAGTGCGGCTCAACCATGGATTCCGGCTGGCAAGGCTCGGATCCGAGCGCCGATGGCGCTCGGGCTCGCCTAAGCCGCCGGAATGACGACAATAGCCGGATTGATTCTATCAACTTTGAGACCGCTCGAAGTCCGCGGGAGACCGACGAAGGAGAATTGCTGAACCTGGCCGCGCAATTTCGTTCGCTTCGGGTCATCGCTAAACATCAAGCGACTTTGCGGAGGACGGCTGGTTCGGGGCTCAAAGCAGTCTTCGGCGCTCGAATTGCGCGTCAATGAGTTCTCAACGCCAGAGCCAATCCGCTACGCGCTACTCCCCCACCTGATGCAAGAGGCCGCGTTGGCGGGCGATGCGGATGGAGAAGAGGAAGATCGCGCCACCGATGATCAGATAGACAGCATCGAGCACCAGAACGTGGCGCAGTAAATCCCAGCGCACCACATGATCGATCAGCACCGCCCGCATGCCCTCGAAGACATGGGCCGAGGGCAGACCGAATGCCAGCGTTTGCAGCCAATCGGGCAACACGCTGATCGGATAATAAACCCCACTGACCGGCGCCAGCGCGAAAACCAAAAACCATGCCAGGCTCTCGGCGCCGAGGCCGAAGCGTAGGATCATCGCGGTGACCAGCATGCCGAGCGCCCAGCTCATCACGATCAAACCGAAAAAGAACGCGATCAGCGCCGGGCCCATGTCAAAAATCGAATAGTGATAGAGGATGATCGCGATGATCGAGGCGCCGCCGACGCCGATCAGCGTGCGGATCAGGCTCATCAGCATGAAGGTGATGACGATCTCGATCGGGCGGATCGGGCTGACGAACAAATGGCCGAGATTGCGCGACCACATTTCTTCCAGAAACATCAACGTGAAGCCGAGCTGACCGCGAAACAGCACGTCCCATAGCAGTACGCCCGCGATCAGCGCGCCGCCCGCTTGCTGCACCCAGAGGCTCTGCGTCATCAGGAATTGGGTGATCAGGCCCCAAAGAATCATCTGCACGGTCGGCCAATAGATCAACTCCAACAAACGCGGCCATGAGCCACGCAAGAGATAAAGATGACGCAGCGATAGCGCGCCGATTCGCGACAAGGGACCGGTGCGTCGGAGGTCTGTTATGTCACGATGATCGTGATCGATCATCGTGACGCCCTCACGCGCCGGGCGCGTGCTCCGCACGCTTGCCTTCCGCCGCAAGAGCGGCGCGGCGCGGTCGCGCCGGCCAAGTCTCGATGAGGGCCACGTGCTAGCGGAGCGCGATGAGTCAAACTCATCGAGACTTGGTATTCGATCGTGTGACGATCGGTCATTGGGCCCGCGCGCCTTCACGCGCGATATCGAGGAACACTTCTTCCATGGTGTGGCGGCCATAGCGCGCGATCAGCTCGGTGGGTGAGCCGCGATCAACCAGGCGGCCCGCCTTCAACATGATCACGTCATCGCACAGGCGCTCGACCTCGGCCATGTTGTGCGAGGCGAGCAGAATGGTGGCGCCGGACTCGGTGCGATAGCGCTCGAGATAGCTGCGCACCCAATCCGCCGTATCGGGATCGAGCGAAGCGGTCGGCTCGTCGAGCAACAAAAGCGCGGGGCGGTTGATCAGCGCCTTGGCGAGCGCGATGCGGGTGCGTTGGCCGGCCGAGAGCTTGCCGACCGGGCGGCGCAATAGCGCGCCGATATCGAGGGCCTCGGCCAGCTCGGCGATGCGCACCTCGGGCCGCCTGACACCATAGAGCCGTGCGTAGACGCGCAGATTTTCAAGCGCGGTCAGGCGATGGGGCAGATCGACATAGGGCGAGGAGAAGTTCATGCGGGGCAGGAGCTCATAGCGATGCCGTTCAAGTTCGAGGCCGAAAATCTCAATCCGGCCGCTCGATGGCCGGAGGAGCCCGAGCAAAATCGCCATGGTGGTGGTCTTGCCCGCGCCATTGCCGCCCAAGAGGCCGGTGGTTTTTCCGCCCGCGATCCTGAGGCTCATGGTCTCAAGCGCGGTTACGGCGCGGAAGCGCTTGCTGATGGATTCGGCCACGATCACGTCTGAGGTCATGCTTGAGTATCGCCCGACGCCCCCGAGTCGGGCCAGGGAATGACGCGCCTCCCACTGCCGTCATGGCCGGGTGAAGACCCGGCCATCCAGTCTTGAAGAAAGGAACTGGATTGCCGGGTCCGGGCCCGGCAATGACGAAAGAGGGAGATTTGTGTGGCGCGGTCACGCCGGTAAAGACTTGCTGAACGCGGCGCACGTGCAGTGCGCCACGGGTCAAGCGGCGCGCGACTTGGTATAAGACCACATGGAAATCGCGAATTGGCTCGAAACTCGAAGCCCGCGCGCGCCGGGCGGACCGATCCGCCTGCGTACGCTTATTCTGATTCGCTGGGTCGCGATCAGCGGGCAATTGGTCAGCCTGCTCGCGGTGCATTTTTCGCTCGGCTTCGAATTGCCGCTTTTGTTGACGCTCGGCGCGGTCGGGCTTTCAGCACTCGTTAATGTGCTGAGCACCGCGCTGTGGCCGCCGCAAACCCGGCTCGGCGATACCGATGCGGCGCTCTATCTGGGCTATGACGTGATCCAACTTTCGGTGCTGCTGGCGTTGACCGGGGGTTTGCAAAATCCCTTCGCGTTGCTGTTCGTGGTGCCGGTCACGGTCGCGGCGACCATTCTCAGCCTGCGCTCGACGGTCGTGTTGTGCACGCTCGCGCTCGTGTGCATTTCATTGGTAGCGATTTTCCATTGGCCCTTGCCATGGGATGGCTCGCCGCTCGTTCTGCCGCCGGTCTATATGACGGGTCTCTGGGCGGCGCTGGTGCTCGGCACGGTTTTCATCGCGGCCTATATTTTTCGTGTGTCGGCCGAGGCGCGACGCATGAGCGATGCCTATGATGCGCTGCAATCGGCGCTCGCCAAGGAACAGCGCCTCTCGGCCTTGGGCGCGCTCTCGGCCGCGGCGGCCCATGAATTGGGCACGCCGCTCTCGACCATTTTGCTGGTCACCAAGGAAATCGCGCGCGAACTGCCGGCGGGCAGCCCGCTAGCGCATGATATGCGTCTCTTGGTCGAGCAGACCGCGCGCTGTCGCGAGATTTTGGGACGGCTCTCGGGTCTCAGCCAAGGCGCGCTCGATTCACCCTTTGGGCGCCTGCCGGTCAGCGCGTTGGCCGAGGCCGCCGCCGCGCCGCACCGCCCGCGCGAGCGGCGCGTGGTTATTCTGCCTCAGGCTCTTGGCCATTCCACGGCGCTCGAGCCTGAAACGGCGAGGCGCGCCGAAATCATGCATGGGCTCGGCAATCTGGTCGAAAACGCGGTCGAGTTCAGTCGAGTGGTGGTTGAGTTGCACGTTGGATGGGATGACAAGCAGGTCACGATCGATGTGCTCGATGACGGGCCGGGTTTTCCGCCGGGTCTCTTGGCCGAACTCGGCGAGCCCTATGTTTCGACCCGGCGCGAGGCGGGGCGGCTTGGGCTCGGGCTCTTTATCGCCAAGACCCTGTTGGAGCGGACCGGGGCGGAAATCATCTTCCGCAATCGTCAGGGCGGCGGCGCGCAGGTTTCGGTCGCTTGGCCGCGCGCCGTTCTTGAAAGCCTAGCGGCCGAAGGCAGGTTACTGTCCCCCCCGAAACCTACGGCATGATAGGACCATGAACCTACAAGGCGGTGTGACGGTGGATCGTGCGGTGGAGCAAATCAAGGTCGGCAATGAGGCCCGCACGCTGTTGATCGTCGATGATGACGATACGCTGCGCCAGCGCCTGGCAACCGCCATGCAGCGGCGCGGCTATAGAGTTTCGACGGCAGCCGATGTGGCAAGCGGCGTGGCGCTCGCCCGGCAATTAAAGCCGGCTTTTGCGGTGGTCGATCTGCGCATGCCGGGCGGCAATGGACTCGAGGTTGTGCGTGAATTGCACGGCGTTCGCGCCGATATGCGAATTGTCATGCTAACCGGCTATGGCAATATCGCGACGGCGGTCGCCGCGGTAAAGGTCGGTGCGATCGATTATCTCGCCAAACCCGCCGATGCCGATGATATCGACCGCGCGCTGAATGCGGTCGGCACCAAATTGCCGGCGCCGCCGGATCACCCGATGTCAGCCGATCGCGTGCGCTGGGAACACATCCAGCGCGTGTTCGAGCAATGCGATCGCAATGTTTCGGAAACGGCCCGACGGCTCAACATGCATCGGCGGACGCTACAGCGAATCTTGAGCAAGCACTCGCCGCACGAATGAGCGTGCGTCAGAACGTCTGGATTTTTCTGCTGTGCGTGGGTGTGGTTTCGCTCTCGCGTGGATCCGCCGCGCCGTGATGCAAGAAGTCGATGAAACGACCCTGAAAAATCTTGATGCCGATCGAGCGGCCCCAGGCGAGCGCGCCTGGCGTATCGCAGCGGCAGAGCACGACACGATCTGCGCCGGCTCGCTTGACCGCGCCGGCCAGCCGTTCAAGCGGTGCCGCGATGCCTTCGCGTTCGAGTGCCGCGCTCCAGCGGATTTTCAGGAAATCGACGTTCAGCCGCTCGCGATCGACCAGCGGCAAGGTGTTGTGGCAAAAGCCATCCAGGCATACCCGAAAGCCCATTTCGCGCAGGCGCGTGGCCTTTTGCATGAAGCCGCCCAGATCGACATAGGGTTCGAGATGCGGCGTTTCGATGATCGTGCGCCAATCGCGATAGCGGCTCTGCAAGCGCATGAGCGCATCAATCGTCTCATTGCCGAGGCCCGATAGACAAAGGTTGATACTGACGGGACGCGGCAATGGCGCCGCCTCGGCGCTGTTCAAATAGGCCAGCACCCGTCGGTCGAGTGAGCGCATCAGGCCGAGCAAAATCCATGGATCGGTCTCGAGATCGGCATTGGGTGCGAGGGCGCGCTGAAGATCGGGAATCGAGACGTAGAGTTCGGTAAAGACGGTTTCAACCTCGCTGCCGGCCGAAATCAGGGCGACTTCTTGTTGACGGAGGAATGGCGCGATCGACGTGGTGGCGAGCGCGGCATCGAGCAGCGCCAAGCCCTGCATATCGAGCGCGCGGGTGTCTTGTTTGATCAGGGGTGCATGAACCGATGACGGCAGGCCGCGCGTGCGTGTTTCGGCTTCGGTCAGAAGCGCTTCGCAGTGAGTCAGAAACGCTGGCGAATTGGCGCTGACGTTGTAGGTGGTGGCGAAGCCTTCGCCGCCCGTTGCGTCGTGGTAGATCAGCGGGTCGTCGGCAAACATGGCGCGGAGCGTGGTAAGCGGGGCGTCGATTTCGGGTTGCGGCGTGTTTTTTGTGACTAACACCAAATTGCCGCTGCCGAGGCGGAACAGCCGACATTTAAAACGCATTAGGAGCGAATCGAACACGGCGGTCGCCAGGCGCTTATGGTGTTCTTGGCGCCGGCTCGGCTGCAATTTCGAGAGATGCAGATGGATCGCCGTGCGCTGATGTTTGTCATTCAGGCGGGCAAGCCGCATCGCACAATCGTGGAGATCGATCTCCACGCGTACGGCAGGGTTGAAGGCGGTCCAGGTGACGGTCATGGGCGTAGGGCCGGCCCGGCTAGAACGGGGTTTTTCACAGCCGGAGTAGGCCCGAAGAGCGTTAAGCAAAGCCTTAACCGACGTCGCCGGGCTGGGCTGCGCCGGGCACACATCCACCAAAGCATTGACGAGCCAAGAACTTTTCCAGAACATCGGGCCATGGCCGCCGATGACCGCCAAGCCTTGGCTCTCGATCTCAGCCGCGCCTTCGCGCCGGGCGAGGCGGCGGCTGGCCTTGCCCGTGGCGTTTGCCGGCTGTTGGATGCGATGGGCTACACACCGCTTTGCGAGGCGCCGCTTGGTGTTGGCCGGCGGGCGGATGTCATGGCGATGAGCGCCAAAGGCCGTTTCATCATCGTTGAAATCAAATCCGGTCTCGCCGATTTTCGCGCCGATCTCAAATGGCCGGATTATGTGGCGCATTGCGATCGGTTCTATTTCGCGGTCGGGGACGATTTTCCGCGTGAGGTTTTGCCGCCCCACACCGGCCTCATCATCGCCGACCGCTTCGGCGCGGTGCTCACGCGTGAGGCGCCGCTCGTTCCCATGGCCGCCGGGTTGCGCCGGCGTCAATCGGTGCGTTTCGGCCGGATCGCGGCCAACCGGCTGCGCTTTCTGTTCGACGAGGTCGGTTAGCCCGTGAGGCGCGCGGCCAGACCCGAGAGCGGCTCCAACAGGACGGCCTCGAAGCCTGAGCCAACAAGGGCGCGGGCGTCATCAACATCGCGCGGGCCATAACCGGTTGGCGCCAACCAACCGTGGCGAAGGTCGGCGCGCTTGCCGGCGTCGAGATCGATCGCCGAATCACCCGCGATCCAGCTTGAGGCGAGATCGATCGGCAGGAGCCGCGCCGCACTAAGCAACATGCCGGGATTAGGTTTGCGGCACGGCGCGTTCGAATCGGGCAAAGCCGGGCAGGCCATGACGGCATCGAGCACGCAATTAGCCGCTTCGAGAAGCGTGAGCAAGCGGGTCTGCACGGCGGCGAAATCGTTCCAACCATAAAGGCCGCGTCCGATGCCCGATTGGTTGGTAATGACCACCACGGGCCAATCGCGCGCATTGGCCGCGCGGATGAGCGCCACTGCCGGTTCGATCAAACGAACTTTCTCGGGCGCGGATAAATATTCGACAAGCTCGATCAGCGTGCCATCGCGATCGAGAAAGATCGCAGGCCGTGGTGCGCCGGCGCGTGGTCGCAGCAGCTCGCACCATTGGCCCGATTGATCGAGGGGGAAGGGCTGGGTCATGTCGACCTAGTCTCCGGCCGTGCTTCCCTCTCCGCCAGCGGGGCGGAGAGGGTGGCGGGCCTCTGCGCGCCGGGTGAGGTGGGGATCGATGGTCGACATTCTGCGAGTCATGAGGGCAGGCCTTGGCAAACCCCCACCTCTCCCTGACCCTCTCCGCCCCCTAGGGCGGAGAGGGAAGTCGAACTCGGGCCGATATGCCTCATACGCGGGCGATTTCCGGTTCTCGCGCGGAAGGTTCGGTGTTGGGCGATGCGTGCGCATTCGTATTTCGATATCAAGCACGCACGCGGCCATCGGCGAGCGCCGCGCGATACCACTGATAGGTCGCGGCGAGACCATCGCGAAGATTGGTGCGCGCCTTCCAGCCGAGCGCGGCAAGTTTTTTGCCGGCGGTCAATTTGCGCGGCGTGCCATCCGGCCGTTGAGTGTTGAAATGGAACCCCCCGCTATAGTCAACAATCTCGGCAATTAAGGTGGCGAGCTCGCGAATCGACAGATCTTCGCCGGTGCCGACATTGATCGTCGAATAATCCGAATAGCGCGTCATCAAAAAGACCAATGCGTCGGCCGCATCATCGCAATGGAGGAATTCACGCTTCGGCCGGCCGGTGCCCCAGATTTCGACGCTGGCTTCGCCGCGCGCTTTAGCGGCGTGGATCTTGCCGATCAGCGCGGGAATGACATGGCTTGCCTCGGGCGCAAAAAAATCGCCCGGGCCATAGAGATTGGTCGGCATGGCCGAGATCACATCGAAGCCATATTGGCGGCGATAGGCCTCGGCCAGTTTGACGCCGGCGATCTTGGCCAGCGCGTACCACTCATTGGTCGGCTCAAGCGGGCCGGTCAGCAAATCTTCTTCCGCGATCGGCTGCGGCGCGAATTTCGGATAGATGCAGGTCGAGCCGAGCACCAACACTTTCTCGACGTCGGACTGGCGCGCCGCCTCGATCACATTCGCCTGGATCATCAGATTGTCGTAAAGGAATTCGGCGGGGCGCGCATCGTTCGAGGCGATGCCGCCGACAGTCGCGGCCGCCAGGATGATCGCCTGGGGCCGGGCGTCTTTGAGCCAGGCTTCGACGGCTGCTTGGCGCTTGAGATCGAGCGTGGCGCGATCGACCGTCAACAATGTGCAGCGCTCGCGGTTAAGCCGGCGGACCACTGCCGCGCCAACCAAACCGCGATGGCCGGCAACCCAAACGCGTTTGCCTTCGAGCGTATAGATGATCGGCGCGTCACTCACGATTGGGGCGCCGCTCGGCCTTCATGGTCTTGAGATCGGCGTCGACCATCTCCTTCACCAGCGCGCGAAAGCCGGTGCGGTGACGCCAACCAAGTTGTTTGTGAGCCTTGGTCGCATCGCCTTCAAGGAAATCAACCTCGGTCGGGCGAAAATAGCGCGCATCGATTTCGATCAGCACGGCGCCGGTCTTGGCGTCGATGCCCTTTTCGCTTTGGCCCGCGCCCCGCCACTCGATGGTGCGGCCGATTTCGGCGAACGCCGCGTCGACAAACTCGCGCACGCTATGGCTCTCGCCGCTCGCCAACACATAATCGTCGGGTGTCGGCTGCTGAAGCATCAGCCACATGCCTTCGACATAATCGCGCGCATGACCCCAATCGCGCTTGGCATCGAGATTGCCGAGCCAGAGTTTATCTTGCAGGCCGAGCTCGATCGCGGCGACTGCGCGCGTCACCTTGCGGGTCACGAAGGTTTCGCCGCGCATCGGGCTTTCATGGTTGAACAGAATGCCGTTCGAGGCGTGGAATCCATAGGCCTCGCGATAGTTCACGGTGATCCAATAGGCGTAGAGCTTGGCCGCGGCATAGGGGCTGCGCGGGCGGAAGGGCGTGTTTTCGTTTTGCGGTTGCACGCCCGAATTGCCGTAAAGCTCCGAGGTCGAGGCTTGATAAAAGCGTGCCTTCTCTTTCAGACCCAGAATGCGCATGGCTTCGAGCAGGCGCAGCGTGCCGAGCCCGTCGGCATTGGCCGTGTATTCCGGCGTCTCGAAACTGACCTGCACATGGCTTTGCGCCGCGAGATTGTAAATCTCGTCGGGCTGCGTTTCCTGCAAGAGCCGGATTAAATTGGTCGCGTCGGTCATGTCGCCATAATGGAGGCGAAACGCCACGTCACCCACATGTGGGTCGCGGTAGAGGTCGTCAATGCGCGCGGTGTTGAACGACGATGAACGCCGCTTGATGCCATGCACCAAATAGCCTTTTCTCAGCAGAAAGGCGGCGAGATAGGCGCCGTCCTGTCCGGTAACGCCTGTAATCAGCGCGACTTTCCGACTCATTGCGGAGGTCGGCCCACGAATGGGTGTGCGGTGATGGTGCTGCGAGGCTCGATCATCGGCCGGAGTGTAACGGGCGGGCCGGGCGCGTCAAACCCCCTGCCTCATTCCAGAATTTCCTTTCGGGCCTTGCCGCGTGCGTCCGGGCGGCTTTGCCCGGCTGCTTCGGGCCGCGAAAATTTTAGTGAGACCGACCGAGCGGCAATGTAGCGGGTTGCCTCGGGCTTCGGCATAGTGTGCCCGCGACCAGAGGGAGACTTATTGATGCGTGACTTCCAATTGCCCGGCCGTTCGCCGATCCACGGGCAGGCCGGTATGGCGGCGACCTCGCACCCCGAAGCGACCCGCACCGCGCTCGATATAATGCGGGCCGGCGGCAATGCGGTCGATGCCGCCATCGCGGCGGCGGCCGTGTTGAATGTGGTCGAGCCACAATCGACCGGAATTGGCGGTGATGTGTTTGCGCTTTATGCGCCGAAGGGGCAGGTGCCACCGATCGCGCTGAATGGCTCCGGCAAAGCGGCCAAAGAGGCCAAGATCGACTATTTCATCGAGCGCGGCATTGCGAGCATCGGCTTTCAAAGCCCGCACGCCGTCACGGTGCCGGGCGCCGTCGCGGCCTGGGCGAAGCTTTCCAAAGACCATGGCCGCCTGAGCTTAAATGAGGTTTTGGCGCCGGCGATCAAGCTGGCCGAGCGTGGCTATGTGGTTTATTCGCGCGTCGCGTCGGATTGGGCGCGCAATGTCGAAAAGCTCAGCCCATGCTCGAACGCGCGGCGCATTTTCATGCCCGGCGGTAAAACGCCGGCGGCGGGCACCATCCATCATCAGCCTGAACTCGCCGCGACGTTGAAGAAAATAGCCAAGCGTGGTCGCGACGCGTTTTATACCGGCGAGGTGGCGGACGACATTGTTTCCTATGTGCGGAAACTCGGCGGGTTGCTCTCACTCGACGATCTGGCGTCCTATGACGCGGATTATGTGACGCCGATCAAGACGCGCTATCGGGGTGTCGACGTTTACGAATGCCCGCCCAACGGACACGGCATCGTCGCGCTGATCATGCTGAATATTTTGTCGGGCTATGATCTGACCGGGCTCGACCCGCATGGCGCGGCGCGGTTTCATCTCGAGGGCGAGGCAACACGCCTCGCCTATCGCGAACGCAATGTCTATGTCGCTGATCCGACGCAGGTCAAAGTGCCGGTCAAACAATTGCTCGGCGCTTCACATGCTGAAGGTTTGCGTGGCGCCATCAGCCGCGATCGCGCGATGACCGATTTGCCGCCAGTGCGCCTGCCCGCGCATAAGGACACGGTCTATCTCACGGTCGTCGATGGCGAGCGCAATGCGATCTCGTTCATCAACTCGACCTTCCATAATTTCGGCAGCGGGCTGTGCACGCCAAAGAGCGGCGTGATGCTGCAAAATCGCGGGGCCTCGTTCGTGGTCAATGACCGCAAACATCCGAACGCGATCGCGCCCGGTAAGCGGCCCATGCACACGATCATTCCGGGCATGGTGGGCGAGGGCAAACGCTGCCTCATGCCGTTCGGCGTGATGGGAGGCCACTATCAGGCTACCGGCCATGCGCATTTCGTCACCAATGTGGTCGATTACGGCATGGACGTGCAGGAGGCACTCGATAGCCCGCGCGCCTTCCACTTCGATAATGTGCTTGAATGCGAGCGCGGCATGCCGGCGGCAGCGTTGGGCGGCTTGGCGCGGCTTGGCCATAAGATCGTCATGGCGGATTTGCCGCATGGCGGCGGTCAAGCCATTCGCATCGATTGGAAACAGGGTGTGCTGACCGGCGGCTCGGACCCACGCAAGGACGGCTGCGCGATCGGCTATTGAAGGCGTAATCAGATTCACAAACGGAAACCGCGATGACCTATGACCTGCTGATCAAGAATGGAAGCGTGATCGATGGCACCGGCGCGCCGGCGCGGCGTGCCGATGTCGCGGTCAAGGCCGGTAAGATCGTCGCGATCGGCAAAATCAGCGAGGGCGCCGCGACGGTGATCGATGCGGCTGATTGCGTGGTCGCGCCGGGCTTCATCGACCCGCATACGCATTATGACGCGCAGATTTGCTGGGACCCCGCGATTTCGCCATCCTCATGGCATGGCGTGACCTCGGTCGTCATGGGCAATTGCGGTGTCGGCATCGCGCCCTGCCGCCCGGGCGCGCGCGAGATCGCGATGCGCGACCTTGTGAATGTCGAAGGCATTCCGTTCGATGTGCTCAATGCGGGCATCACCTGGGATTGGGAAAGTTTTCCCGAATTCATGGACGCCGCGGCGCGGCGCCCATCGGCGCTCAATCTCGGCTTCTTGGCGCCGCTCACGCCGTTTCGCCATTATGTGATGGGCGAGGCGTCGATGGAGCGCGCGGCCAATGAAGCGGAGACAGCCGGCATCAAGAGGCTGTTGAAGGAAGCGGTCAATGAGGGCGCGTTCGGTTTTTCGACCACCACCTTCAATCAGCACATGGGCTTTCAAGGCCGGCCGCTCGCCTGTCGCAACGCCAGCAACGACGAGCTCAAGGCCTATGCCAATGTGTTGAAGGAAACCGGTAAGGGCGCGATCGAAATTGCGTTGACTAAAAAAGTCTCCGTGCTGACCGACGAGGAGCGCGACCTGCTTGAAATGTTGATCGATGAGAGCGGAAGACCGGTGACGTTTCTCGCTTTATTCCAGCGCGATGATTTGCCGAACGCCTGCGAGGATTCCTTGGCCAAGCTCGGCGATCTGATCAATCGCGGCGCGGTGCCGCAAACCTCGCCTTTGCCGCTGACGCGCGAAGTCAATATGCGCAATCCGTTCTCCTTCGCGGCCTTCCCATGCTGGGGCCGGGTGTTTCAGGACAAATCGAAGGAAGCGCAGGAGGCGGTTTATCGCGATCCCAATTTCCGTAACGCGTTTCGCGCTGAATTGAAGGGCGCGCAGGTCTTTAACGGCAATTGGAAAAATGTCGCCGTGCACGAGGCGCACAATCCGGCGCTCAAAAAGCATGAAGGCAGCACCATCGATGAAATCGCGCGCAATCGCGGCAAGGATGGCGTCGATACGCTGCTCGATCTCACGCTGGAGGACGATCTCGCCATCGAGTTCGTGCTGGCGCAGTTCAACACCACGATGTCGCTGGTGAAGAATCTGATGGTCGATCCCAAAATTCTGCTCGCCCTCGGCGATGGCGGCGCGCATGTGGACATGCTGTGCGATGCCGGCTACCCGACCTTCCTGCTCGGCACCTGGGTGCGCGAGCGTCAGGTGATGTCGCTCGAGCATGCGGTGTCTCGGTTGACGGCGCAGCCGGCCGATTTGTTCGGGATCAAAGATCGCGGGCGGCTCAAAGCGGGTTACGCGGCCGATATCGTGGTGTTCGATCCGACGACGATCGGCTCGGCGCATCGCGGCGAGCGGCGCTATGATTTGCCGAACGGCGCCAAGCGCATGGTCATGCAATCGCGCGGCGTCGAATACACCATCGTCAATGGCACGGTGATCTGGGCCAATGGCACGATGACCGGCGCGACCTCGGGGCAGGTGCTACGGTCTTGAGCGTTAGGCGGCCTGTGTGCCGCCAACTGTTAGGCCATCGATCCTGAGCGTTGGCAGGCCGACGCCGACCGGCACGCCCTGGCCCGCCTTGCCGCAGGTGCCGATGCCGGGATCGAGCGCCATGTCATTGCCAACCGCGCTGACACGCGTCAGCACATCGGGGCCATTGCCGATTAGGCTCGCGCCTTTGACCGGCGCGCCGAGTTTGCCGTTTTCGATCATGTAGGCCTCGGAGGCCGAGAACACGAATTTGCCCGAGGTGATATCGACCTGGCCGCCGCCGAAATTGACGGCATAAAGCCCCTTCTTGACGCTCTTGATGATGTCTTCCGGCGCGCGGTCGCCAGCCAGCATGAAGGTGTTGGTCATGCGCGGCAAAGGTTGATGCGCGAAGCTCTCGCGCCTTCCATTGCCGGTGGGCTCCATGCCCATCAGGCGCGCGTTCATGCGGTCCTGCAAATAACCGCGCAAGATGCCGTTCTCGATCAGCACGGTACGGCCACTCGGCGTGCCCTCGTCATCGATCGTGAGCGAGCCGCGCCGACCCGCGATCGTGCCGTCATCAACCACCGTCACGCCCTCGGCCGCGACGCGTTGGCCGAGTAGGCCAGCGAAGGCCGAGGTTTTTTTGCGGTTGAAATCGCCCTCGAGGCCATGGCCGATCGCCTCGTGCAGCAAAATGCCGGGCCAGCCGGGACCGAGCACGACGGTCATTTCGCCCGCCGGTGCCGGGACCGATTCGAGATTGACCAAGGCCTGACGCAGTGCCTCGTCGACCTGGGCGTGCCAGGCATCGGGCCCGATCCAGCGTCGATAGCCTTCGCGCCCGCCGACGCCGAATGAGCCGGTTTCCATGCGCCCATCGCGCTCGACCGCGACCGTGACGTTGAGCCGCACGAGCGGGCGCACATCGGCAACGCGCGAGCCATCGGGCCGCTCGATCATCACCACCTGCCATTCGCCGGCGAGCGAGGCCATGACCTGCCTGACCTTGGAATCCTTCGCGCGCGCATAGGCATCGATCGCCCCCATGAGCGCGATTTTTTCAGCCAGCGGCACGTCACCGAGCGGGTTCTCGGGCGAATAAAGCGTGCGGTTGGTGCGCGAGGGGCCGAGCGCCAATTGGCCGCTCGCGCCTTGGCGCACGGCGCCGAGTGCGTCCGCCGCGCGCTTCACGGCGCTCTCGCTGACCTCCGAGGCGTGGGCATAGCCAGTGGTTTCCCCGACCACAACGCGCAGGCCAAAACCTTGGGTCACATCGAAACTAGTCGATTTGAGCCGGCCATCGTCGAAGGCGAGCGCTTCGCTTTGGCGATATTCGAGGAAGAGTTCGCCATCCTCCGCGCCTTTGAAGGCGTCACCCAAAAGCCCGCTCAGCCGAGGCTGATCCAGCCCCGCCCGGGTGAAAAACAGGTCGTTGGCAATCGCGGCGGAATCCATCAACGGCTCCTGGGTCATAACCGATTCACTGAATCATAGGGCGAGACGCCGCCCTCAGCCAGCCCGGTGGGTCGCCGCGAGCTTCGCCCGGATGTCTTCGTCGCGACAATTGGTCGCAAGCCTGGGCCGCCGCGTCATCTTTCAGAAGCGCCGTTTATCTTAGCAATATCAATATGTTGTATAAATGATACAGGGCCGTGTCCGTGGCGTGCTGTGGCCGCGCCAATCCTCGCGCCCCCCGATGCCCCGCCCTATACTCACCGCCGAGTCAGTGGGGGCCGGGTTTGAGAGCGGTCCCGCATCGCGACGGCGTGCGCTCGTTTGGGTGTACGTTGCGACACTGAATTTTGGCAGAGGACGAGAGATGCCGAAGCTTAAGAGCGGTTTGGCCGCGCTCGCGGCCCTGGCGACGATGGGGTTATTCGCCGCGGCTGCGCGCGCCGAAGACGGGGTGGTAAGCGCGCCGCACGCGTGGCAGGCCGATTTCCAACGCCCGCATTCGCCGGTGATGGAGCGCATCCAGGATTTTCATGACGTGGTGACCATCGTGGCGATCGTGATCGCGGCGCTCGTCATGGTGCTGCTGGGCATCGTGGTCTTGCGCTTCAGCAAGCGCCGCAACCCGACGCCGCAGCGCTGGACGCACAACACGCTGCTCGAAATCGTGTGGACCGCGATCCCGGTCGTCATTCTGCTCGCCATCACCATTCCCTCGATCCGCCTGCTTTATTACGAAGACCGGGCGGCCAATCCCGAGATGACGCTTAAGGCGATCGGGCATCAATGGTACTGGTCCTATGAATATGCCGATCATGAGGGCGTTGGGTTCGACGCCATCGTGAAGGAAGAGAGCGAATTGGCGGAAGGCGAGCCACGCTTGCTGGCCACCGACAATGCCGTCGTGTTGCCGGTCGAGACGGATATTCGCATCCTCACCACGGCCGACGACGTGATTCACGCCTTCGCGTTGCCAGGGCTCGGCGTCAAGATCGACGCGGTGCCCGGCCGCATCAATGAGACTTGGGTGCGCATCAACGATGTTGGCACCTATTACGGCCAGTGTTCCGAGCTCTGCGGCACCAATCACGGCTTCATGCCGATCATGGTGAAGGCGGTCAGCAAGGAAGAATTCACCGCTTGGGTTGCCGAGAAGAAGGCGGCCATGGATCAGAGCGCCGGCGCGACCAAGGTCGCCGGCCTTAGCGGCGCGGACGCCGCGCGCTAATCGAGACGCGAGAGGAAATTACCATGAGCTACTCCGGCGCTCACGCTGGCCACTCGGATCATCCGCGCGGGATCACGCGCTGGCTCTATTCAACCAATCACAAAGACATCGGCACGATGTATCTGACCTTCGCGATCATCGCGGGGGTGATCGGCACTGTGCTGTCGATCCTGATGCGGTTGGAGCTCGCGGAACCGGGCGATCAAATCCTCGGCGGCGACCATCATTTGTTCAATGTGCTGGTCACCGGCCATGGCCTGGTCATGGTGTTCTTCATGGTCATGCCGGCGTTCATTGGCGGTTTCGGCAATTGGTTCGTGCCGCTGATGATCGGCGCGCCCGATATGGCCTTCCCGCGCATGAACAACATCAGCTTCTGGTTGCTGATTCCCTCGTTCGGGCTGCTCATCGCGTCGATCTTCGTCAATGGCGGGCCGGGCGATGGCGCCGGCACGGGCTGGACGGTTTATGCGCCGCTCTCGACCTCGGGCCATCAAGGGCCCTCGGTTGACATGGCGATCTTCAGCCTGCATCTGGCGGGCGCCTCGTCCATTTTGGGCGCCATCAATTTCATCACCACGATCCTCAACATGCGCGCGCCCGGCATGACGCTGCACAAAATGCCGTTGTTCTCGTGGTCCATTCTGGTCACCGCATTCCTCTTGCTGCTCTCGATGCCGGTGCTCGCCGGCGCGATCACCATGCTTTTGACCGACCGCAATTTCGGCACGGCGTTTTTCGATCCGGCCGGCGGCGGCGACCCGGTTCTGTATCAGCACCTGTTCTGGTTCTTCGGCCACCCTGAGGTTTACATTCTGATTTTGCCGGGCTTCGGCATTATCAGCCATATCGTCTCGACCTTTTCGAAGAAGCCGGTGTTCGGCTATCTCGGCATGGCCTATGCCATGGTTTCGATCGGCGTGATCGGCTTCGTGGTGTGGGCGCATCACATGTTCACGGTCGGCATGAATGTCGATACGCGCGCCTATTTCGTCGCCGCGACCATGGTCATCGCGGTGCCGACGGGCATTAAGGTGTTTAGTTGGATTGCCACCATGTGGGGCGGATCGATCGAATTCAAAACGCCCATGTTGTGGGCCTTGGGCTTCATCTTCCTGTTCACCGTCGGCGGCGTGACCGGCGTCGTGTTGGCCAATGCCGGTATCGATACCGCGATGCACGACACCTATTACGTGGTCGCGCATTTCCACTATGTGCTCTCGCTCGGCGCGGTGTTCGCGGTCTTCGCCGGTTTCTATTATTGGATCGGCAAGATGAGCGGCCGGCAATATCCGGAACTCCTCGGCAAGCTGCACTTCTGGATCACCTTCATCGGCGCGAATTTGACCTTCTTCCCGATGCACTTCTCGGGTCTGGCTGGCATGCCGCGACGCGTGCCCGATTATCCCGACGCGTTCGCCGGTTGGAACATGATCTCCTCGATCGGTTCCTATGTGTCGGCGGTCGGGCTCGTTCTCTTCCTCTACATCCTCTTCTACACGCTCGTGTACGGGAAAAAGTGCCCGGCCAATCAATGGGGCGAGGGTGCGACGACGCTGGAATGGACGGTCGATTCGCCGGCGCCATTCCACACGTTCGAGACGCAACCACGCATCCATTGAGATGGCATTGAACGGGCACCGCGTGAGCACGGAAGCACGACATGGCTGAGCTGCAGCCGGGAATGGGCATCCCGACCGAGGCGTCGGCACCGAGCCTGCCGCACGGCGCGCCGCTCGATTATGTGCGGCTCTTGAAGCCGCGTGTGATGTCGCTCGTAATCTTCACGGCGCTGGTCGGTCTCTTGCTCGCGCCTGGGTCCATTCATCCCTTGATGGGCGTTGTCGCGATGCTGTGCATCGCGGTCGGTGCCGGCGCGTCGGGCGCGATCAATATGTGGTATGACCGCGATATCGATGCGGTGATGACGCGCACGCGCAATCGGCCCATCCCGGCCGGGCGCATCGCGCCCGAATCGGCGCTCGGCTTCGGGGTCGTGCTATCAGCGGCCTCGGTGTTCGTGATGGGCCTCACGGTCAATTGGGTGGCGGCCGGCCTCTTGGCGTTCACGATCTTCTTCTATGTCGTGATTTATACGATCGGGTTGAAGCGCCGCACGCCGCAGAACATCGTGATCGGTGGTGCGGCCGGTGCGTTTCCGCCGATGATCGGGTGGGCCGCGGTGACGGGCGATGTATCGCTCGCCTCGATCGTGCTATTCGCGATTATCTTTTTGTGGACGCCGCCGCATTTCTGGGCGCTCGCGCTTTATCGCCGCGGCGATTATGACAAAGCGGGTGTGCCGATGTTGCCGGTGGTTGCGGGCGATGCGGCGACGCGGCGTCAGATCATGTTCTACGCGCTCGCGCTCGTGCCCGTGACGCTCGCGCCCTGCGTGATCGGGCTTTCCGGCATCGTTTATGGCGTGGGCGCGGCACTGCTCGGGCTTGGGTTCATCGGATTGGCGTTCGCGGTCTTGCGCGATTCCACCATGCAGAACGCGAAACGGTTGTTTCCGTTCTCGATCCTTTATCTGTTTTTGATTTTCGCGCTGCTGCTGGTTGACCGCTATACGGTCATGCCGTTCGGGGTGGGCTGAGCCATGGTCGGCGATCTGCATCGTCAACGACGCGCCCGCAATTACGCCCTTGGCGGCGTGTTGCTTGCGCTCGTCGTGCTGTTCTTCTTTATCACCATGGTGAAATTCGGCGGTGGCGGATGAGCGCGCGCGCCCTCAATGCCCCGAAGCGGCGCACTGCTTTCGTGCTCGGCACCTTGGTTGCGGCCATGGTCGGGCTCTCTTTCGCGTCGGTGCCGCTTTATCGTTTGTTTTGCGAAATGACCGGCTATGACGGCACGACGGGGATTGCTGAAACCGCGCCGGGTGCGGTTGGCACGCGTTTGATGACCGTGCAATTCAACGCCGATGTCGGGCAGGGCATGGCGTGGCACTTCAAGCCGGTGGCGCACAAGACCACGGTCAAGATCGGCGAGCAGACACTCGCCTTTTATACCGCGAGCAACCCGACCGATCGGCCGATCACCGGCACCGCGACCTTTAATGTGACGCCCGACAAAGCCGGGATTTATTTCAACAAGATCGAATGCTTCTGCTTCACCGAACAAACCTTGGCGCCGGGCGAGACGGTGGAGTTTCCGGTTAGCTTCTTCGTCGATCCAGCGATTCTCGAGGATCGCGGTCTCGACAAAGTGGAAACCATCACGCTGTCCTACACGTTTTTCGAGAGGGAAGAGGTGGCGGCGAAGCCGGTGCGGGACATGGTGATCGCGAGCCGGAGTGGCGCGCGCACAGGCGCGCAGGCGAATTAGGAATTGGGTGCCGCCGGATGCCGCAGGGCGCCGGGGTTGAGAACGGAGCGAGATGATGAGCACGGCACATACGGCAAGCCACGATCACGGGCAAAGCGGTCATGGCGCGAGCCATCCCTATCACATCGTCAATCCAAGCCCCTGGCCGGTGGTCGGTGCGATCGGGGGCGGCACGCTCCTGGGTGGCGTCGTGCTTTATATGCACGGCAGCCATATCTGGCTCATGGCGATCGGCTTCGCGCTGGTGCTCGCGACCATGTATCTCTGGTGGCGCGATGTGATCCGCGAGGCGGCGGCGGGCGATCACACCGGCGCGGTCACGCGTGGCCTCCGCTTCGGCATGGTGTTGTTCATCTCATCGGAGGTGATGTTTTTCGCCGCGTTCTTCTGGGCCTTCTTCAATGGCGCGTTGACGCATCTGGAATATATCGGCACCTGGCCGCCCGAAGGGATCGAGGCGATTCCGGCCTGGCAATTGCCGTTCCTCAATACGCTGATCCTGCTCACCTCGGGCGCGACGGTGACCTGGGCGCATCACGGCATCAAGCATGGCGACCGCAAGGCCGGCATTTGGGGCTTGGTGACCACGATCGCGCTTGGCGTCGCGTTCCTCGGCATTCAGGGCTATGAATATGCGCACACGCCGTTCAGCTTCCGTGGCGGTGTGTTCCCGTCGACCTTCTTCATGGCCACCGGCTTTCACGGCTTTCACGTTACGGTCGGCGTGCTGTTCTTGAGCGTCTGCCTCTATCGTCAGCTGCGGGGTCATTTCAAACCCGAGCGTCATATCGGCTTCGAGGCGGCCGCTTGGTATTGGCACTTCGTCGACGTGGTGTGGCTGTTTCTCTTCATCTGGGTCTATTGGTGGGGCGGCTGAACCCGGCGATGGCGCTCTCCCGCGTGTCGCCTTGGCGCGCGGGTCTTCTCTGCCAGTGTCCCGCTTGCGGAAAGGGCCGGCTCTATGCCGGGTTCCTCAAGATCTCGGATGCCTGTACGGCGTGTGGCCAATCGTTCAAGGGCGCGGACCCCGGCGATGGGCCGGCCTTTTTTGTGATGTTCCTGGTCGGCGCGATCGTGGTCGGGCTCGCCATTCTGGTCGAGCTCACCATCGAGCCTTCTTATTGGGTGCATCTGGTGCTATGGGCGCCCACGGTCTTTGCGCTTTCCGCGCTCATGCTCCGGCCGGCCAAGGGCTTGTTGGTTGCGTTCCAATTCAAGAATAGGGCCGACGATTTCAGTGACAGCGCAAACTGAGCGAGCGCCGCTTTCAGCGCGCGCCCGGCGTTGGGCGACGCTGGTCGCGATCCCCGGCATTCTGGTGATGCTGGCGCTGGGCGCCTGGCAAACCCAAAGACTGATTTGGAAGAACACGGAGCAGGCCTATCGCAACGAACGCATCGCCGCCGCGCCGATCGCGCTGCCCGATATGGTTGATGATCCGGCGCCACTGTTCTATCGGCGCGTGTTTGTCGAAGGCGAGTTTCTGCACGATAAGGAATTATGGCTCGGCGCGCGCAGCCATTTACGCCAGCTCGGGTTCCAGATCATCACGCCGTTCAAGCGCACCAATGGTCAGATCATTTTGTTGAACCGTGGTTGGGTGCCGCTTGAGCGAAAAGAGGCGCGCCATCGCCGGGCGGGGCAGGTCGAGGGCCGGTTGCGCGTTGAAGGCCTTGTGGTGCCGGGCGGGCATGATGCCTGGTTCGCGCCGAAAAATAGCGTCGAACAAAGAATTTGGTACTGGGTCGATCTGGTTTCGCTTTCGGCCGCCGCTGGCACGCCGTCGCAGGGTTTCGTCGTCAATGCGGGGCCGGCGGAAAATCCGGGTGGCTTTCCGATCGGCGGGCAGACCATCGTCACGCTCAGGAACGAGCATTTGAGCTATGCCATCACCTGGTATGCGCTGGCCATTGGGTTGGGCGTGATCTATGTGCTCTTCATGCGCGGCAAGCGCCGGACGCAATTGAAGCCAAAACCATGACGCCAGAAGTCGCCTATCAAGAATTGGAGCGTCGCTTTCGCCGCATCGGCAATGTCGATGGCGCGGCGGCGGTGTTGCAATGGGATTGGGCGACCATGATGCCCGAGGGTGGTGCGAATGCGCGCTCCAATCAGCTCGCCGAATTGAGCCTGATCCGCCATGAGCTGATCACCGATCCAAGGCTCGATGAGTTGATCGCCAAGGCCGAGACCGATGGCAAAGCGTTGAGCGATTGGCAGCGCGCCAATGTGCGCGAAATGCGCCATCGCCAGCGCCATGCCAATGGCGTGCCGCCCGATTTGGTCGAGGCGCTCTCCAAGGCCGGCGCCAAATGCGAAATGGTTTGGCGCGAGGCACGCCCCAAGGGCGATTTCAAGGCGTTCGCCGAATCCTATAAACCGCTACTCACGCTGGTGCGCGAAAAGGCCGCGGCCAAGGGTGCGGCGCTCGGCCTCGCGCCCTATGACGCGATGATCGATGCGTTCGATCCGGGCTATACCATGGCCGAGATCGACCGCATTTTCGGCGCGCTCGAAAAATTCTTGCCGGATATTCTGGCGCGCGTCATGGCGCGGCAGGATCAGCGCCCGGCGCCTCTGCCGCTCAAAGGCCGCTTCCCGATCGAGGCGCAGCGCGGGCTCGGCGTCAAAATGATGGAGCGGCTCGGTTTCGAGTTCGCTCATGGCAGGCTCGATGTGAGCCTGCACCCCTTTTGCGGCGGCGTGCCCGATGATGTGCGCATCACCACACGCTATGACGAAACGGATTTCGCCGGCGCGCTGATGGGTGTGTTGCACGAGACCGGTCACGCGCTTTATGAGCGCGGCCTGCCCGAGGCGTGGCGCACCCAGCCGGTTGGCGATGCGCGCGGCATGAGCGTACATGAAAGCCAGTCCTTGCTGGTTGAAATGCAGGCCTGCCGAAGTCTTGAGTTTTTAAACTTTGCCGCGCCGTTGATCCGCGAGGCGTTCCAAGGCCATGCGCCGGTCGAGGGCGAGGCGTTCGAGCCCGCCAATCTTTATGCCCATGCGATTCGCGTGCACCCCGGCTATATCCGCGTCGATGCCGATGAGGTGACTTATCCGTTCCACGTCATGATCCGCTATGGCCTCGAAAAGCGGATGATCGACGGCACGCTCGCGGTCGACGATCTGCCCGAGGCCTGGAATCAGGGCATGAAGCATTATCTCGGCATCGTGCCGCCAAGCCCGCGCGAAGGCTGCCTGCAGGACATTCACTGGACCGGGGGCGACCTCGGCTATTTCCCGAGCTATACGCTGGGCGCGCTGACCGCCGCGCAATTGTTCGACGCGGCGAAGCGGTCGGACGCCGATTTGGTGCCGGCCATCGCGCGCGGTGATTTCCGGCCGCTGCTCGCCTGGCTGCGCGGCCATGTTCATAGCGTGGGCTCGCTCTATGATTCGCGCGAGCTGGTCAGTCGCGCGACGGGAAAGCCCTTGGATCCGCTCATCTTCAAGGCGCATTTGGAGCGGCGATATTTGGGGTAGCTCCCTCCCTTGCTCGGCCTCCCTGCCAGCCTATAGTCTGGCCCTTCATGCCGGCGGGCTGGCCGGGTTTTAGGGGCTGAATTTTGCGCTATATCTCGACACGTCACACCAAGGAAGGCGGCGGGCCAAGCCCTGTCGGCTTCGATGATGTGCTGCTTTCCGGCCTCGCGCGCGATGGCGGGCTTTACGTGCCCGAGACCTGGCCCGCGCTGAAGCCCCAGGCGATGGACGCCCTGGCGCCGCTCGACTACCCGACTTTAGCCGCGCGCGTGTTGGCGCCCTTTACCCAGGGCGCCGTCGATGAGCGCGCGCTGCTCACCATGGCCAAGGATGCTTATAAGGGGTTCGATCATGAGGCGACCGCGCCCTTGATCCAGCTCGGGCCCAATCGCTGGCTTCTGGAGCTGTTCCATGGGCCGACACTCGCCTTCAAGGATTTCGCACTCCAATTGTTGGGGCGGCTGTTCGACCATGTGCTGACCAAGCGCGCCGCGCATATGACCATTGTCGGCGCGACCTCGGGCGATACCGGCTCGGCCGCGATCGCCGCCTGCCGGGGCCGCCCCAATCTCTCGGTGTTTATTCTGCACCCGCATGGCCGCGTCTCCGAGGTGCAGCGCCGGCAAATGACCAGCGTGCTCGATGACAATGTGCACAACATCGCGATCGACGGCAGTTTCGATGATTGTCAGGCGTTGGTGAAGGCGATGTTCAACGATCTCGCGTTTCGGGATCAGCTTTCGCTGGGGGCGATCAACTCGATCAATTGGGCGCGCATCGCGGCGCAGGCGGTCTATTATTTTTATGCCGGTCTGCGGTTGGGCGCGCCGACGCGGCCTGTCGCGTTCGTGGTGCCGACCGGTAATTTTGGCAATGTCTATGCCGGCTATGCCGCGCGCCAAATGGGATTGCCGATCAAGCGGCTCCATGTCGCGACCAATGTGAACGATATATTGGCGCGCTTTTTTGCGAGCGGCGCCTATGAGAAGGCCGGCGTCACGCCGTCCGCCAGCCCCTCGATGGATATCGAGGTGGCGAGCAATTTCGAGCGCCTGTTGTTCGAGCTGCATGGCGGCAATGGCGCGGCGGTGCGTGGGCTGATGGAGCAACTCGGTCGCGATGGCCGCTTCGCGGTCGGCGCGGCCGAATTGCAATCGGCACGGCAGGTTTTTCGTGGCCATCGGGCCGATGATGCGGCGGCGCTACGCGCCATCGCGCACACCTATAAGGAGAGCGGCATTTTGATCGATCCACATACCGCGGCTGGTATCGTCGCGGCCGGCGAGGCCGAGGGCGATGCGCCCTTGATTTGTCTCGCGACCGCGCACCCCGCGAAATTTCCCGAGGCGGTCGAACGCGCGACCGGCATCAAACCCAAATTACCGGCGCGCCTTGCCGATCTATTGGAGCGGCCCGAGCGCGCGACGCGGCTGCCCAATGATCTGACGCGCGTGAAGGACTTCGTGCGCGCTCACGCTGGGGCGGGCGCTGGGCTTCGCAGCGCCGGAGGCGGCCGATGACCGCGCGCGTTACCACACTGCCAAATGGTCTTCGCGTCGTTAGCGAGACCATGCCGAGCGTCGAGACGGCCTCGATCGGCGTGTGGGTCGATGTTGGCGCGCGCGACGAGCGGGCCGAGATCAATGGCGTGTCGCATATGCTCGAACACATGGCGTTCAAGGGCACGACGCGGCGCAGCGCGCAGGCGATCGCGGAAGAGGTCGAGGCGGTCGGTGGGCATTTGAACGCCTATACCTCGCGCGAGCAGACCGCTTATTACGTCAAAGTCATGAAAGAAGACGTGCCGCTCGCGGTCGATATTTTGGCCGATATTTTGCAGCACTCGGTGTTCGATCCGGAGGAGCTGGCGCGCGAGCAACAGGTCATCGTGCAGGAGATCGCGCAGGCGCACGACACACCCGATGACATTGTGTTCGACTATTTCCAAGAGGTGGTCTATCCCGACCAGCCGATGGGGCGGAGTATTTTGGGCCCGGCGGCGATCGTCGAATCAGTTGGGCGCGATGTATTGGCCGGCTATATGGCCGATCACTACGCCGCATCGCGCATGGTGGTGGTGGGCGCCGGGCGCTTCGAGCACGAAACGCTGGTCCAATTGGTCGGGCAAAGTTTCGATACGCTCTCAAGCGCCAAAGCCACGGTGCGTGAAGCCACGCGCTATGGCGGCGGGGACGGGCGCTATGCGCGCGATCTCGAGCAGCTTCATTTGATTCTGGGCTTCGATGGCGTTGCGTTTGACGATCCGGATTTTCCGGCCATGCAGCTGTTCTCGACGCTTCTGGGTGGGGGCATGTCGTCGCGCCTGTTTCAGGAGATTCGCGAGAAGCGCGGCCTGGCTTATTCAGTCTTCTCATTTGCCTCGTCCTATACCGATGGCGGTACGTTCGGCGTCTATGCCGGCACGGCGCCAGACGATGCGGCGGAGCTCATTCCGGTCATGGCGGATGAAATGTTGAAGGTGTGCGAGGCGATCACCGAACCCGAGCTCGCGCGGGCCCGCGCGCAATTGAAATCGGGCCTCATGATGTCGCTCGAAAGCACCTCGTCACGGATTGAGCGGCTCGGGCGCCATATGCTGATCTATGGTCGCCCGCTGCCGATCGAGGAGATGGTCGAGCGCATCGATGCGGTTACGCCCGAGCGTATTCTGGCGCTGGCCAAGCGCACCTTCACGGCGAGCCGGCCCTCGGTCACCGCGCTCGGTGCCCTCGGTAGCCTTGAGCCCTATGATCGCATTGTGGGGCGCTTCGGCTGAAGGTATTTGAAGGTGCGCACGCTTGATGTCCGCGGCATGCGTTGCCCGCTGCCAGTTCTAAAGGCACGCAAGGCGCTGGGTGACATGGCGCCGGGCGATGAAATCGAAGTGTTGGCGACCGACCCGGCAGCGCGGATCGATTTTCCGCATTTTTGTGCCACGGCCGGGCATCGATTGGTCGCTACTGGCGAAGACGGTGCGGTGCTGAGCTTCCGTATCGCGAAGGGGCCTTGATGGCGCTCAGACTAGGCGGCAGTGGGCGTACCGAGCCGATGTTCGTCACGCGGCGCGCCTATTTGCGTGCGCCTCGATTGAATGATTGGCCCGCCTGGGCGGAGTTGCGCCACGCGTCACGCGACTTTCTTATGCCATGGGAGCCGGCTTGGGCGCCCGATGCGCTGGGCCGGGCGGCTTATCGCCACCGGCTTCGGCGGCTTACGAGAGATGAGAGCGAAGATGGTGGTTACGCCTATTTCGTGTTTCGGCGTGATGATGATGCGTTGCTCGGCGGGATCACGCTCAGCAATCTGCAGCGCGGCACGGCACAATCGGCGACCATCGGCTATTGGATCGGGCGCCCCCACGCCGGCCAAGGCTATATGACCGAATCACTCGGCGCGCTTCTCGACCACGCGTTCGGCCCGCTCGGTATGCATCGGCTCGAAGCGGCCTGTATGCCCGAGAACACGCGCAGCAAAAAATTGCTCGAGCGCTGCGGTTTTCGGCAAGAGGGCTATGCGCGGCAATATTTGCGAATCAACGGGGTCTGGCACGACCATTTGTTGTTCGCACTGCTCGCCGGCGATTATCGCGCGGCGGCGGATCGGCTATTAGGCGTGACCGGCGTTGGACGATAATTTGCCGAGGTCGACGCCGATGCGCTCGATCGCTTGCTGCCAAATGTGCTCAACTTCGGCACCGAAGACCAAATCGGTCGCGGTGGGCACCGTGAGCCAGCCATTGGATTGAATTTCCTGATCGAGCTGACCGGGGGCCCAACCGGCATAGCCGAGCGCCAATAGGCTACGGCGCGGGCCCTCGCCCTTGGCGATGGCCTTTAGGACATCGACGGTCGCGGTCAGGGCGAATTGGTCGTCCACCACCATGGTGGCGTCGTGGACGTAATCCGTTGAATGGAGGACGAAACCTCGTGCGGCCTCGACCGGGCCGCCAAAATGGACCCGGATCGCATCGGTCGATTCGGGCGGCTCGATGCTGAGCTGGCGCAACAGGTCGGGAAAGCTCAAGGAATCGATCAATTTATTGATTATGAGGCCCATGGCGCCGTCGGAGGTGTGGGCGCACAAATAGACCACCGAACGCGCAAAGCGCGGGTCTGGCATTTGCGGCATGGCCACCAGAAGGTGGCCGCCTAGATATCCGGTGGCCTTCGGCAATTGCGTCATGGCGCGCCCCGTCAACCTGCCAAACTCCATATCCATCGTCATCTCATATGGTTGCAAGAAACCGGTTAATAAAGGATGGCCAGCTGCCCGGCGGGACGTTTGCTTTCCGCCGGTTGGGATTCCATATTTACATGGGTAACACGGCCGGGCGGGCCCCGCCTGTGCCAAAAACCAGCAACCGAAGCCCGGGACGGGCCTTATTGGGAGAGAAAACATGGCGATTAAAGTCGGTGACCGCATCCCCTCTGTGACTTTTAAGCAAAAAACCGCCGATGGGATGAAGGACATCAAATCCGACGATTATTTCAAGGGCCGCAAGGTGGCCCTGTTCGCGCTGCCGGGCGCCTTCACGCCGACCTGCTCGGCCAAGCATTTGCCGAACTATGTCGAGCATGCGGGCGACTTCAAGAAAAAAGGCGTCGCGGAGATTGCTTGCGTTTCGGTTAATGACGCCTTCGTCATGGAAGCCTGGGGCAATGCGCAGAGCGTCGGCGATAAGGTCACCATGCTGGCCGATGGCAATGGCGACTTCGCGCGCGCGACGGGGCTCACACTCGATGGTCGTGGCTTCGGCCTCGGTGAGCGGACGACCCGGTTCTCGATGCTGGTCGATAATGGCGTCGTCAAAGTGCTCAATGTCGAAGCCAATCCGGGCGAGATGAAAGACAGCAGCGCCGACAAATTGCTCACGCAAATTTAGTTCGCGACATTTTTCCTTGTCGTCATGGCCCGACTTGATCGGGCCATCCATCGTGCGACGAACTCGTTGCTGCCATGGATGGCCCGGTCGGGCCGGGCCATGACGTTAGAAGTGAATCATGTCTCCCCGATCTCGCTATGCGTTCTCATTTGGTGAGGCGTCGCGCAATTCGACAATGCCGAGGCGGGCGAGTTCATCGGCCCGCTCATTTTGCTCATGGCCATTATGAGCCTTGACCCAATGCCATGAAATTTTGTGCTGAGTGAGCAGCGCGTCGATTTGCTGCCAGAGGTCGATGTTCTTGACCGGTTTCTTGTCCGCGATTTTCCAGCCGCGACGTTTCCAATCCTTGAGCCAAAGCGTAACGCCGTCTTTCAAATAGCGGCTATCGGTGTAGAGCTCGACCGTGACGGCACGGCTCAAGGATTCGATCGCCTTGATGGCGGCGGTCAATTCCATGCGGTTGTTGGTGGTCGCGGGCTCGCCGCCGTGCAATTCCTTGCGATGCCCGTTCCATTCGAGCACCGCGCCCCAGCCGCCAGGGCCGGGATTGCCGCTGCATGCGCCATCGGTATAGAGGCGGGCGATAGGCTCTGATTTATCCGCCGTCATTCGCTCAGTCGATCCCATAGGCCGAGGCATCGCGCACACTCCGGTGAAAGCGGAGCTTGCGGACATATTCGAGCGGATCCTTCGGCCTGACCAACGCGCCATCGACCTGGTTGAGCCAGTCATAGAGGCGCGTCAGAAGAAAGCGTAACGCCGCGCCGCGCGCGAGGATCGGTAATGCCGTCCGCTCGGCCGGCGAAAGCGCGCGTTCGCGCCGATAGGCCGAAATCATCAGGCGCCCTTTGGTGGCGTTGAAGCTCAGATCCGGCTCGAAGCACCAGGCGTTCAAACAGATCGCCAAGTCGTACGCAAAAAAATCATTGCACGCGAAATAAAAATCGATGAAGCCCGAAAGCCCATCGCCCTTGAAGAACACATTGTCGGGGAAAAGATCGGCGTGGATGACGCCTGCGGGTAGATCGCGCGGCCAGGCGGCATCGAGGGCGACAAGTTCGGCGCCAAGCTCGTCGGCGAGGCCGCGTTGAACCTCGTTCGCCCGTTCGCGCGTCGCGTCATAAAGGCCGTGCCAGCCGGCCAAGGACAGCGCGTTGACACGCGTCAATCGATAATCCGCGCCGGCCTTGTGCATGGTGGCGAGCGCGGTACCGAGGGCCTGGCAGTGCTGCGGCAGAATGCGGCGTTGCCATACGCCGTTGAGAAAGCTGGTCAGGGCCGCCGGCCGGCCACAGAGCTGGCGCAGCGCGCTGCCATCGCGCGCGCGGATCGGCGTTGGGCAGGCGACGCCGCGTGTGGCCAAATGCTCCATCAGGCCGATGAAGAACGGCAGGTCCTCCGCCTTCACGCGCTTTTCATAGAGCGTGAGAATGTAGGTGCCGTGCTCGGTGATCACCAAAAAGTTCGAATTCTCGACGCCCTCGGCAATGCCCTTGAACGAGAGCAATTCGCCCACATCATAGGCTTTGAGGAAGGCCTCGAGGTCGTCGTCGGATACGTCGGTATAAACCGCCATGGGAAGCCGTAGGGGCGAGGGAGGGGTGCCGCGCGAATTGGGTGTCATCCTAATCAAGGGCCTCCGCCTTGGCGAGGGGAGGCGGCAGGGCCGGGTGCCTTGTGCCGCGCCGGCCCGGTGGTTAAAGTTTCGGCCGATTCGAAGCGAAGCGGTAGAAGCGGAGTCGCGCGCCATGGCGGAGCCTGTGATCGCCCAAAAGGGCCCCTACGAAGTCAGCGTGAAAGAAGGCAAGAAATATTGGTGGTGCGCGTGCGGCAAAAGCTTGAGCCAGCCTTATTGCGATGGCTCCCACATGGGCAGCGGCATGGAGCCGGTGCAGTTCAAATCGGCGAAAACCGAGACCCTTTGGCTGTGCGGCTGCAAGCGGACCGCCAACAAGCCGCATTGCGACGGCACGCACGGCAAGCTTTGAACGCCGCCCGCACGCGGCTAAAGCCGGCTTTTTTTGCCGCCTCGCTGGTGGCGTTGATGGGTGGCCTCGCGGGCTGCGGCGCGTTCGATAGTTCCCCGCCGCCCGCCTGCCCGCGCGCCGCGATCGTCGATGAGGCCAAGGCCGCGCCCTATTATCGCGCGGGCAAGGGCCGGGATATCACCGACATCGCCTTCGAGGTGGGCATACTGAGCCTCTCCGGCATTTGCGAATATGATGAGAGTGACGGCCGCACCAGGCTCGGTTCGGTGCTCACCATCGGCATTGCGGCGAAGCGCGGGCCGGCCAGCGCGGGCGAATCGGTCGAAGTGCCGTATTTCGTCGCGGTGATCGATCCGACCGGGCACATTCTCGCCAAGGAAGTGTTCCGGCCGCGCCTTGTGTTCGAAGAAAGCGGCATCCAGGCGCAATTGATCGAGGAAGTTGAGCAGATCATCCCGATCGGGCCGCTCTTTGCGGGCGTTGACTATCAAATCCTGGTTGGCTTGCAGCTCGATCGCGACCAACTCACGGATAACTTGAAACGCAAACGCCGTTGACACGGCCCAGGCGTTGACCGGGCGCGCAGGGCTTGTAGTATGAGCGGACCGGCTCTTACACGTGAACCCAGTGGAAGAGACCGCGCGGCTGAACCGCCGCACGGCGCCGAAGGAGCAACCGCCCCGGAAACTCTCAGGCAAAGCGGACCGCTGGGGAATGTAACTCTGGAAAGCAGGTCGCCAATTTAGGTGGCGGCCTCACCGACGAGGTAAGCCGAGTTGCCGCGAATTTTTGCGCGGCGGCCCGGCCAATCTTTCAGGTCATCGGACAGAGGGGGCACCGGGCGACTAGAGTAGGTCGCGGGTGTTCGTCTGTTCCGTGGGGAGAGTCGCATGGCCGAGTCCGCATCGCCCGCCGCGCCGCTCTTGCGCACGCCCCTTTATGATTGGCACGCCGCCAACGGCGCCAAATTGGTTGGCTTCGCGGGCTATGAAATGCCGGTGCAATATGCCGACGGCATCATCGCCGAGCACAAGCACACGCGCACACGGGTCTCGCTCTTCGATGTTTCGCACATGGGCCAGATCAGCCTATGGGGCGATGAGGCGGTGCGCGCGCTCGAGCGGCTGGTGCCGGCCGACCTCCTCGAATTGCTGCCCTGGGCGCTGCGTTATACCCAGTTCACCAATGAGGCTGGTGGTATTATTGATGATCTCATGGTGACCAATGGCGTCGGTCGCCTGATGCTTGTGGTCAATGCCTCGCGTAAGGCGGTGGACCTCGCGCATCTCGAAGCGCGGTTGGGGCACGCGGTCAATGTGGCGTTGTTGCAGGGTCGCGCGCTGATCGCGCTGCAAGGGCCCTATGCCCCGGTTGTTTTGGCGCGTCACGCACCGCGCGCGGCCAAGCTTTCGTTCATGAACGCGATCCCGACCCGCATCGGCAAGGTCGATGTGGTGATCTCACGCTCAGGTTATACGGGCGAAGATGGTTTCGAAATCTCGATGCCGGCCGAGGCGGCGAGCGATATTTGGCAGCGCCTGGCGGCCGAGCCCGATGTGAAGCCGGCGGGCCTTGGCGCGCGCGATTCGCTCCGGCTCGAAGCGGGGCTCTGCCTCTATGGTCATGATATTGATGAGGCCAGCTCACCGACCGAGGCCGCGCTTGCCTGGTCGATCGGCCAACGCCGGCGGCGCGAGGCGGGCTTCGTGGGCGATGCGCGCATTCTGGCCGAGCTGCGCGGCGCGCCAAAGCGCAAGCGCGTTGGCCTTTTGCCCGAGGGCAAGGCACCGGCGCGCGAAGGCACGGAGATTCGCGACGAGGCCGGTGCGACCATCGGCACGGTGACGAGCGGCGGCTTTAGCCCAAGCCTCGGCGTGCCGATCGCGATGGGCTATGTCGAGGCGCGCGCGGCCAAAATAGGCACACCGGTCTCGCTCGTCGTGCGCGGCGAGCCACGGCCTGCCCGCATCGCCAAAATGCCGTTCGTGCCGCACACCTACCACAAGCCCTGACAGCAAAGAGGAATCCGCGATGGCTGACTTTATATATATCAAGAGCCATGAATGGGCGCGCATCGATGGCGGCGTCGCGACCATGGGTATTTCGGATTATGCGCAAGGCCAACTTGGCGATGTCGTTTATGTCGAGCTGCCGAAGGTCGGACAAAAGGTTGAGGCCGGCGGGCAAATCGCGGTTGTCGAATCGGTCAAGGCGGCGAGCGAGGTTTATGCGCCGCTTGGCGGTGAGGTGGTCGAGGTCAATGCCAAGCTCGCGGACGATCCCGCGTTGATCAATCGCGCGGCGACCGGCGATGGCTGGTTTCTGAAACTCAAGCTCGCCAATCCGGGTGCGACCTCCGGTCTTATGGATGAAGGCGCCTATGCGAAATTCGTCGAGAGCCTGAAATAGCGGTAATGCAACGGCCTCATGCTTCGCCCTTCGACTGCGCCGCGCCTCATCCTGAGCCCGTCGAAGGAGAGGCGCGGCGCGCTCAGGGTGAGGAAGCTCTGGATGAGGCCTAAACCAAGACCCTCATCCTGAGCGTGTCGAAGGATGAGGAAGAACCGAGGACCTTTCCATGAGTGATCGTTCGATCAGCCTTGAGGCGCTGGAAGATCAAGGCGCGTTCATTCGCCGCCATATCGGCCCGAGCGAAACGGACGTGCAGGAGATGCTCGGCGTGCTCGGCCTGCCGAATTTGGACGCGCTGATTGAACGTGCCGTGCCGGAGTCCATCCGCAGCCGATTGCCCGCCAGCTTTGGCGCCGCGCGGAGCGAGGCCGATGTGCTCGAAGAATTGCGCCAGCTCGCGGCCAAAAACCGCGTCAATCGCTCGCTCATCGGGCTCGGCTATTACGACACCATCACGCCGCCGGTGATCTTGCGCAATGTGCTCGAAAATCCCGGTTGGTATACGGCCTACACGCCCTATCAGCCTGAGATCGCACAAGGCCGGCTCGAAGCGCTGTTGAATTATCAGACCATGGTGATCGATCTCACCGGGCTTGAAATCGCCAATGCCTCCATGCTCGATGAATCGACCGCCGCCGCCGAAGCCATGACCATGAGCCATGCCTTGGCCAAGAACGGCGCCAATGCGTTCTTCGTTTCGGCGCTTTGTTTGCCGCAGACCATCGCGGTGGTGGAGACGCGCGCTCACGTGCTCGGCATCAAGGTGATTGTCGGCGATCACCGGAACGCGCTCGGCGCTGAAAAACTATTCGGCGCGCTGCTGCAATATCCGGCCACCGATGGCGCGATCCATGATTACGCGGAAACGATCAAGGCGGTGCAGGCGCAAGGCGGGCTGGTCACCATGGCGAGTGACCTTCTGGCGCTCATGCTGCTAAAGCCGCCGGGCGAACTTGGCGCCGATATCGCGGTCGGCAGCGCGCAGCGCTTCGGCGTGCCGATGGGCTTTGGCGGGCCGCATGCCGCGTTCTTCGCGACCAAAGACGCGCATAAGCGCTCAATGCCGGGAAGGCTGGTCGGCGTTTCGGTCGACACCAAGGGGCGCCCCGCGCTGCGCCTCGCTTTGCAAACGCGCGAGCAACATATCAGGCGCGAGAAGGCGACCAGCAATATCTGCACCGCGCAGGTGCTGCTTGCCAATATGGCGAGCCTCTATGCGGTCTATCACGGGCCGCAGGGCTTGAGGCGCATCGCGCAGCGCGTGCATCGCCTGAGCGCGATTTGTGCGGAAGGTTTCAAGCGCCTGGGGCTTCGCATCGTGAATGACAGCTTCTTCGATACGTTGACTGTGGAGGCAAAGGGTGAGGCGCGGCCGATCGCCGCGCGGGCTGAGGCTTCTGGCTATAATGTGCGCCTGATCGACGAGAACCGCTTCGGCGTTTCGTTCGACGAGACCACGGTGAAGGACGATGTCATCGCACTCTGGCGCGCGGTGAAGGCCGCTCTGCCGGCTGGGCTCGATATTGCGAGCCTCGATAAAGAGGTGAAGAGCGGCATTCCGGCGGCGCTCGCACGCGAGTCACAGGTTCTCGCGCACCCGACCTTCAATCGCTATCACGCCGAAACCGAAATGCTGCGCTATTTGCGCAAGCTCATGGATAAGGACATCGCGCTCGATCGCGCCATGATTCCGCTCGGCAGCTGCACGATGAAATTGAACGCGACGACCGAGATGATCCCGATCACCTGGCCGGGCTTCGCGCGCATGCACCCCTTCGCGCCACCTTCGCAGACCGAGGGTTATCGCGCGCTGGTGAGCGGGCTTGAGACCATGCTGGCAAACATCACGGGTTTTGCCGCGGTCTCCATCCAACCCAATGCGGGCTCTCAGGGCGAATATGCCGGGCTCTTGGTCATTCGCGCGTTTCATGAGGCGCGCGGCCAGGGCCATCGGAATATCTGCCTCATTCCAAGCTCAGCCCACGGCACCAACCCGGCGAGCGCGGTGATGGCGGGCTTGAAGGTGGTGGTGGTTGGCTGCGACGCGCAAGGCAATGTCGATGTCGATGATCTCAGCGCCAAGGCGTCACAACATGCGAACGATCTCGCCGCGTTGATGATCACCTATCCCTCGACCCATGGCGTGTTCGAGACCCGCATCGTCGAGATTTGCGAGATCGTGCATCAGGCGGGCGGTCAGGTTTATATGGATGGCGCGAATATGAACGCGCTTGTGGGCCTGGCCCAACCCGGCGCCTTTGGGCCCGACGTGATGCACTTGAATCTGCACAAGACCTTCTGCATCCCCCATGGCGGCGGCGGCCCGGGGGTTGGGCCGATCGCGGTCGCGAAACATCTGGCGCCACATTTGCCGAACCACCCCTTGCGCGCCGATGCGGGCCCGGCCGGCGGCATCGGGCCGATTTCGGCCGCGCCGTTCGGTAGCGCGGCGATCCTGCCTATTTCATACGCCTATATCGCGATGATGGGCGCGGAGGGGCTGACGCGCGCGAGCGCGGTTGCGATTTTGAGCGCGAATTATTTGGCGAAGAAGCTAAGCCCCCATTATCCCGTGCTCTATACCGGCGCGCATGGGTTGGTCGCGCATGAATGCATCATCGATTGCCGCGCGTTCAAAGAGAGCGCCGATATCGGCGTTGACGATATCGCGAAGCGGCTGATGGATTATGGATTCCATGCGCCGACCATGTCATGGCCGGTCGCCGGCACGTTGATGATCGAGCCGACCGAGAGCGAGGCGAAAATCGAGCTCGATCGCTTCATCGAGGCGATGGCGTCGATCAGGGGTGAGATCAGGCGCATCGAACAAGGCGCGCTCGACCGCAAGGACAATCCCTTGAAACACAGCCCCCATACGGTGGCCGATATCGCGGTTGAGAATTGGATTTTCAAACACACGCGCGAGGAAGCGGCGTTTCCGGTCGCAGGATTGAAGGACGGCTCCAAATATTGGCCACCGGTCAACCGCATCGATCAGGTCTATGGCGATCGGAATCTGGTGTGTGCGTGTCCGCCCCTCGACGCGTACAAGAACGCGGCGGAGTAGTTGGCGTTCCGCTCTCCCGCTTGCGGGAGAGGCGGGAACGCCGGCCTTCCCGGGAGGAGCGTGATGTTGGTGTGTTCCCCTCTCCCGCTTGCGGGAGAGGGTAGGGTGAGGGTAAGCGTACAAGGACCGACCGATGGACAAGTCGAGCCGCGCCCGGACGCTCCGTCTGCATTCAACAGCGGCTGAGCGCCTCTTGTGGGCTCAGCTCAGAGATCGTCGGATCGGCGGTTTCAAATTCCGTCGACAACGACCGATCGGTCCCTATGTCGTCGATTTCGTTTGTCTTGAGCACAAGCTGATTGTCGAACTCGACGGCGCGCCCCATGAACTCACTATGGAATATGACGCAGCCCGCGACGCGAGGCTGCGCACCGAGGGTTACGTTGTCCTTCGATTTCGCAATGACGAAGTTCGCGGCAATCTGGACGGCGTGCGACAAGCGATCTCGAACGCGCTTGGTGCGATGGAAGAGCCCTCACCCTGACCCTCTCCCGCAAGCGGGAGAGGGGAACGCGGGGGAGACGTGATTTGCGAGGCTTGATGCCGTCAGTTCGTTGGATCGGCGCCGACGGGTTTATGCGGGAGGAAGGGTTCCTCCGCACGCCGCGGGCAGGCTTTCCTCAATGCAACTTTTGCTGCACCTGGCGAATTGATTCTTGCACCATCGCTTCGGCGCGGTCGGGGGTCATGTTTTGTGCGATCAGGCGGGCGGTTGCCTGAATGGCGAGCGTCGTGGCCGCGGTGCGCACTTCGCGGAGCGCATCGGCCTCGGCCTGGGCGATCCGTTGCAGCGCCATTTGGGCGCGGCGCTCCATCGCGGCCTCTAAATCGCGCTTCGCCGCTTCGGCACGGCGTCCGGCCTCGATCTTCGCGTGTTCGATCATCGCGATCGCGTAGGATTCGGCCTGGGCGCGCTTGGCGCGATAATCATCGAGCAGGCGTTGCGCGTCGTCGCGCAGACTCACCGCGTCATCGAGTTCCTTCTTGATGCGCTCGGAGCGCGCGTCGAGCGCGCCGGTGCCTTTTTGGTAGGCCGTGCCGCCGAACACCAGAAAGAAACAGATGAAGGCCGCCAGGATCCAGAGATTGGCGTCTTCGACACTCCCGGTCACCGTGCCGCCGGCTATGCCGGCAATCGCCATGAAGCCGATGAAGACCCAGAATTTCCAGCTTCTGACGGCTTTTTTCATCGGCTCAGGCCTTGCTCTCTAGCGCGGATTTGACCGCGGCGTCGACCGCCGCCCGATCAGGATCGACGCCGATCAAGCGCCGCGTCGCCTCGCGGGCTGCCTCGCTCGCGACCTCACGCAGGCTCGCCATTGCATCGGCGCGCGCCTTCCTGATGCGCGCCTCGGCATTGGCCGCCTTGGCCGAAAGCTCGGCGTCGAGCTTGGCGCGCTGGGCGGTCGCCTCTTGATCGAGCCGCGCCTGCATGTCGTTCAACATGGTCTGCGCCTTGGCGCGGGCCTCGGCGAGCGCGGCCTGATAGGCCTTGAGCGCGGCCTCGGCCTCGGCCTTGAAGGCCTCGGCCTTGCCGACATCGTCCGCGATCTTGGCCCGCCGGTTATCGAGCACGCGGCGCACGCGCGGCAGCGCGAAGCTCCACATCAGGACCAGAAGAATTGTGAAGGTGAGGATGACCCAGAAGATTTGTGTGGGCCAGTCATCAGCGTTCATCTGCGGCATGGCGCGAACTCCTCAGGCCAGTGAGCGGCCGAATACCGGCCGTCTCACGAGCCTCCGTCTAGACAATCAGCTGCCGAGGATGATGAAGGCCATCACGAGCGCGAAGAGCGCGGTCGCTTCGGTCAACGCAAAGCCGAGCAGCACGTTGCCGAACAGCTTCGGCGCCGCGGCCGGGTTGCGCCCGGCGGCCGAGATGAAATTGCCGAAGATGATGCCGATGCCGACGCCGGCGCCCGCGACACCCATGGTGGCGAGGCCCATGCCGATGAACTGGCCCAGTAATTTTGCCGCTTCCGCGTCCATGATCGTCTTCCCTTTGCTGCAGTATGGTTAGAGAGGTGGGTTCTCCCGGCGCGCCATTTTTCTAATGCAGATGGATCGCGTCGCGAATGTAAAGGCAGGTCAGAATCGCAAACACATAGGCCTGTAGGCAGGCGACCAGAATTTCCAGGCCATAAAGCGCGACCATGAAGCCGAACGGCAGGAAACCGAAAAAGGCCAGGCCCGCGATGAACGTGCCGAACACGTGGAGGATGGTGTGGCCGGCCATCATGTTGGCGAACAGACGAACCGAGAGGCTGATCGGCCGCGCGATATAGGAGATGATCTCGATCGGCACCAAGACCGGCATCAGGAAAATCGGCACGCCGGAGGGCGCGAAATAGCTGAAGAAGTGATGGCGGTGGATGATCAAGCCCAACAGCGTCACGCCGATGAAGATCACGGCGGCGAACATGAAGGTGACGACGATGTGGCTCGTGAAGGTGAAGGCGTAGGGGATCAACCCCAGCAAATTACCGAACAAGAGGAACATGAAGAGGCTGAAGACCATCGGAAAGGCGCGCTTCGCGCCCTTGCCGCCCACGGTATCGCCCAACATGCGCGCGACCATTTCATAGGTCGCCTCGACCATGCCTTGCATGCGGCCCGGGATCAGGCGGCGCCGGCCGAGGCCGACAATCATGAATAGCGAAATCAGCACGACGGTCGCCACCATCATCGCGCTCGAATTGCTGAACGAGGCGTCGAAGCCTAGATCGATGTCGACGAAGCGGTCGATCTTGAACTGATCGAGCAGGCCGTGCTTCTCGCCGCCATGCGCCGCGGCTTCCGCCGCGTGCGTGCCTGTCGCCTCAACTGCCGTGCCGACTTCGCTTGCTAACGCCACTTACGCCCTCTACCCCTGATCGCGTTCGTTCTTTTGTCGTTCGTTCTTTTGTCGTTCCGATTGGGCCTGTTCGGCTGCGTCTCGTTCCTGCTTCTCAATTTCTACATTGATGCGGTTCACTTGTCGCATCACGTTCTTGACCCCTGCCGCAAATCCGATGATCAGCAAAACGACCAGCAGCCAAGGCTTGGTATCGAGCCACTTGTCGAGATACCAACCGATCCCGCCGCCGACCGCGAGAGCCGCGGCCATCTCGACCGCCAGCGTGAAGGCGCGACCGAGATTGCTTGACGGGGTTTTCAGACCGTCGCCGGGTAATTCCTTCTCACGGGCCCGGCGCAGGCGAGCGTCGATATCCTCCAACGAGGGCGGTTCTTTATCAGGTGGCGCCATTTGATCCCGCTCCGCCCCGGCCGCGGTCAAAAAGCCGGGCGAACCATAGTGACCGGCCCAAGACCTGTCAAGGTTTTGTGACCCCAGGTCAAGTGTCTGAAATAACTTATCCTTTTTGGCGCAAGCGCGGTCGCTCAGGCGGTCTCGCGCAGGCGCTCCGCAGCATCCAGATTGACCGAGACTAGCTGTGAAACGCCGCGTTCGGCCATGGTGACGCCATAAAGCCGATCGACCCGCGCCATGGTGATCCGATTATGGGTGATCACGATGAAACGGGTTTGGGCTTGAGTGGAGAGGTCCTCGATCAGCGCGCAGAAGCGCCCGACATTCGATTCATCGAGCGGCGCGTCGGCCTCGTCCAGCACACAGATGGGCGCCGGGTTGGTCAGGAAGGCGCCGAACAGCAAGGCCAGCGCGGTCAAAGACTTTTCACCGCCCGAGAGCAGCGAAAGCGATTGCAAACGTTTGCCCGGCGGGCTTGCCATGATCTCAAGCCCGGCCTGGAGCGGGTCATCGGAATCGACCAAAATCAGGTGTGCGTTGCCGCCGCCGAATAGCTTGGTGAACAGCACCTGGAAGTGGCGGTCGATCGCGCCGAAGGCGGCCAAAATGCGCTCGCGGCCCTCGCGGTTGAGCGAGGTGATGCCTTGGCGCAGGCGCGCGATCGCGGCCTCAAGATCGGTCTTTTCGCGCGTCAGCGTTTCAATTTGCTCTTCGAGCTCGCGCGCCTCGATTTCAGCGCGAAGGTTGACCGGGCCGATCGCCTCGCGCTCGCGGCTCAGTTTGTGGATGCGCTCCTCGGCCTGGGCGAGCTCGGGGATCGCCTCGTCGGGCTCCGGGTCGGCCTGGGCCAGCGCCTCTTCGGGCTCGCATTCGAGCCGCTCGCGGATTTGGGCGACGGCTGACGCTTCCTCGGTGCGCGCGTGTTCAAGCCGGCTTTCGAGCCGAACGCGCTCCTCGCGGCTGGTGCTGAGCGCCTGTTCGGCGCCGCGCCGGGTGCGGCCGCATTCGGCATAATCCGCTTCGCCGCGCGCCAGCGCATCGGCGGCATCGCGGCGGCGCGCTTCGATCGCGGTGATCTCGTTCAACAGATCGTCGCGTTTGGCGGCGATCTCGTCGGGCTTACCAAGGATAGCCTTCAGCCCTGTCTCGGCATCGACCCGGCGACCGTCGAGTTCTGCCAAACGGCGCGCGGTGCCTTCGGTCCGTTGCGTCCACGAGGCCTGGTCGCTCGCGAGGCTATTCAGCCGCGCTTCGCGGTTGGCACGCTCGCGGCGCACCGTGTCATGGGCGCGTGCGCGATCGTCGAGCGCGGCGCGCGCAATCGCCAGCTCATCGCGCAGGCGCATGGTTGCCGCGCGGCCCTCATCGGCCGGTGGCATGGCGCTCAACGCGGCCTCGGCCTCGGTCTCCGCGAAACTGGTCTCGTAAATATCGGTGGCGAGGCGGGCGGCCGCTTCGCCCAAGGCTTCGAGTCGCGAGGCATCGGCCGCGGCGGCGGAATCAAGCTTGGCCTTGCGGTCATGCGCGGCCTGGTAGAGATCGCGCGCTTCATCGGCGGTGTGTCGGGCCTTTGCCGCGTCGGCCTCGGCGACACGAAGACGCGCTTCGGCGGTTTCGTTCAACGCCGCCGCCTCATCGCGCTCTTGTTCGATTTGGCTGATTTCAGCGCCGAGCGCGTTCAGCCGATTGCGCTGCTTCAAGCGGGTGGCGGCCGTGGTCGGCGCGTCGCGCCCGAGCGTAAAGCCATCCCACCGCCACATCGCTCCGCTGCGCGTGACCAAGCGCTGACCCAGCTTCAATTCATGACGCAGGCGCGGGCCATCGGTTTCATCGACCACACCGACTTGCGAGAGCCGGCGAGCCAAGGCCGCCGGCGCGCCAACCACCGCGCTCAAGGGCGCGGCGCCCTCAGGCAGTGCGGGCGGATCGATCAGCGGCGACAAGGTCGCCCAGTGAATCGCCGCGTGTTCGTTTTCCGGCGCATCGAGATCATCGCCAAGTGCGGCACCAAGCGCCGCCTCATAGCCGGGCTCGACCGTGATGACGTCAACCACCGAGGGGCCATAACCGGGTTCGCGCTTGCCGAACACCGAATCGAGTGCATCGCGCTCGGCCTTGAGGCGCGCCAGGCCGGCCTCGATCGCTTGGAGGCGGTCGCGCGCCATGTTGGCCGAGGCGCGCGTCCTTTCCCGCGTCTGCTCGCTGTCGTCGAAGGCAATCCTTGCTTTGGCGACCGCATCGGCGGCCGCGTTGACAGCCCATGTCGTGCTGCGCCGGTCGTCATCTTGGGCGGCACGGGCAACCAGTTCGGCCCGCTCGCGCTCGATCGCGTCGCGCTCATCGGCGATGCGCCGGCGGCGTTCGATGAGCGCGACGAGGTTACGCTCGGTCGCGCTTCGCTTCGCCTCGGTCGTCGCGACCTCTTCGAGCAAATACGTCAGGCGCTCATCGAGGGTGCGCACGGTTTCCGCCGCCTCGGCGCGCGCGGCTTCCGCCGCGGCTTCGGCCTCGGCCTCGGCGTCGATCGCGGCGTTGAGCGTGGCGATTTCGGCGGCGATGCGCTCCAGCGCGGCGGCGCCGTCATTGGCGAGGCCTTGTTCGCGCTCGACGTCGGTCGCGATCTGCGCCAAGCGGGTTTCGAATGACAAGCGGGCTTCGACGAGTCGCTGTGCTTCGGCCTCGAGTGCCTCGCGCGCGACGGAAAGGCGATGCAGGGCCGCGCCAAGCTCGGCCTCGGTTTGGCGCAGCGCGGGCAGAGCCTCGCCCGCCTCGGTCTCGGCCGTGGTCGCGGCGGCGACCTCACCGGTCAAAGAGGCAACGATGCGATTGGCCTCATCGAGCGCCTGGGTCGCGTCGGCGGCATCCTGCCGGGCGTTGTTCCAGCGCAAATGCAGCGCGAGCGCATCAAGTCGGCGCAGGCTTTCGGACAGGCGACGATAGCGGCTGGCTTGACGGGCTTGGCGCTTGAGCCCTTGGAGTTGAGAATCGAGCGCGCCCAAGACATCGGCAATGCGGAGGAGGTTGGTTTCCGCAGCTCTTAGCTTGAGTTCGGCCTCGTGGCGCCGAGCATGCAGGCCGGTCACGCCAGCGGCTTCTTCAAGGATGATGCGGCGCTGGGCGGGTTTTGCGTTGATGATGTCGTTGATCCGCCCTTGACCAACCATGGCCGAGGAGTGCGCACCGCTCGCCGCATCGGCGAAGAGGAGTTGCACGTCGCGCGCGCGCACTTCGCGGCCATTGACCCGGTAGACGGAGCCCTCGCCGCGCTCAATGCGGCGTACCACTTCAATGGTGTCGCCATCGTTGAAGGCGGCCGGCGCCCGGCGCGACGTATTGTCGAGCACGACCGCGACTTCAGCGACGTTTCGGGCGGCGCGTTGATCCGTGCCGCTGAAAATGACGTCGTCCATCTCGCCGCCGCGCATTTGCTTGGCGGAGGTTTCGCCCATCACCCAGCGTAGCGCGTCAACCAGGTTCGATTTGCCGCAGCCATTCGGACCGACAATGCCGGTCATGCCCGATTCGATGACGAATTCAGCAGGCTCAATGAACGACTTGAAGCCGGTCAGCTTCAATTTGGTGAATTGCACGCGACCCCCGCTCAGCTCTCAGGCAGCAGTGCGTCTAGGATTTTAGCGAACTTCTCGATCCGCATTTCGCCCGCGTGAAGCTTGCCATTGATCACGAAGGAGGGAGTCGACTGGATATTGTATTTGGTTTCGGCCTCAAGCGCGATGGAAAGGATGCGGGCCTCAAGTTGCTTATCGTTGAGGCAGGCCTTGAACGCAGCTTCGCTAACACCGCCAAATTCACCGATCTTGGTCAACGCCGCTATATAATCGCCGCGACCCGTCCATTTCTCGAATTGCTCAAAGAGCGTTTCGATGAAGGGAAAATAGCGTTCGGGACCGCCGCAATGGGCGAGCTTGGCGGCGTCGAGCGCTGGGGCGTTGAACGGGTAATCCCGTAAGATATAACGCACCTTGCCGGTCTCGACATATTGGCGGCGAAACGCGGCATAGGTCTCTCGGTGGAAGCGCATGCAATGCGGGCAGGTGAGCGAAAAATATTCGATCACCACGATCGGCGATTCCGGATTGCCGACCGCCATATCGCCGGGGTTCTCCCAGCTGGCGGCGCCACTTGGCTTGGCCCAGGCATAAGCGAGGGTATAGCTGGACGCCGCCGCCACCACCGCTGTGCCGGTCAATACGGTCAACAGCGAACGGCGCGAAATCAATGGTTTGTCGGTCATGATCTTCCTGCGCACGCATTGGATTATAGGGGGACCTTGCGCAGCCCTCAAGGTGCCCGGCGTTCGGCACCGAAAACAGCGCGGCCTAGACGGCGGAGCGCCTGGCGCAGCGCGGTGTCGCCGATCGGCGCGGTGAGCCGATCGATGGCATGGGCTTCAAGATCGTCAAGGGTGCGGGTCGGCAACACGATGCGGGGCGCCGGAGTCGGCAAGGGGCCGCGTACTAAACGCAGCCGGCGCACCGCCCGGTGACCAAAATAGGTCGCGATTCGCTCCAGGATTTCCGGCTCGCGGTGTTGAATTTCTGTGGCCACGGGCCCGGCGACCCGAATGGTCAGCGTGCCATCCCGCGCCAGACGCTCGGGCGAACAATCACGCGCCAGCGCCTCGCCAACGATATTGGCCCAATCGGATAGAATGGCGGGTAGCGCAAAGCCGTGTTCGCGCAAGATCGGCCTGGTCGCCAATTGGGTTACATCGGCCAAGCGCTTTAGCCCGACCCGGCGGTCCGTCCCGTGCTTCTCTGTGGTCATGATCACCTGAACCGACGGCCTAGCTTCGCGACTCGTCGCGTGAGCCCTATTGTAAGCATCGGAGTGGCGGAATCATGGCGAAACCGAGCGTATTGAGGGGAGCCAAGCCGACGGGTGTGAGCGCGTCCGCGGCTGAAACCGCGCTGCCTTTGCGACTTCTCGCTTGGTACGACCGTCACCGCCGACATTTGCCCTGGCGGGCAGAGGCGGGACATAGCGCCGAGCCCTACCGGGTTTGGCTCAGCGAAATCATGCTGCAACAAACCACCGTGCCGACCGTGGCTGGCCATTATGACCGGTTCATCGCGCGCTTTCCGCGTGTGGAGGTGTTGGCCGCCGCGTCGCTCGATGACGTGCTCCATGCCTGGCAAGGCCTCGGCTATTACGCCCGGGCGCGCAATCTGCACCGGGCCGCCCAGGCGATTATGACCCAGCATGGCGGCGTGTTGCCGGCGGATGCCGAGGCGCTTCGCGCTTTGCCGGGGGTTGGTGATTACACTGTCGCGGCGATTCGGGCCATCGCGTTCGGGCAAAAGGCCAATGTGGTCGATGGCAATGTCGAGCGGGTCATGGCGCGCTTGTTTGCCGTCGAAACACCGTTGCCCAAGGCTAAGCCGGACCTTAAACGCTTGGCCGCGACTATGGTGCCCGATAAACGTCCGGGCGATTATGCCCAGGCGTTGATGGATCTCGGTGCGACGGTCTGCACCCCACGCGCGCCCGGGTGCCTCGCTTGCCCCTGGGCCGAAGCATGCGCCGGGCGGAAAGCGGGCATTGCCGGGGACTTGCCGCGCCGCGCGCCCGCCAAGGAGAAACCGCGGCGTTATGGCACGGTGTTTTGGCTTGAACGCGCCGACGGCGCGGTGCTGCTGCGGCGTCGCGCGGAGGAAGGCTTGCTGGGCGGCATGATCGAGGTGCCCTCAACCCCTTGGGGACCGACACCACCCGATCAGGCGTCCACGCAAAGCCATGCGCCGGCCAAGGCCATATGGCGGCCGCTGCCGGGCGTCGTCGCGCACGGCTTCACGCATTTCGACTTGGAATTGACGGTAATGACCGCACGTTTGGCCGGTGGGCAGGCCCCGGTTGGGCTTTGGTCGACACCGGCTGAATTTGATCGCCACGCGTTTCCGACTTTGACCCGAAAGGTCATCCGCCACGTGCGTGGCGCAAGCCCGGGTGGGCGGAAGAATCAGGCGATTTTGCGGGCGCACTCTGGATAGCGTTCGCTCAGCGCATCAAGTGAGCGACTTGCAATGCCATCAAGCGTGCCGGCCAGGCTGATGGCCGTGGCCCGTTGACCGTCGCGACAGGTGCGCTCAACCGCCGCGGCGCGCGCCGATAACATCATCAGGCCAAATCCGCCCGCCGTGCTGACCAGGCTGTGAACCAATTGCTTGACCGCATCGAGATCGCCGGCGGCAAGGGCGCGCCCAATGTCTTTCAGCCGTGTGCGCGTATCCTCCATCTGCTCGGTAATCAGCTTGGTCAAGGAGTCACGGCCGATTTGGGCCTCAAGATCGTCGAGTAGCTTGATCAGAATAATCGGCGGCTCGTCACCGCCGACCGAAAGCGCCCCGGCATCGGGTTGCCGCAAGCGGCCGCTCGCGCCCCATTCGCGCACGAGGTCGGACAATTTCTGGCGGTCGATCGGTTTGGCCATATAGCCGTTCATGCCGGCAGCCAGGCAGGTGTCCTCATCGCCCTTCATGGCGTTCGCGGTCATTGCGATGATCGGTACTTGGCTGCGGGCACCGGAAAGGGCGCGGATGCGCTTTGTCGCTTCGAGCCCGTCGACCTCCGGCATCTGAACGTCCATCAGCACGAGATCGTAATCACGGCGTTCGACCGCTTCGACGGCGAGCTGGCCGTTGGACACCACTTCGACCTTATGCCCCTCCTTTTCGAGAAGGGTGATGGCAAGGCGCTGATTGATGGCGTTGTCTTCGGCCAAGAGAATGGTCAGACGCAAATTGTCGTCTACTTGGCGCGCGGGCGAGGGCGCTAGCGTTTTGCTTTGATCGACCGTGGTGCCAGAGGGTGCGTCCAAGCGGCCGCAGACGCGCGCAATGGCCTCGATCATCAAGCGGGGTCGCGTCGGCTTTTCGATCCAGGCATCGAACCCTGCGCCACGCGATGCTTCGTCCGACCCAATGCGCTCGGTACGGCCGCCGATCGCGATCAGGTGAAGCTGCGAGGGCCCACTCTTGGCTCGGAATGCGCGAACGAGGTCGCGCGCTAGCGGCCCCTTCAGGCGCTGATCGAGCAGAATCGCATCGAACGGGTCCGGTCCGTCACGCTGCGTGCGTGCAGCAAGGAGCGCTTCTTCGGCGGAGGCCACAGCATGGACGATTGCGCCGGCCGCTTCGAGTTGCAGGCGCGCCAGCGAGACACCGAGCGGGTCGTCGTCCGCAAGCAGAAGGCGAATGCCACCAAGCAGCTTTGGCGCGATTTCGGGGCTGGCATGTTCCGAGCGCGGCAGCGCCAGCGTGAAGAAGAATGTCGCGCCATGGCCGGGTTCGCTTTTGACGTCGATATTGCCGCTCATCAGGGTGACGATTTCGCGACAGATCGAGAGGCCAAGGCCGGTGCCGCCGAAGCTGCGCGCGATCGAGCTATCGGCTTGGGTAAATTTCTGGAACAGCTTTGGGCGAATCGCGGGCGAAATGCCGGGCCCATTGTCGATCACCTCGAAGCGCAATAATGGGCGGGTATCATCGCCACCTTGACGCGAGACCTTGAGTGTGATCGCGCCATTTTTGGTGAACTTGACCGCGTTGCCGATCAGGTTGAGCAGAATTTGACGTAAGCGCCCCGGATCGCCGCTCAGCGCGTTCGGTAAGCCGGGTTCGATGAACAATGTGATTTCGTTGGCGTGCTCCGCGGCGCGAGGCAGGTTCGGTTTGAGGGCGACTTCGATCATTTCGTCGAGCAAGAAGGGCGTCGATTCAAGTTCGATTCGGCCGGCCTCGAGTTTAGAAATATCGAGAATGTCGTTGATCAGGAGCAATAGAGCCTACGCCGAATCGAGAACGGTATCGGCAAAATTGCGCTGCTGCGGATCGAGCGAGCTATCGAGCAGAAGATCGGTCATGCCGATGATGCCGTTCATCGGTGTTCTGATTTCGTGGCTCATCGTGGCGAGGAACTCAGACTTGCCGCGATTTGCCGCTTCCGCGCCTTCCTTGGCCGCGGCAAGAGCACGCGCGTTGGCGAGGGTCTCGGTCACATCCTGACAGAAGACCAGATAGCCTTGAATATTGCCGGCGCCGACTTGATCGGGCATGACGATCGTGTCGAGACTGAGTTCTTCACCGGCCCGTTTGTGCGACGCCGTGAATTTCATGGTCTTGCCGTTCAAGGCCGCGTCATCATAGGGCTTCACCAGGGCCCAACGTTCGCTGCCAAGAAATTGCTCGACGGTTTGGCCGATGATTTGCTCGGCGGGAACACCGTAGAATTCGGCATAAGCGCGATTGACGAAACGATAGCGGTAATTGGCGTCGATCTGCGCGGCGAGAACGGGCAGAGCGTCAAGAATGAGTTCAAGCTGTTCGGTCTTGTGTGTGAGCGCGTCTTCCGCCTCACGTCGCTCTGTCACATCGATCGCGACGACGAGATACCCGTCAATTGCGTCATCGGCGTCCTTCATGGGGATGCTGGTGTGCGAGAGAATTCGCCGCCCCGCGGTCGGGGTTTCGATTTCGGTTTCATAATTTACCATCTCGCCCGCCAGCGTGCGTGCGATAAAAGGTTCGCGGAGGTCGTAGGCGACATCGCCAACGACTTCGCGCGCGTGCCGACCGACGAAATCCTCCGCCGGCCGCGCCAGCATTTTGGCGTAATGGGCGTTGACATAGCGGTAGCGGCGGTCGTTATCCAAACGCGCGATAACAATCGGCGCCGAATCGTTGATCAGGCGGATTTCGTGTTCGCTTTCGCGAATGCGGCGCTCGGTCTTGCGCTGCTCGGTGACGTCGACGCCGATCGCGATAAAGCTTTCGACGTGCCATTCGAATCAAACTCGGGAATATTAGGTGCGAGCGATAAAGCGTTCGCCGGCGCTGGGCGAACGAGTGACGCCCTCATAAAT
>SHWC01000023.1 GCA_009691045.1 Alphaproteobacteria bacterium | reverse complement strand
ATGCCATTGCGATCTATGCCCTCGCCCTTTCGAAAAAGCCGAGCGCGGCGCCCGCCCTCAAGAAACCATCGAGCGTAGCCGGCGATGGCAAAACCATGCGGCGCGCCATGGCGATTGAGAATGTGGCTTGCGCCGCCGGAAAGGGTCGCGCGACGACCTTGCGTGCCGCACGACAGCAGCTTGCTGGAAACAACGACAAAAAGGCCTTGGGGCTGATCGAAACGCTCGCCAAAGCCCCCGATTGCCCAGAGGCGACTTGGATCGCGGGCCTCGCCGCCTTCCAGCTGGATAACAACAAGAGCGCGAGCCAATATTTCGAAGCCCTGGCCGAGACCGCCGGCGTGCCGGCGTCGCTTGCCGCGGCCGGAGCCTATTGGGCCTCGCGCGTTCATTTGCGCGCCCAAAAGCCCGAACTCGTTAGCCACTGGTTGGGCGCGGCGGCTGAACATTCGCGCACCTTTTACGGCCTCTTGGCTCAGCGCTCGCTCGGCATGTCGGTCCGCCCGATGTGGGACCGCGATCCGCTCACCACCACCGATCTTTATGCGATTGGCAATCTGCCGCGCTTCCGCCGCGCGATCGCGCTTTATGAAGCGGGCCAGCTCGAACGCGCCGAACCGCTGGTGATGACCCTGATTGACCGCGCGGCCCCTGAAATGCGGCGCGCCCTTGTGCCCCTCATTCATTTGCTCGATGCGCCCGCGCTCGAGATCGCGCTTGCCAAGCAAGCGGCCTCGGCAGATGGCCGGCGCTACAACGCCTCAACCTATCCGATGCCGAATTGGCGGCCGGTCAATGGCCGACCCTTCGACCGCGCCATGGTGTTTGCGCTCATCCGCAGTGAATCGGGTTTCCAAACCCGTGCGAAAAACCCGTCAGGCGCCAGCGGCGTGATGCAGTTGATGCCCTCGACCGCGCAATTCATGGCCAAGCGCGCCGGCGTCAAAGGCGTCAACGCGGCCTCGATCAACAAACCAGAAGTCAGCATCGCGCTGGGCCAGAGCTATATCGAATATTTGGCCGAGATGCCGGAGATCAGCGGCGGCCTGTTCGACCTGATCGCCGCCTATAATGCCGGGCCGGTCGCGCTCTCGCGTTGGCAGGAGGCTCGGCAATCGGGCGATCCGCTCCTTTTCATCGAGACGCTGCCCTCGCGCGAGACGCGCGATATGATCGAGCGCGTCTCGGCGGATTATTGGATTTACAAAATGCGGCTTGGCGAACCCACGCCATCGCTCGATGAAGTCGCGGCCAATCGCTGGCCGCGTTATGAAGGCATCAGCGCACCCAAGCTCGCGAAGAATGGGTAAGATCGACGAGAGCCGGGCCTTCGTGCCGGTCAATATCGCGATCCTGACGGTTTCCGACACACGCACCGAAGCCGACGATAAATCCGGCGCCACATTGGTCGAGCTGATCGGGGCCTCCGGCCACAAGATCGCGGCGCGCAAGATCGTGACCGACGATCAAGCGAACATCATCGCCGCGCTCAAGACCTGGATCGCCGATCCCAAGATCGATGTCGTGATCTCAACCGGCGGCACCGGCGTGACCGGGCGCGACGTCACGCCCGAAGCCTTCAAGGCCGTCTATGAGAAAGAAATTCCAGGCTTTGGCGAGCTGTTCCGCCAGCTCAGCTACGACGCCATTCAAAGCTCGACGCTCCAATCGCGCACGACGGGCGGTGTGGCCGGCGGCACCTATCTGTTTGCGCTGCCCGGCTCACCCGGCGCCTGCCGCGATGGCTGGGAGAAAATTCTAAAATTCCAGCTCGATATCAGATGGCGGCCGTGCAATTTGGTCGAGCTGATGCCGCGTTTGACCGAGCGCGACCGCGTCAGCTAAGCACCGGCGCGCCATCGCTCATAAGCCGCCGCGTCATCGACATCCGCCAAAGTCTCGACCAACGCCACGCGCGTATCGCGCGGCAAGTGGGCGCGCGCATCGGCGAGCGCATGTTCGGTTGACCATCGCACACCACTGAACGGATCGAGCCGCCGTCCAAGGCGTGCAAAACCGACCAGCCAAAATCCGCCATCCGCCGCCGGACCAAACACAATTTCCGCCGCACCCAACGCCTCAAACGCCTCAGCGATATGAAAGGGCTCGATCGAGGGAATATCGCCACCGATCAGCACCGCCGGCCCCGGCGGTAATTGATCGAAGCTGCGCACCATGCGCTGGCCGATATCGCCCTCGCCCTGATCGAGCCGTGGCAGATCGATCGGCCAGGAGCGATCATTTTGCTCGATCACCTCAGGAGGCAGAGCGAGCCAGGTGCGCCAGCGCGTATCGCGAGCGACCTTCATAAGCAATGTCCTGACCGTACGACGATGAAAGCGCCAGGCCTCGCTTGTGCCGATGCCGGCGGCGAGCCGCGTCTTAACCGCACCCAAGCGCGCAGGCCGTGTGAACACGATCAAATGGCGCGGCAGGATCATGGGCGTTGGTGCCCCTCATAGAAGCGAGCGATGAGCGCAGGCGACACACCAACATAATAGAGCGCGAGGCAGCAGAGATTGCGCAATGAACGCGCCATATAGCCCTGGCGATAACGAACCGCCGAGGTGCGCGCGGAAACGTCGAGTCTTGTAAGGCGTCGCCGCCCAATGCGACGCACGAGGTCAACATCCTCCATGATCGGAAGCGGCCGATAGCCGCCGAGCAATTCATAGAGCGCCCGCGATATCAACAAGCCCTGATCGCCATAAGGCAAACCCAATGCGCGCGTGCGCCACACCACGATGCGCTCCAGCCATCGCGCTATCCAACGCGCATCGTCGAGCGCCAAGCGAAAACACGCGGCGCGTTGCTGATTGGCTGCATTGGCCATGAAGCCGCGCGCGGCCTCGGTCCAATTCGGCGCCAGCACCGTATCGGCATGCAAAAACAACAACCAGCTGGCCCGCGCGTCCTCGGCGCCATGCCTCAGCTGCGTGCCGCGCCCGCGCGGGGCTGAGACGACACGCGCACCGCCCGCGCGCGCGATCTCGATGGTGGCATCGCTTGAGCCGCCATCGACCACGATCACCTCAAGATTCAAACGTTGATCCTCAGACACAGAGATCACCCCCACCCCACCCTCCCCCTTCAAGGGGGAGCGGCTAGCAGGATGAGCGCGCGCCTCTTCTTTCCCCTCCCCCCCTGAGGGGGAGGGGAAGGGTGGGGGGTGGATTGGCGCCTGGTCCCGCCAGGTGAGCGCCGCGAGCGTCGCGCCAAGCGAGGCACCGGCGTTCAGGCTTGGGATGACGACCGAGAGATCGAGCATGCGCACGCCTCCGCATAGCACCTGCGGTCGGCGCGGGAAACCATCTCATAGTTCTTGATTTGTTCGAGGATGGGGCTAGAGTTTCGCGGTGACTGAGCTCGAGGACAATCCCGCCAACGACGAAGCGCGCCTGGTGCGCAAGGGCCGTGGCGCGGCCAGCAATCGGGCCGGGCGTTTTGAGCGCCATGCCACGGACGCCATCGACGATGGGTGGGGCAATCTGGAGGAAGATCTTCCCCCACTCCGTACCGAGCTCAGGCCCGATACCAGCCGGAGCGTGATCGCCTGGAACGATTCGCCGGATATTCCCTTCGACCGCTCGATCAACCCCTATCGCGGCTGCGAGCATGGCTGCGTCTATTGCTATGCGCGCCCGACCCACGCGTTTCTCGGCCTCTCGCCGGGACAGGACTTTGAGAGCAAACTGTTTTTCAAACCCGACGCCGCCAAAATTCTGGAAGCCGAGCTCGCTAAGCCGAGCTATCGCTGCCAATTCATCGCGCTCGGCACTAATACCGATCCCTATCAGCCGACCGAGAAGCGATTGGAAATCACGCGCTCGATTTTGCACGTGCTGGCCGCGCACGATCACCCGTTGAGCATCACCACGAAATCGGCGCTGGTAACCCGCGACATCGATATTTTGGCGCCGATGGCGGCGAAGGGGCTGGTCACCGTCGCGCTTTCGGTCACCACGCTGGATGGCGCGCTCGCCCGCAAGCTTGAGCCGCGCGCCTCGACCCCGGCAAAACGGCTCGACGCGATTCGCCAGCTGAATGAGGCTGGCGTGCCCTGTGGCGTGATGGTCGCGCCTTGCATTCCCGGCCTGACCGATGCCGAGATGGAGACGATCCTCGAGGCCGCGCACGCCGCCGGCGCCCGCGAGGCCGCCTATATCGCACTTCGCCTGCCGCTCGAAATCAAAGATCTGTTTGAGGAATGGATGCACACCCACGCCCCTGGACGCGCGAAGCACGTGCTGAACCTAGTGCGCGAAATGCGGGGCGGTGGGCTTTACCAAAGCGAATTCGGCACGCGCATGACCGGCACCGGGCCCTATGCCGCGCTGATGCGCCGGCGCTTCGAGCTCGCCTGCACGCGCCTTGGCCTCAACCAGAAACGCCGCGCGCTCGATACCACGCGTTTTCACCGCCCGCCACGCCCCGGCGACCAGCTGAGCCTACTCTGACCAAAACGCTTCTCGGCCTCATGCTTCGACAAGCTCAGGATGAGGCCAAAACAAAGACCCTCATGCTGAGCCTGTCGAAGCATGAGGATCGATCACAATCTTGCCGGTCTGCATGTCGTATGGCGGTGATACGCTTCCGCCATGGCACGCCGAGTCGCGCTTCAACGCGCCAGCCTGGATGAAAACCATGTCGCCGGCCTTGACGAGGTCGGGCGCGGACCATGGGCTGGGCCGGTGATTGCGGCCGCTGTGATGCTCAAGGGTGAACTGCCCGAAGCGATCGCGCGCCGCATTGATGATTCGAAAAAGCTCAGCGCGGCCACGCGCGAGATGTTGTTTGACGCGCTCGCGCCTTACGCCTCGATCGGCATCGGCCAGGCCAGTGTCGATGAAATCGATGCGCTGAACATCCTCAAGGCGACCCACCTCGCCATGCAGCGCGCGGTTGAAGCCCTGGGTATTGTCCCGGCCCGCGCCTTGGTCGATGGCAATAGCCTGCCCGCTTTGCCCTGCCCGGCGACGCCCGTGATCAGCGGCGATGCCTTGGTGCTCGAAATCGCCGCCGCCTCGATCATCGCCAAGGTCACGCGCGACCGGCTGATGGCCTCGCTGGGCACGGCACACCCTGGCTATGGCTGGGAGCGCAATGCCGGCTATGGCACGGCCGAGCATCGCGCCGGCCTCGTGCAATTTGGTATCACGCCCCATCATCGGCGCTCCTTCGCGCCCATTCGCGTGTTCCTGCAAAGTTCTTAAGAGTCGTTAAGAATCAGAGGGTTGACGGCGGACTCCGGGCTCGCCATGCTGCCCCCCATGAGCGAAAAAACAGAACCCGGCCGCATCATCGTCGGCGATTGCATCGAGGCCATGGCGACCCTCAAGGACGCCAGCGTCGACCTCGTCTTTGCCGATCCGCCCTATAACCTTCAGCTCAATGGCGAGCTTTGGCGGCCCAACAACACCAAGGTCGACGCGGTTGATGACGACTGGGACCAATTCGCCAGCTTCGCGGTCTATGACGAGTTCACGCGCGCCTGGCTGAAAGAGGCGCGCCGCGTGCTGAAGCCCACGGGCTCGCTTTGGGTCATCGGCAGCTATCACAATATTTTCCGCATCGGCACCGCGCTGCAGGACCTCGGCTTCTGGGTGCTGAACGACGTGGTCTGGCGCAAGACCAACCCCATGCCCAACTTCCGTGGCCGCCGCTTCACCAACGCGCATGAAACGCTGATCTGGTGCGCGCGCGACAAAAACGCGACCGGCTATACCTTCAACTATGACGGCATGAAGGCGCTCAATGAGGGCCTGCAAATGCGGAGCGATTGGTTGTTCCCGCTTTGCACCGGCGCCGAACGGCTGAAGGATGAAGACGGCAACAAGGCCCACCCGACGCAAAAACCGGAGGCCCTGCTGCACCGCCTCATCATGGCCTCGACCAATGCCGGCGATGTGATTCTTGATCCGTTCTTCGGCACCGGCACCAGCGGCGCGGTGGCGAAACGCTTGGGCCGCCGCTTCATCGGCATCGAGCGCGACTCGGCCTATGCCAGGCGCGCCGAAATGCGCATCAAGGCGGTGACGCCGGTGTCCGACGCCGCCCTCCAAGGCGCGCCTTCCAAGCGCAACGCAACCCGCGTGCCCTTCGGCTCACTGGTCGAGCGCGGCCTGATCGCACCGGGCGAAACGCTTTATGACCGCATGAAGCGCGTGCGGGCCGAAGTCAGGGCCGATGGCTCGCTCGCGTTCGGCCGTTCGGTCGGCTCGATCCATTCGATCGGCGCCGAGGCGCAAAACGCGCCGTCTTGCAATGGCTGGACCTATTGGCACGTCGCCGACCGTGATGGCCGGCTGAAATCCATCGATGATTTGCGTGAGCAAATCCGCGGCGATTTCGAGTAACGCACCGCGCCTATTGCGTGAGCAAGCCTTCGACCGCCGTGGTGAGCTCGCCCGATAGTGGCTCGACCGCGCTCGCATAGGCGCCGACCAACGCGCCATCGGGCCCGGTCAGCAATTTGTGGAAATTCCATTTGGGCTTGGCCGCCTCGCCGCCGGCCTCGGCCGCCCACAAATAGAACGGATGCGCGGCCTTGCCCTTGACCACCTGTTTGGTCGTGAGCGGGAAATCGACGTTGTAGTTGAGCTCGCAGAAGCCCTTGATGTCGGACTCACCCTTCGGTTCCTGCGCGCCGAAATCATTGGACGGCACGCCGATCACGACCAGGCCCTTGGCGCGATAACGCTGCCAGAGCGCCTGCAAGCCCTCATATTGCGGCGTATAGCCGCAAAACGACGCCGTGTTGACCACCAAGAGCGGCTTGCCCTTGAAGTCGGCGAGTTTCATGGGCTTGCCCTCGATCGAAACGAAATCGAAATCGAAGGCGCTTTGCGCGGCGGCATGGCTCGGCATGGCAATCCCCACGATCAACATGAAAAGAAGGCTGAGCGGCCAGAAGCGAACGGTCCGTCGCATCGCCATGGCTCAACCCTTCCCTTTATTCGTACCTATTGAACCTTGGCCGCGCGCAGGAGCAAGTCAAGCGAGGTCCGAAGGGGGGCGCAGGTTAGTTTCCCCTCATGCTCCTGCCCCCGCCGAAGCGAAGCCGCTTCGGCTTCGCGCAGGCAGGTAGACAAGCTCAGCATGAGGTTCGTAGAGCAGGCCTCATCCTGAGCCTGTCGAAGGATGAGGCCGGTCAAACGGACTGGCGCGACCCCAAAAAGCGGCTTGAAGGTCCATGGTCAAACCGGCGACGCTCGGGCGATCGACGGATAGGGGGTAAGAGGCAAAGCAGCGATGACGCGGTTGACCCAAAGCTATGTCCATGGCGCGAGCGATTTGCCGCTCCTTGGCCTGACGATCGGCCAATGCCTTGATGCGACCGCCGCGCGCTACCCCGACAATGACGCGCTGGTGGTGCGTCATCAAAATGTCCGCCTCTCTTATGTCGCGTTCAAGCGCAAGGTCGACAATTTCGCGGCCGGGTTGTTGGCGCTCGGCCTCGAGCCCGGCGATCGCATCGGCATTTGGTCGCCCAACACGGCCGAATGGGCGATCACCCAATTCGCCGCGGCCAAGGCGGGGCTCATTCTGGTCAATATCAACCCGGCCTATCGCCTGGCCGAGCTTGAATACGCGCTGAACAAGGTTGAATGCCGGGCGCTGGTCAGCGCGGCCTCGTTCAAGACCAGCGACTATTTGGCCATGCTGCATGAGCTGGCGCCCGAGCTCGATCGCGCGCCGCCCGGCCTGCTTGAGGCCGCCAAACTGCCGCATTTGAAAATCGTGATCCGGCTTGGCACCGAAAAAACCGCCGGCATGTATAATTTTGCCGATGTCTCGGCCCATCCCGGTAAGACCGAGCGCGCCGCGCTTGAGGCGCTCGCCGACCAGCTGCAATTCGACGATGCGATCAACATTCAATTCACCAGCGGCACGACCGGCTTTCCCAAGGGCGCGACGCTCACCCACCACAACATTCTGAACAATGGCTATTTCAACGGCGTCAAATTGCGCCTGACCGCGAACGACCGCGTGTGCATTCCCGTGCCGCTCTATCACTGTTTCGGCATGGTGATGGGCAATCTCATGGCGGTCGCGTTCGGCGCCACCATGGTCTATCCGAGCGAAGGCTTCGATGCGCTCGAAGTCTTGCGCGCGGTCGAGACCGAACGTTGCACCGTGCTCTATGGCGTGCCGACCATGTTCATCGCCGCGCTCAGCCATGGTGAGTTCGGGCGCTTCGATCTCTCGAGTCTCCGCACCGGCACGATGGCGGGCTCGCCCTGCCCGATCGAGGTGATGAAGCAGGTGGTCTCGGCGATGCACATGAAAGAGGTGACGATCGCCTATGGCATGACCGAGACCAGCCCGGTAAGTTTTCAATCGGGCCACGACGACCCGCTGGAAAAGCGCGTCGCGACCGTTGGGCGCGCGCACCCCCATGTCGAGGTGAAGGTCATCGACCCGGAGGGTCGCACACTGCCGGTTGGCCATCCAGGCGAATTATTGACGCGCGGTTATTCTGTGATGCTCGGCTATTGGAACGATGCCGAGAAAACCGCCGAAGCGATCGACAGAGCCGGCTGGATGCACACCGGCGACCTCGCCACCATCGACGAAGAGGGCTATTGCAACATCGTCGGCCGCATCAAGGACATGGTGATCCGAGGCGGCGAGAATGTTTATCCGCGCGAGATCGAGGAATTCCTCTATCGCCATCCGAAGATCGAGGACGTGCAGGTGATCGGCGTGCCCGACCCGAAATATGGCGAGGAGCTCTGCGCCTGGATCAAGCTCAAGCCGGGTGCCAACGCCAATGCCGAGGAGATCAGGGCGTTCTGCCAGGGCAAGATCGCGCATTATAAAATTCCGCGCTATGTCCGATTCGTCGATGGCTTCCCGATGACCGTCACCGGCAAGATTCAAAAATTCAAAATGCGCGAGGCGACCATCGCCGAGCTGAGGTTGACGATCGAGAAAACCGCGTGACACTTGCCTCGGACGACAGCGCGACGCCCTCGTCGGCGGTGAAGGGCGCGCGTCATGCCGACGACACACCGGCCTATCTTCCCACGCTGACCGGGATCAGGGCGTTCGCCGCGCTGCTTGTGCTTGTCCTTCACGCCAATCAGTTCGTTCCAAATCCGATCTCGGAACATGTTGATTTCCTGCATCGCGGCTATCTCGGCGTCGACCTCTTTTTTATTCTGTCGGGCTACATCATCGCGCACGTCTATTTAACTGCTTTGGCGGTTCCAAGCGCCCGCACCATCGGCATCTTTTTTTGGCGTCGTTTTATCCGGCTTTTTCCGACTCATGCGATCGTGCTGATTGGCTTGATTGTGCTCGTCCTCGCGGGCCGCTCGGCCGGCATTCCGTTTCGGGCCGAAGATGGGTGGTCGTTCGCCGATCTGCCTTGGTATTTCCTGATGGTCCATGCCTGGGGCACGGTCGGCATGATGGGCTGGAACTCGCCGTCATGGTCGATCAGCGCCGAATGGGCGGCCTATTTGCTATTTCCCCTTATCGCGTTCGGTCTCATCCGCCTGCCGCGAGGCACAACCTTCGTCGTGGCACTGAGCGCCCTCGCCGCCACCATGATCGTGTTTGGATTGGCCGAATGGCGGATCAAAACCGCATGGCTCGGCGCGCCAGCGATCATTCGCGTTGCCGGCGAGTTTATCCTCGGCGCGGCCTTGTGCCAGGCGGCGTTGTTTGCCGGCCGCTCGGGCGGTGCACGCCACGTTCTCGGTGACCTAGCTGGGCCTATAGGGCTCGTCGGCTATGTCATTGCGGAGCAATTTCATGCGCATGATTTCATCTTGATCGGACTTTTGGCCTTGATGCTTCTTGGCGCATCAAGTGGTGGGCGCATTACGAAATTCCTTTTTTCTCGGCGCCCGGCGATTTGGCTCGGCGAGATCTCTTATTCGGTTTATATCGTTAACGTCCCGTCGATCTTCATCCTGCGCACCGGCTTTGATGAAATCGGGTTTGAAACCTGGAGTGGCCCGATGCGCATCGCGGCGGTTTTCGCCGCGATCGTCATTACCATCTCGGCGGCGGCTGTACTTTTTTATCTTGTCGAACGACCACTTCGACGGCGCCTGCGCAATAGCCTAGGCCACATCACAACCCCATAGATTGAAAGAGCGTCACATGAAAGCGATTGTGTTGCACGGCGCGGGCGGCGGCCAAATGCTGCGCTATGAAGACGTGCCAACGCCCGAGCCCGGGCCCGGCGAAGTGCTGGTGCGCGTGCGCGCGGCCGGCGTCAATCATTGCGATATCGATTTGCGCAATGGCACGTTCGGCGTGACGCCGAACTACCCGCATGTCATGGGCGTCGATGCGGCGGGCGAGGTCGCAAAGCTCGGGCCCGGCGTCACCCAATGGAGAATCGGCGAGCGCGTCGCGCCGCATTTCGTGCTGTCCTGCGGCGTTTGTGCCAATTGCCTGCGCGGCGCCGAAAACATCTGCCTCAAATTCGATGTGCTCGGCGTGACCCAATGGGGCGGCTATGGCGAATATCTCAAGGTCGGCGCGCATCATTTGGTGCGCATCCCCGATGCGCTCGATTTCGACCAAGCGGTCTCGGCCTATGTGCCGTTCGCAACCGCGTGGGAAGCCCTAATCACGGTCGGCAAATTGACCGCCGGCGAAACGGTGTTGGTCAATGCCGCGGGCTCAGGCGTCGGTTCCGCCGGCATTCAAATCGCCAAACTCGCCGGCGCGCAAATCATCACCACCGCCGGCTCGGATGAGAAGATCATCAAAGCCAAGGCGCTCGGCGCCGATCACGGCATCAATTACACGACCAAAAAAATCGGCGATGAAGTTCTTAAACTGACCGGTGGACGCGGCGTCGATTGCGCGCTCGACATGGTGGGCGGCGACACGCTCAAGCAATCGATCCACGCGCTGGCGCAAGGCGGCCGCTTGGTCACGGTCGGCGCCCATGGTGGCGAGGTGGTCGAGATCGATTTGATCGAGCTATTCCGCAAACACGTTTCGATTCATGGCTGCGGCCGCTCGACCAAGGCGATCGCCGCGCAAGTGCTTCAGCTCGCCGCCGAGGGCAAACTAAAGCCCATCATCCACCAGCGCTTTGCCCTCAAGGACGCCGCCAAGGCGCAGGCTTTGCTTGAAAGCCGCACGGTGTTCGGAAGATTGGTGCTTAACCCTTAGGCCGCTCGGTTACCCGACACACGAACTCTTCGAATTTTCCGTTCGAGCCGGGCGGAATCTTATCGGGGAAATATGTGAAACGAATCTCGAAGGGATGGGCGAGCGCCGTTTGGATGATCTGGCGCAGATCATCTTCTTGTTTGGCGGTCAAACTCGCCTCAACGACCAACCTGATCTCGATCATCGTGTGCGTTTCTTGAATCAATTAATATTGCACGACCGGCGCGACGGTGCGGAATTCGGCAAAGCCGACCAGCGGCCAATGACGCCTTCCATCGGGCAGCAAAACAAGATTACGCTCGCGCCCGAGAATGCGCCGTAATGTCGGCAGGCCGCGACCGCACGGACATGGCCCGGCGACCTCCGCATAATCGCCAAGATCGTAACGCACCAGCGGCGTCGCGAAATTGTGCAGATCCGTGATCACCAGGCGCCCAACCTCACCATCGCCACAAGGCGCGCCTTGGTCGTTGATCACCTCGACCATGAGGTTCTCCGCCATCATGTGATAGAGCCCGCTCTTTGGGCATTGGATCGCCGCATTGCCGATCTCTTGCGAGGAATAAACGTCTGCTACCGGCGCACCAAACACCGTTTGGCCAAGCGCGCGAACCGCCGGCGATAATGTTTCGCCGATCGTGCGGATATGGGCGAGGCCTTCAAGCCGTTCGCCGGATTTCTGAAAAAGACTGGCGAGCGCCGCAAGGTTACTCGGATAGATCAAAAGAGAGTTCGGCCGAAAAGCCTTCAGGTGCTTGGCCTGCTCATCGATCGACATCGTGATCGGAATTTGCTGCGCTGGACCGGTCTTGTAGAGCAGGCTAGCCGGCACGCCCCAATCGGCCGCTTCGGCATAGGCGCCTATGTGCGCACGGATCACCGTCGATTTCTGTCTAAAGTCGCGGCCATCCAAAAATGATCACGCATGGTCAGGGCCAACCAAAACATCTGCGTCACCGCACTACGCCTGACTACGACCGGCTCACCGGTCGAGCCTGAAGTCTTGGCGTCGCCGAGCGGTTGATGCCCCTTGGGAACGCCGGTGCAGAAAAAATTTCCCTTGGCGGCCTGAATATCGCGCCGACGCAGAACGGGCAGTTTTCCTAAGCCCGCCGGCGAACCGAGATCGGCCGGTTTGAGCCCCGCCGAATCGAGCCGCGCGCGGAAATGGGGCGAGTATTTGCTCAAATGATCAACGAGCTGGAGTAGCTGCGCGAATTGTGCTCGCTCGATGTCCTTTGGTCCCAACCATTGTGAGGCATCGAGCTGCAGCAGGAGCGAGGCCAAAACCGCGCTCGTACCCTCATGCAGCGGTGGCCAGGCAATTCCCGGTACGCTGCCCCGCATCCGAAATAGATTTCGATCGATCGAGGTCATTTGGGTTCCTCGAGAATCAAAAGCGGGCAGCGCTCCGCGAGTGGATAGGCGCCCGCTTTGACCAAGCGCGCCGTTGAAAAAATTGGCGCGGCCGCATCGACGAACTGCGCGCGCGTCGGAAAGGCATAGTGCTCCGCCGACCCTTGATAGACGTCGATCGTATCGATCTCCACGCGCGGCCACCCGGTTTGGCGCGCCAATTCATCTCGATCGGGAAACAGGTTCATGAAATTATCGCGGATTGTTTGCACCGCGATATTAGGCTCACCTTTCGAACGCACAATGGCCATGGCGATGCGCCATTTGAGCGCATGAAAATTACCGATCGCCCCACCATATGTTTCTTCGCGCAGATGATTGAGCGGCTCGGTCTCCTCCGGCGTGGCAAAGAGGCGACAGACCACACGTCCGCCGGGGCGCACCACACGCCTGATCTCGGTCAGCAACAAGCGTGTGCGATCAGGATAGCGAGGGAAGATGAGCACACCGTCTCCGATTGCGGCGTCGAACTTGCCATCGGGAAAATCGAGAGCGAACTAATCGCTGCGCTGCGCCCGGCGGCGCTCATTATTGCCGGGCCAGATGTAATCGATCATCGGCTGGCTGTTGTCGATCGCGGTGAGGTCGGCGCTGAGCTCGGCCAATTCGGGTGTCACGCCGAGAAGGAGGACGGTCCTCGCGCCCGCGCCGAGGCTTTGGCGGAACGCCTCGACCACGTCCCGGTCGGGCCGGAGCGGCGGCTTTAACCGCGACCATTTGTCGTGATAGCGCTGCCAATGATTGGTCGACATCACCTGGACCTTTCGAAACCATCCGACGCCGATTCTAACACGCGATTCTATCCGAGATGTTGACGACGGGGCCACGCGCGAGTCTATGCTCGGCGGTCGTGGGGCATCGAATGGGGGAGGCAGTCATGGCGGAGAAAGAGGAATGGCGCGGTAAGATCGGCAAAATGGCGCCGGCCGAGATGGCAAAATTCGTCGCCGGCGCGACGCTCTGCCGGCTCGGCTGCCTGGATGACAAGGGTTGGCCCTATGTCGTGCCGGTTTGGCACGAGTACCAAGACGGCGGCTATTATTTCGTGCCCCGCGCGCGCGCCAGCTGGGCCAATTATCTAAAGAAGGACCCGCGCGCCTCACTTTGCATCGACGAGTGGGATGGCATGCGGAAGGTCATGGTCAAGGGCGAGGCCAAGATTGTCGAAGAGCCGAATATCGGCGGCAAATGGGTTGAGATCGCGCGCAGCATGTCGCGCCGCTATTTGGGGCCGCACGGCCCCGACTATATCGAGCCGACCATGGGAGAGCCGCGCTGGCTGATCTTTGTCAAACCGCTCGACACCAAGACCTGGCAAGGCGTCGATTGGCCGCAGCGCTACAAACATACGAAGTGGTAGACGGGCGCATTATTTAGCGCGCTTCAAACAGCGCTCGCGGCTTCGCTTCGCCGCATCATAGTCGACCGAAAAGCGCTTATCGGTTTCCACGCGCGCCTGCTCGACGTGCTGCGTCTTGTCATCTTTCGGTGCGAGCTCGGCTTCGACTGCCTTGATCGCGGCCTGCGTCAAATAATAGCGCTGCTCTTCGATCACCTGGAGTTCGAAGCGATAATAGGCTTCGCACTCATCGGCTTTTGGTGGATCTGAAACTTGCGCATAGGCCGAGGCGGCCAACAACGTGGCCGCGATTGCGCCGATCAACAAAATACGTACGGCCTTCATGCGCGCGCACTCGGCCCATAGGCCAGGAACATCAGTTTCCCCTCGGCAAAGCGTGAAAACCTGAGCGGGGAAATATCGAAGGCCGGCTCTTGATCGAGCACCGTCGCCGCGATTACTTCGCCGATCGCGGGTGCGAGCTTCAGACCATGGCCGGAAAATCCAATCGCCAAACAAAGTCCCTCAATGCCGCCGGCCCAACCGAGAATCGGATGATAATCGGGCGTCACATCATAAACGCCCGAGACCGAGCGTACTATCTCGGCGCCGACATAATCGGGCAGGCGCGCGGCGAAGGCCTTATCCATGCGCAACCGATGCTGAGCGATTTCGTCGGCTGGCGCCTCGCCGAGCGGGTCCACCACCTCGGGCATGGCGGGCGGATAGGCCACAACCCAAGCATAGGGGCCGAGATCAGGCCTGAGCACGACGTTTGAATTACCATCGGTGATGCAGGTACGCACCTGTCTCTTGCCGAGGCCCTGGCGCAAGATCGCCATATCGAGCCGCATGCGTTTGATCGGCACGTCAACGCCAATGGGAGACAACAAATCGCGGGCCCAGGCATTGGTCGCCGCGATCACGATCGGTGCGTCGATGCGACCGAGGGAGGTATCAACGCCCGTCACTCTGCCGCTTCTTGTTTCGATGGCCTTGACCGTGACGCCGCTCATGAAGGAAAGCCCCATGCCTTGCGCGGCACTGAGCCAGGAGAGAATCATGCGCGTGACGTCAATATAGCCGCCATTCGGTTCATAGGCCCCGCCGGCCAGATCGTCGGTCACCAACATGGGTTCGATTTGTTTGATTTCATCGGGCCCGACAAAGCGCGTGTCGACACCGAGGCTTTGCCCGAGCGCCACATTGCGCTTGCACGCCTCAAGCTGCGCCTTAACCACCAGCAGCAAATAGCCGAGCCGCTGATAACCAGAATCACCACAGCCGACCTCGCGCTGCCAATTCGCCAGCACCTCGAAGCCGCGGATAGCAAGCTTGATCAGGATTTCATTGGAATAATGTTGGCGCACCTGGCCAAAGGTGCGCCCCGACATGCCGCCGATGGGCGCGCGCTCGTCGATCAAAATAATCTTCCGTTTGCCGGCGCGCGCCAATTGAAACGCGATGCTGGCACCCATGATGCCGGCGCCGATAACAATCGCATCCGCCGTGCCAATGCGCTCCTTGCTCGCCACGCCCTATCTCCCGCCCTTGAGCCATGGAGATCAGACGTCAGCACCAAAAGAAACACAAGGGTTTGATCGCTAAGCGCCCGTCCTTACGGGCGGCCCGGCGGCAAGCGTGTACCAGTGTTGGCTTCTTTTAGTTGAGACGGATGGGGCGAAGAATATTCGCGACCATGGCGGCGATACCCGGCTCTTCGTCGGCCGCCGCGCCGCCATCCGAGTTCAGGATTTCGAGCGCCGGCAGCGCATCCGCCGGCAGTGTGCGGTTCGCATTACCCGGAATAAGCCAGGGACGCTCAGGCGTCGGCCGACCAAAATACCAACCCTGCAAATAGCCGACGCCATAATCGTTCAGGATCTCGGCGATCTCCGAGGTCTCGACATATTCGGCAACGGTCTTGAGCCCAAGACCATCAGCGAACGATTGCAGCGTGCGCACGAACAAGCGCGAATTGGGCCGCTCGGCCAGCGTTTTCACGAACTCGCCGTCGATCTTGACCATATCGACGTTGAGTTCCTGCAGGTATAGCCCGCGCCGAAATCGTCGAGCGCCACCTGAACGCCCATTTCCTTCAGCGCGGCGACAAACCGTATGGTCTCCTTGATATCTTGGAGAACCGTCGTTTCAGTAATCTCGACCAGCAATCGCCGGGCGAGTTCAGGCCGCGTTTTGACATGCGCGGTCAATTGCCAAAGCCAGGTCGGATCGGTCGTTGAAAGCGCCGAGATATTCATCGCAAGCTTGACGGCGGGGTCACCCTCGAGTTCACCCAACACCATTTCGAGCACGCCACGATCGATCGAGCGCACCAACCCCATCTTCTCGGCGATCGGCGAGAAACTGCCGGCGGGCAGCACATTGCCATTGTCGTCATAGATACGGATCAGACACTCATAATAGGAAGGTTTGTGATCCTTCGTTCCAACCATCGGCTGGAAGTGCAGGCAAATGCGTTTTTGCCGAATCGCGGTCTGCACCAGCTCGGTCACCGCGAGATTGCTGCGGAGCGTTGTGAGCTGATCGGCCGATAGATTATAGAGGTTGTAGCAATTATTGCCCGAACGGCGCGCTTGCTCGAGCGCGAGCGCGGCCTTCGCCATCGCTTCGTGCGCCGTCTGCATTGATTCGGGAAACACCACGGCGCCAACTGACGCGGTGACCGGCAAATAGCCCTTGTCGCTCATCACGGAGGCTTGCTGCGCGGCGTTGAGAATTTTTTCGGCAATCACTGAAACATCCGCGCTCGGGCAGCCGTTCAGAATAACGCCGAATTGCTCCTGCGCGATGCGGCCGACCACATCGCTAGCGCGCAGCGAACGATCGAGCTCGCGGCTCACGGCAATGACTACTTGTTCGGCCACGTCCCGGCCATAGGTGTCGTTAATCAACGGAAGATTATCGATGCCTACCTGCAGATAAACACCAGGCGCGTTATATCGCACCGAATAGGTCAACGCGTGCTCGAGCGCTTCGCGCAATCGGCCGTGATTATATTGCCCCGTCAGCTCATCGAACCCGGATTGACGAGCCGCATGTAACGCCTCGGCCTTATTGGTGTCGATGCAGCGCAAAATGCCGGTGATGCGGAACGGCTCGCCATTCTCTGTGCGTTCGAACCAGCCGCGATCTTCAATCCAGGTCAACGTCTCATCGCCACGCTGCACCCGATAGGAGCATTTGAAGCGCTGGCCATGGCCGGCACCCTCGGCATGGCAGCGGCGCAAATCAGCAATGCCGTTTGCCGCAACGCGCGCAAGAAATTGTTCGGCCCGCCCGATGTCCTGCTTTGACGTCAGACGCAACAGCGCGGCCACGTCGCCGTGCCATCGTATTTGTCCGGTCATGACATCCCAATCATAGGCGACGTCGCCAGACGCAAAGATCGCTGCGTGCAGCCCGTCGAGCTCAGGCTTGAGCGAACTCATGAAACCCACCTGCCGGCCTACATGGCCGACGTTTGCAGACGTTTCCCCGCCTTCTTCCAAACGAACCACTCCAGGCCTGGGCCCGGCACAGCCCGAACGTACAGGTCCAACCTACGGGTGGGGTCTGAATAAAACTTGAAGCAGCGTGGTTAGCGCCCAGCAACCATGATTGGGAAATGGCGGGAATCCGGGGCTTCAGAATGCCGCGCGAGCATTTGTCTCGATCGCGTCGCGGCTGAGCTGGGAATTCAGCGGCACTCGTTTCTCGGTCAAATCGAGATGAAGCGCCAGCCCCTCGCCATGCCGCGCCAAACGCTTCGCCGCCTTCCGTGCGAGCGGAACTTTCTCGGATTCGCACAAGCGGATCAGCGCGGCCCCCAATTGCTCAGCCTTGACCTCGTGCTCGACCTTCTTTCGGCCGGCCTTCGACGTGATGGTCAATACCGCGACAATGCCGCCATTTTTTTCGGTGATTTTCAGGGACTGGATGCGACCGATCGGAAGAATGCCCGATTCACCGCTCAAAATGACGAGCGCGACAATGATTTCCGGAACCGAGAGAACGATTTCGCGATGCTCGGCAGGCATGAATTGCACCCACAATCAGAAATGGAACAAGTTTTTCAACCAGTGCATGTCGCAAAGCTATCAATGACAAATAACAGAATAATTAACGTTGGGACGGGCCGATAGGAGTGGTTGCCACCTCATCGCTATTCGGACACACGTGGCATCGCGAGGCCAAATCAACGCTAAATTATTAACTATAACAGATATTTAGGTTGTTTTTTTATCGTTTCCGCCATAGTTTGGAAATGATTTGTGGTCATAATGATGGTCGCGCGCATGAACGTTTCTTTCCCTCGGCCGATCGCCTTCGAAACGCCCCCGACGCCACAAATGGCGGACGGCAGCGTTTACGCGCCGCGCGACCAAGAGGCTGAGCGGCGGCCGCAACCCATCGAGGCGATCGAAGCGGACAAACGCGTCCGGCGCGAGCAATCAGAAGCCGCCGTGCGTCGTATCGCGGCGGACACGGCCAACCCCGCGCAGCAAGCCACCGACGAGAAAAATTTCGCGGTCGTCGAGCTTGAGACGCGGACCGTCCGGCAAGGCCCCTTTGGTTGGCTTGGCCTTGATTCGACGCCCTTCATGGCGCAAATCGCCGGCCAAAATCCAACACCGCGCGACCCCGTTGCCGCCGGCCGCAGCCCGACCTCGTTTCGCCATAGCCCGGTCGATCACTATGAAGAAGTGCAGAGCTGGGGTCGACGCGTGGAGCTGATGTTCGTCTTTGACAACATGGTATCCGCCGCCGCGGCCTGATCGCCCCCGGCAAATTGGTTCCCCGACTGACGCGCATTCGATAGTGTGCGCGCCACAACTCATGCAGCGGCGGGGATCCGGTCATCATGGCCGACATTAGAACCATTCAAGACATGCTCACGCGGCCAGCGCGTGCCGACAATGCGATCGGCGCGCCCGAGCGGCCATCGCTCTCATTCGGCGCGTTGGAAAATTTCGTCGCGCAAACCGTCGAGACGCTGAACCGCGCCGGCATTGGGCGCAATGATCGTGTCGCCATCGTGCTGCCGAACGGGCCGGAAATGGCGAGTGCGTTCGTCGCGGTCGCGGCGGGCGCGACCGCGGCGCCCCTGAACCCCGCCTATCGGGCTGATGAGTTCGAGTTCTATCTTTCCGATCTCCAGGCCAAGGCGTTGATCGTGCAGGCGGGCGTCGCCACACCCGCGATCGATGTCGCGCGCAAACTCGGCATCGCGCTGATTTCGCTGAACCCGCAATTGAACGACGCCGCGGGCTCGTTCGATGTCGAAACGACCATGAAGGGCGTCGCGAGCAAACCGGGCGCCGCCGAGGCCGACGACATCGCGCTTGTGCTCCACACCTCGGGCACCACCTCGCGCCCTAAGATCGTGCCTTTGACCCAGCGCAATGTAATGGCTTCGGCGCGCAACATTTCGAACTGGATCAAGCTCGGCCCCGACGACACGTGCCTCAACATCATGCCGCTGTTCCACATTCATGGCTTGATCGCGGCGGTGCTCTCCTCGCTCTACGCCGGCGCATCGGTCGCCTGCACCCCCGGCTTCAACGCGCTCAAATTTTTCGCGTGGATGGAGGAGGTCCGGCCCACCTGGTACACGGCGGTGCCGACCATGCATCAAACCATTTTGGCGCGCGCCAGCCGCAACCAAGACATCATCAAGCGCGTACCACTCAAACTAATCCGCTCCTCGTCATCGTCATTGCCCGCGCCCGTGATGGGCGAGCTTGAGGCCTCCTTCAACGCGCCCGTGCTCGAATCCTACGGCATGACCGAGGCCTCGCACCAAATGACCAGCAACCCTCTGCCACCAAAGGCACGCCGCGCCGGGTGCGTCGGCATCGCCGCCGGGCCTGAGGTTGCGATCATGGATGAGGCCGGCAATCTGCTGGCGCCCGGCGAGACCGGCGAGATCGTCATACGCGGCGAGAACGTGACCAAAGGCTATGAGAACAACCCAAGCGCCAATGCCAGCGCGTTCACCAGGGGCTGGTTCCGCACCGGCGATCAGGGCGTGCTGGATGACGCGGGCTATTTGACGCTGACCGGTCGATTGAAGGAGATCATCAATCGCGGCGGCGAGAAGATTTCACCGCGCGAAGTCGACGATATTTTGATGACGCACCCGGCGATCTCGCAGGCCATCGCGTTCGCCGTGCCGCACGACAAGCTCGGCGAGGATGTCGCCGCCGCGATCGTGCTGCGCGAAGGCGCCACCGCGACCGACCGCGAGATCCGCGAGTTTGCCGCCAAATATTTGGCCGACTTCAAAGTGCCGCGCCAAATCATCATCCTCAACGAGATCCCGAAAGGCGCGACCGGAAAATTGCAGCGCATCGGTCTCGCGGAGAAGCTCGGCCTCGGCAAATGAAACTCGCGATCTATGGCGCTGGCGCGATCGGGGCCTATCTCGGCGTCGAACTTGCGCTGGGCGGCATCGATGTATCGCTGATCGGTCGCGGGCCTCATCTGGCCGCCATGAAGCGCGATGGCGCCCGGCTGCGTGTCGGGGCCGAGGAAAAACACGCGCGGCTCCGCTGCACCGACGATCCCGCCGAGCTCGGCCCGCAAGACTTCGTCATCATCACGCTGAAGGCGCATTCGGTGCCGGTGATCTGCGAAAAAATACAGCCGCTGCTCGGCCCATTGACCGCCGTGGTCACGGCGGTCAATGGCATTCCCTGGTGGTATTTTTACGGCCTGAAGGGCGCGCATGAGGGCAAGCGCATCCGCGCGGTCGACCCGGGCGATGTGCAATGGAACAAGATCGGGCCCGAGCGCGCGATCGGTTGCGTGATCTATCCGGCGGCCGAGATCGTGGCACCCGGCATTGTCGAGGTGCAACCGCATCTCTCAAGCAATCGCCTGCCGATCGGCGAGCCCGATGGCAGGCGCTCGCCACGGACCGAGTTGCTCTCCAAGGCGCTGATCGCGGCGGGCTTCAAATCGCCCGTGCGCACCGATATTCGCACCGATATTTGGGTCAAGCTTTGGGGCAATCTGGCCTTCAACCCGATCAGCGCGTTGACCGGCTCAACGCTTGAAGACCTTGCGCGCGACCCCGGCACGCGCGCCGTCGCGCGCGCCATGATGGTCGAAGGCCAGCACATCGCCGAGGCGCTCGGCGTCAAATTTCCGATTGGCGTCGATCAACGCATCAAGGGCGCCGAGGAAGTCGGCGCGCACAAGACCTCGATGTTGCAGGATTTGACGCTCGGCCGACCGATGGAGATCGACGCGCTGGTGCTCGCGGTCGCCGAGCTCGGCGATCTCGTCGGCATCGAAACGCCGATCACCGATGCGGTCTACGCCCTGGTCAAACGCCGCGCGATCGAAGCCGGGTGTTATCCGGGCGGTCGCTAAGCAACCCGGTGCAATAGCGCGGCTTCGTGGTCCCACGGTTTGGCCGACGGACCCAGACCGATCGAAAATCCGCCCCTGCCACGACCAACCTGCTCCCGGCGCCACCATTGCCGGCGGACGCGCAAGATAGTCGTAGAGCGCTGAGTCGGGCCGGCTGATTCACGCGGGCGGAAGATTGTCGATCGGCCGGTGCGCCTTGCGCCCGCCGCGCTCGACCGCAGTGGCGGGATCGGTCGCCAGCAGCCGCCTTGAGAGTTCAATGGCGCGGATGGTGAGTTGGCCGGCGCCGTCGTGCAATTCCTTGGAGTTGCGCACAACCGCCACGTTGGTCTCCATATCCTCCGCAGACCATCCGCGCGAATGGGCGATGTACGGAAACTGCGGGAAATGGAAGCCAAGCTCCGCGAAAAAACCAAGCATTTGGCCCGCCACGCCTTGCACATTGTCCTGGCCGCCCACGATGATGAAGCTCGCGACCTTGTTTCGAATCAGCACGCGGTTGTGGGTTGTCACTTGGTTCTGCACGCAATTGAGGCGTTCGGCCATCTTGAAGTAGAGCGACGACGGCTGCCCCCATCGGATTGGTGTTGCGACCAGCACGACATCGGCCCAATGCACCAACGCCTCATACACAGCGGTCAACTCGTCCTTGTCGTCCTTCTGGGTGATCGAGCAAGGCCAGGTGCAGGCGCGCGCTGCCTTTTATTAGAATCCTTCGCAGGCACGGAATTGCAGCTGATTGAGTTTGATAAATTGTGTCTCGCAGCCCTGCTCTCTCGCGGCGGCGAGCGCTGACTCCAAGAGGTGATCGGACCCCGAATAGCGTGGCGCCTGCTTCTGCATTGCCGTTGTTGAAAGTCCAACGACTTTAATTGGACCTTCGACGCGCGTTACGGCACGCGCCAACGGATGCGCATGACCTGAGGTCTTATTGCGCTTCGTCGGTGCTTTGAGATCGACCAGAACACTTCCGCCTTCCACTTTGACCGGAAAGGCCGGAACGCTGCCGGTTTCGAATCCCTGCTCGCCACCACCGGTCTGCCTATGAAATTTCCATTGATGCCAGGGACAAACAATATAGTCGCCCTCAAGCGTCCCTTGTCCCAAAGGTCCACCCACATGATTGCAGGCGCTGTGCACCGCCCCGAATGCCCCTTTGACACAAGACAGCGCGATCCGGCACATCCTTTGCTACCACGCGCTGCAGCGAATGCAGCGCGAGAGCCTCGGCATTGCCAATGTCGGTCCACTCGTCGCTCATGTATCGGTCTCCCTCAGCCTGTCCCCAACCATGGATGCCCGGCCTTCATCGGCCATCACGAAAGAGGGCGTCGTGTCGCACCGGCGACTGACAATAGAAAAATTGCTGCCGCGTAGCGCCGCCGCTTAGGGCTTCTTCGCCGCGACGATCTCGACCTCGATCAACATGTCGGGGCGAACCAACGCCGGCACGAAATAGGCGGTCGAGGCTGGGCGATGACCGGCCAGATATTGCTTCCGCACCTCGGCATATTTCGGAAAATTGTCCTTACCCACCACGAACGCGGTCATTTTGACGATGTCGCTCACACTCATGCCGGCATCCTTCAGAATCGCGAGCAGATTGTTCCACACCACCTTCGATTGCTCGGTGATGTCGGGCGGAATGCTGCCGTCCTTCTTCACGCCAACCTGGCCCGAGGTGAATAACATCTGCGCGCCGGGCGGCACGACGATGCCATGGCTATAGGTGCCGCCCATCGGCTCGGCGACATCGGCGGGGTTGATCCGTTGAAACGTCATGCTTGTTCTCCCTAAAAGACGCGCTGGCGATTATTGGTTCGGGCCCGTCTGGACCTGGGTGCCATCCTGCTTAGCGCATGATCGCCTGTCGAGACTGCTCGGCACGCGACGCCGCTTTTTGTATGATGCGGCCCGATGCCTCACATGATCATCTTCTTCATGGTTCTGGTCCTCGGCCTTGTCGGGGCCTGCGTTATCTTTTAGCTGTTTCTTTAATCCATTGATTTAAATATATTAATCAGGCGTCTTGCGGCGCCGTTCCGCACCGCAAAACGATTTACAGGCCATGACCTCCCTGTTACATTCCGCCGCGCCGAGAAGGCCCCTACCCCACGCTCAAGGGCCTGAACCGCGCGGCTTTTGTTGGCCACGCGGCGGCGCTCCACCGAGGACGGCAGTCGATGAAACTTTTGTCCGGCAACAGCAATCGGCCGCTGGCCGAGGCCGTGGCGGCAGCGCTCAACACGCCGTTGACGCGCGCCAGCGTGCGCCGCTTCCCGGACATGGAAGTGTTCGTCGAAATTCAGGAAAACGTGCGCGGCGAGGATGTCTTCGTGCTCCAGGGCACGGCCTATCCGGCAAACGACAATCTGATGGAATTGCTGGTCTGCCTCGATGCGCTCCGGCGCTCCTCGGCCCGGCGCGTAACCGCCGTGATGCCCTATTTCGGCTATGCCCGGCAGGATCGGAAATCATCGCCCCGCACGCCGATCTCGGCCAAATTGGTCGCCAACCTGATCACGGCGGCGGGCGCGCATCGCGTGCTGACGCTCGATCTTCACGCCGGGCAAATCCAGGGCTTCTTCGATATTCCGCTCGATAATCTGTTCGCCGCGCCGGTCATGATCGATGACATCCGCACGCGCTTCAATAATGACAACAGCCTGATGGTGGTTTCACCCGATGTCGGCGGCGTGGTCCGCGCGCGCAATATGGCGAACCGGCTGAACGCCGACCTCGCGATCGTCGACAAACGGCGCGAGCGCGCTGGCGTCTCCGAGGTCATGAACATCATCGGCGATGTCGAAGGCCGGCGCTGCATCATGGTCGATGATATCGTCGATTCGGCCGGCACGCTGTGCAACGCGGCACAGGCCCTGATGCAGCACGGCGCCGCCGAAGTCCATGCCTATGTCACGCACGCGGTGCTCTCAGGCGGTGCGGCGGCGCGCGTTTCCGCCTCGGCGATCAAATCGCTCGTGGTGACCAATTCCATCGCGCCGACCGAGGCGGTCCGGGTGTCTGAAAACATCCGCGTGCTTTCGATCGCGCCCCTTTTGGCCGAGGCGATCCGGCGCATCAGCACCGAATCATCGGTTTCTACCCTGTTCGATTGACAATTATCGCGGCCCGCCGACAGTAGGGCGCGGCCAAAGTGGAGACGACGACCATGGCACAGATCAATTCCCTCCCCGCCTCGAAGCGTGAGCGTTCCGGCAAGGGTGGCTCGCGTGCGCTTCGGCGTACCGGCCAGATCCCCGGCATCGTCTATGGCGGCGCGGAAGCACCGCTCGAAGTGGCGCTGCCTCTGAAGGAGATGAACCTGGAATATCAAAAGCCGGGCTTCTTCACCCATCTCTATGATTTGGCGCTGCCGCAGGGTGCGCTTCGGGTGTTGCCGCGCGAGGTTCAGGTCGATCCGGTGACCGATCGCCCGGTCCATGTCGATTTCATGCGCTATGTCAAAGGCTCGAAGGTTGCGGTCCATGTCGCGGTGCATTTCCTCGATCACGCAAAATCGGAAGGCCTGAAGAATGGCGGCGTGTTGAACATCGTGCGCCACACGGTAGAGCTGCTCTGCCCGGTCGATGCCATTCCGGATTCGATCTCGGTCAGCCTGGCCGGTCGTGAGATTGGCGACAGCATTCATATCAGCGCGTTCAAACTGCCCGATGGCGTGGCGCCGGTGATTCGCGATCGCGATTTCACGGTGGCGACCATTGCCGCGCCGACCACCATGGTCGAGGAAGAAAAGCCCACCGCCGAAGCGGCAGCCGTGACGGCGGCGGCCGAAGCCGCGGCGGCACCGGGCGGCGCCGAAGGCGCCAAGGGCCCCGGCGCTGGCGCAGGCCCAGGCGCGGCCAAGGGCGGCGAGGCCGCCAAGGGCAAGGCCGAGCCGGCCAAAGCAGGCGCCAAAGCCGAACCGGCAAAGGGCGGCGGCAAGAAATAGTTTCGGGCGGAATCACGCGGCCCGCCCGCCATGCGCCTCCTGGTCGGGCTCGGCAATCCAGGGCCACGCTATGCGCGCCAGCGCCACAATATCGGCTTCATGGTGGTCGAGGCGATCGCCCAGCGCCATGGCTTCGGCCCGTGGCGTGGGCGCGGCAAGTTCTCGGCCGAGCTTGCCGAGGGCGCGCTTGAGGGCGAGCCCGCCTTGCTGGTCAAGCCGACCACCTTCATGAATGAATCAGGCCAGGCGGTTGGCGCCTTGATGCATTTTCATAAGCTGGAACCCGCGCAGATTTATGTCTTTCACGATGAGCTCGATCTGGCGCCCGGCAAAATGCGCATCAAGCTTGGCGGCGGCACGGCCGGTCATAATGGTTTGCGTAGCATCGAAGCGCACATCGGCGAATCTTTTTGGCGTGTACGTCTCGGCATCGGGCACCCCGGCGATCGAGATCTGGTCTCGCACTATGTGTTGTCGGATTTTTGGGCCGAGGATCGCGTCTGGCTCGAACCCATGATCGAGGCCCTGGCGATCGAGGCGCCGCTTCTCCTCAAAGGCGATGACGGTAGCGCCTATATGAGCAAGGTCGCGCACCGCCTCGCCCCAGCGCGCGCGCCCAAAGACAAAGCAAACGAACCGCAACCAAGCTCAACCGACAAACGGTCCGGCCCCAACGACGGCTGAATCCAACCAAGGCACCTCATGGGATTCAAATGTGGCATTGTCGGCCTGCCCAATGTGGGCAAGTCGACCCTCTTCAACGCGCTGACCAGCGCGGCGCAAGCCGCCGTGGCGAATTATCCGTTCTGCACCATCGAGCCCAATGTCGGGCGCGTGCCGGTGCCCGATGACGATCTCGACGCCATCGCCAAGCTCGCCAAATCGGCCACCATCGTGCCGACCGTGCTCGAAGTGGTCGATATAGCCGGCCTCGTGCGCGGCGCGAGCAAGGGCGAAGGTCTCGGCAATCGCTTCCTCGCCAATATCCGCGAGGTCGATGCGATCATCCATGTCGTGCGCTGCTTCGAGGATGAGTTGGTCACCCATGTCGAAGGTGGCGTCGATCCGATCCGCGACATCGAGTTGATCGATACCGAATTGATGATCGCCGATCTCGAAAGTGTCGAGCGCCAGCTTGACGCGTTCGCCAAAAAGGCGCGCGGTGGCGACAAGGACGCCAAGGCGCTGATCGCACTATTCGAGCGCATCAAAATCGTGCTCGATGCCGGCAAACCAGCGCGCACCGCGATCGAACCCTCAGCGGGCGCCGAGGCCCTCCATCTGCCGCTGATGACCGCGAAGCCGGTGCTTTATGTCGCGAATGTCGAGGAGGCGAGCGCCGCCACGGGCAATGCGCAATCGGCCCGCGTCGCCGCCCGCGCCAAAGAGGAGGGCGCTGAATTCGTCGTCATCTCGGCCGCGATCGAGGCTGAGATCGCGGCGCTCACCGAGCCCGCCGAGAAGCGCGAATTTCTCGATGGCCTCGGGCTGAAGGAACCGGGCCTGAACCGAGTCATTCGTGCCGGCCATAAATTGCTCGGGTTGATCCGGTTTCTGACCGCCGGCCCCAAGGAGGCGCGCGCCTGGTCGATTCCGAAAGGCGCCACCGCGCGCGAGGCGGCCGGCGCCATCCACACCGATTTCGCCAAGGGCTTCATCTGCGCCGAAACCATCGCGCTCGCCGATTATCTTGCGCTCGGCGGCGAACAGCCGGCCAAGGAAAAAGGCCGCATGCGCCAAGAGGGCCGCGACTACATCGTGCAGGATGGCGACGTGCTGCTGTTCCGGTTTAACGTATAGTCTAAGATCAAGACATCACCCCGGGGGAGGGGCGCGATGCCGGTAAAACAATTCACCTGGTATAACGGGGTCGCGCTCGCGCTTGCCCTCATCTTCGCGGTCTTTCCTGTGTTTTGGATGGTCTCGACCTCATTCAAGCCGCGCAATGAGTGGATCACCCAGCCGCCGGTTTGGATTTCGAACGACGCCACCGTCGATAATTACCTCGCCGTGCTATGGCCCGCCGTACTCTTGGACCGCGCCGGTGGCCTCGCCAAATTCGATGCTGAGGGAAAGCGCACCTCAGAGGAGGGCACCGGGCTTGGGCCGAACGCCGACATTCTGAACAATTCCGCGTGGCCGTCGATATGGGGCTCGATCATCATTTCGACCTGCGCCACCGCGCTCTCGATCATCTTCGGCCTGATGGGCGCGCTCGCGATCGGGCGTTATCGCGTCGGCGGCAACATCACGCCCCTGTTCATCTTATCGGGACGCATGTTCCCGCCGATCGCCATCGCTATTCCCTTTGTCGTGATGTTCAGCAATGTCGGCGCGACCGACACCTATTGGGGGCTGATCCTGGCCTATGCCGCGGTGACCGTGCCATTCTCAACCTGGATGCTGAAAAGCTTCATCGACGACCTGCCAAAGGAGATCGAAGAAGCCGCGATGATGGACGGCATGTCGCGCTGGAGCGCGCATTTGCGCATCACCATTCCACTCATCAAGGGCGGCATCATCGCGACCAGCCTATTCATTCTGATTTTGAATTGGAGCGAATTCCTCTTCGCGCTGATTCTGAGCTACACCAACGTCTCGACCATTCCGGTGCAGATGGGAAAATTCTTCACCGCGACCGAGGGCGCGCTCTATGGCATGCAGGCGGCGCTCGCCACGGTCTCCATCCTGCCGCTCGTCATCATCGGCTTTTTCATTCAAAAACATTTGGTGCGCGGGCTGACGCTCGGCGCCATCAAGCGCTGACGCGCCCAACAGGGAGACGACAATGGGTGAGTGGATCAAGCTCAAAGCCTCCGATGGCCATGGCTTCGATGCCTATAAAGCGAACCCGAGCGGCAAGCCGCGCGGCGGCCTCGTCGTGATTCAGGAAATTTTCGGCGTCAATGACAACATCCGCCGCTATTGCGACGGCTTCGCGGCCGAAGGTTATGTCGCGCTGGCGCCGGCCTTGTTCGACCGCGACAAGCCGAAGATCGAGCTGGGCTATACCGCCGAGACCGTGACCGAGGGCCGCGAGATTCGTGCGCGCGTCGGCTGGGATGGACCGATCATGGATGTCGAAGCCTCGCTCGCGGCCTTGAAAGGCATCGGCAAGATCGGCGTCACCGGCTATTGCTGGGGCGGCTCGCTCTCTTGGGTCGCGGCCTGCCGATTCAAGCCGGCCTGCGCGGTCGGCTATTATGGCGGGCAGATCATTCAGTTCGTCGATGAGACGCCGACCTGCCCGACCATTCTTCATTTCGGCGCGCAGGACGCCAATATTCCCCTCAAAGACGTCGATGCCATTCGCGCCAAACACCCGAAGATCCCGATCCATGTCTATGACGAGGCGGGCCACGGCTTCGATTGCGAGGCGCGCAAGGATTTTCACGCGCCTTCGAGCAAGCTCGCGCGCGCGCGCAGCCGCGCGTTCTTCGCCCAGCATATCGGCTGAGCGCGCATGACGCGTCCCTTCAATCGTCATGCCCGGGCGCAGACCCGGGCATCCAGCTTCTTCATAAAAACCGCGCTGTTGCGAACACTGGATTGCCGGGTCAAGCCCGGCAATGACGATGAAAAGAGAAGCACGGCCTGGCCCGAACTAGCCGCCAGCAAGGCACTTTTGCCATGACCGAACCCGCGCCCGTGCTTGGCATTATCGGCGGCAGCGGGCTCTATCAGATCGATGGCCTCGCCAACACGGAATGGATCGAGGTCTCGAGCCCGTTCGGCAAACCATCCGACGCGGTGCTGATTGGCGAACTTGATGGCTTGAAGCTCGCCTTCCTGCCGCGCCATGGCCGTGGTCACAAAGTGCCGCCGAGCGAGATCAATTACCGCGCCAACATCGACGTGCTGAAGCGCGTCGGCGTGACCGATATCGTTTCGGTCAGCGCGGTCGGCTCGCTGAAAGAAAATCTCAAGCCGGGTGATTTCGTGCTGGTCGATCAATTCATCGATCGCAGCTTCGCGCGTGTGAAAAGCTTTTTCGGCACCGGTCTGGTCGCGCATGTTTCGATGGCGCATCCGGTGTGCGGCCGGCTCGGCGACACCATCGCGGGCGCGGCCAAGGCCCTGCCAGAACTCACGCTCGCGCGCGGTGGCACTTATATCGTGATGGAAGGTCCGCAATTCTCCACGCAAGCCGAATCCGAACTCTATCGTTCCTGGGGTGCCTCCGTCATCGGCATGACCAACATGCCGGAAGCCAAACTCGCGCGCGAGGCCGAGCTTTGCTACGCGACCATCGCCATGGTGACCGATTTCGATTGCTGGCACCCCGATCATGACCACGTGACCGTCGAGGCCGTGATCAAGGTGCTGTTGGCCAATGCCGAAAAGGCGCGGAGCCTGGTGAAAGCGGTGGCGGCCGCTTTGCCGCGGCGGCGTGAACCTTGCCGCCAAGGCTGCGACCACGCGCTCGAATATGCGCTGATCACCGCGCCCGAGGCGCGCGACCCCGCGATGCTCAAAAAGCTCGATGCCGTGGCGGGACGGGTGTTGAAACGCGGCTGATAAAGGAGGCGTGGATGCGTGCTCTGCTCATCGGCGTCGCGTTCGCCTTGATCGCCCTCGCGCTCATTCCCACGAGCAGCACCGCGCGCGCGGATAATCAGATAGAAGTCATACAGATCTCGTGCCTGCCCGGTGGTAATTTTTTTGAGGTTCGCGACATCGGCAGTCTCGACATCGGTAATCTCGATACCAGCCGTCTCGACAAACTGATCGGCTTGATGGCCGGGTCAACCCGTGATCTGACGGAAAAAAGTCACGCCATCTATTCGGCCGCCTGGGCCTATTATCGACCGGACATTCCTGTGGACGACCAAGAGAAAATCATCGATCGCGAATCCACACTTCACATTACGCATTTTGAATGCAAGCTCCCGGCGAGCACCGTCGAGCTGAAAATCGTCCCGGTTTTTTCTGGCATAAGATATGGAGGCGCCGTTCGGGATATCATGGTCTCTCTCCGCATCGCGGATCATTGGGTCGTCAAAAATGTGCCCTTCGAGCCATGCGAAGACAGAGGCCCAATCACGCGCTGTGCGTCGTCAGATCATTTGGGACAGATGGGGTTGTAAATTAATGGAGGGTTGGCCTCATCTGGTTGGTTGATCTTATGCGGCGAGTTTGCGGTGAAGCAAGCGGCGCTGTTCGATGGTTTTCTGTTTGATGCGGTGTCTTTCCTG
>SHWC01000022.1 GCA_009691045.1 Alphaproteobacteria bacterium | reverse complement strand
TGTCGCGCTGCGTGAGTTCGCGGCCGGCACGATCGACCTCGACCTGTTGAAGCATCAGCTTGCGCACGGCCAAACGGCGGTCGCCGAAGTTGACGCGCCCGAAGAAGAGAACATGGTGATGCTGGCGGCCGAACAAGCCTGGGCCGATGTCACCAATCGTCAAGCGGCAGCGGTCGAGGAGAGCCTCGCGGAAGAGGCCGAGACCACCGAAGCCAATGTGCCGGGCGACGCGGAGACGTCGGACGCCAAATAATCGCCCGCAGCGTTTCAAGCGCGGCGGCGCCTTCCGAAATGCCGCTGTCCTTGTCCGCCTGATCGGGTGCGCCGGGAGTAGGGCGCTGTGATCCGGCAATATGAGCTCGTCGAACGCATCAAAAGCTATGAGCCGACGGCGGACGAGGCGCTGCTCAATCGCGCCTATGTTTTTTCCATGCGCGCCCACGGGCCCCAGCGACGCGCGAACGGCGACCCTTATTTTTCGCACCCAGTCGAAGTCGCCGGCATTCTGACCGATCTCAAACTCGATTCGACCTCGATCGCGACCGCGCTTCTGCATGATACGGTCGAAGATACCTATGCGACGCTCGAGGAGATCGAGGAGAAATTCGGTTCGAAGGTGGCGAAGCTGGTTGATGGTGTCACCAAGCTTTCGCGTCTCGAACTGCAATCCGACACGACCAAGGAAGCCGAGAATTTTCGCAAGTTCCTGCTCGCGATGTCGGAAGATATTCGTGTGCTCCTGGTCAAGCTTGCGGACCGCTTACACAACATGCGCACGCTTCACTTCGTCGACGATCCAGCCAAACGTCGGCGCACGGCGATGCAGACCATGGAAATATACGCGCCGCTGGCGGAGCGTATTGGTCTCACTGAATTCAAGGATGAACTCGAGGATTTAGCCTTTGCCGAACTGAATCCCGAAGCATGTAAATCGGTCGTGACCCGGCTCGAATTCTTGCGCGCCGAGGCCGGCGAATTGGTGCCAAAAATCATCGCGGCCCTGAACGAGACGATGGCGAAGGCTAAGCTTCGCGCCGTCGTAAGTGGGCGCGAAAAAAGGCCGTTTTCGATCTGGCGCAAGATGGAGCAGAAGAACGTCAGCTTCGAGCAGCTTTCCGATGTAATGGCGTTCCGTATCGCGGTCGAGACGGAGGAAGATTGCTATCGCGTGCTCGGCGTCGTGCACGGCACCTATCGCGCTGTGCCGGGCCGTTTCAAGGATTATATCTCGACCCCCAAGGCAAACGGCTATCGTTCGTTACACACGGCCGTCATCGGGCCGGAACGGCGACGCATCGAGATTCAAATCCGTACGCGCGAAATGCATGAAGAGGCGGAATACGGCGTTGCCGCGCACTGGGCTTTCAAACAGGGCACTGAGGCCAAGGATGGGCGGCATTACCGCTGGATCCGCGAACTGCTCGAAATTCTCGACAAGACATCGGGGCCGGAGGAATTTCTTGAGCACACCAAGCTCGAGATGTTCCGCGATCAGGTATTCACTTTCACGCCAAAGGGCGAATTAATCACCCTGCCGCGCGGCGCCACGGTCGTCGACTTCGCCTACGCCGTGCATTCGGATATCGGCGATTCATGTGTGGGTGCCAAGATCAATGGCCGCATGGTGCCGCTTAGGAGCGAACTTACCAATGGCGATCAGGTCGAGATCATCCGTTCCAAAATCGCCTCGCCTTCGCCGACCTGGGAGCGCTTCGTTACCACCGGTAAAGCGCGTGCTCATGTGCGGCGGTTCGTCCGGAGCCGACAGCGCCAGGAATATCTCGGCCTAGGTCGGGCCATTGTCCAAAAGCTATTTCGCCAGGAAGGCTTGCCTTTTGGTGACCAGGCTGTGGCCGAGGCCGCCCAACGGCTTCGACTAAAAACGGCGGACGATCTCTGTGTCGGCCTCGGCGATGGCACGCTCACCAGCCCGCAGGTGCTGGCCGCGCTATTCCCGGGCCGTGAAACAGAGCCGCTGCCGGTACGTGCCGCTGTGCCGCGCACTCTGGCCGAGGCCAAGGCCGGCGATCCCGGCATCCCGATCAAGGGTTTGACGCCGGGCGTCGCGGTTCATATCGCCAGCTGCTGCCACCCCTTGCCCGGCGATCGCATCGTCGGGATTGTGGCAACCGGCAAGGGGGTAACCGTTCATACGATCGACTGTGACAGCCTTGAGGCTTTCCACGATACGCCCGAGCGCTGGCTCGATTTGTCCTGGGATGTCGAAGGGATAGACGGCCAGGCCCATGTCGGCAGGCTGAAGGTGACGGTGATCAATGAACCCGGCTCGCTTGGCGCCCTCGCGGGCGCGATCGGCAAGGCGCACGGCAATATCAACAATCTGAAAGTGGTTAACCGCTCGGCTGAATTTTTCGAGTTCTTAATCGACGTCGAAGTCCATGACGTCAAACACTTGAACCACGTTGTTGCGGCGCTCCGTACGGTTCCGAGCATCAGCCAGGTCGAGCGCACGGTAAGTTGAGCCCAAAACCCCGCCAGTCCTTGCGCGAGGCGCCTATATCGCGTAATCCATGCGCCATAGCAGCGATCCGGCGGTTCGGCCCGGACGGCGGGCGATGACCGAAGCACTCCGACTAGGCGTCAACATTGATCACGTGGCGACCATCCGCAATGCGCGGGGCGGCCGCCACCCTGAGCCCTTGCGCGCGGCCGCCATGGCGGCCAGCGCCGGCGCAGACGGCATTGTTGCGCATCTGCGAGAAGACCGCCGCCACATCGGCGATGAGGATATCGCGCGGTTGATCGATGAGATCGACCTGCCGCTCAATCTTGAAATGGCAGCGACCGAAGAGATGCTAGGTATTGCGCTCCGCCACGCGCCCGAAGGGGCCTGTCTGGTGCCTGAGAAACGTCGCGAATTGACCACCGAGGGTGGGCTTGATGTTCTCGGCCATGCCGACGAACTCAAACCTTATGTCGAACGCCTCAAGGACGCGGGCATTTTCGTGTCGATTTTCGTCGATCCGTCGCCCCGTCAACTTGAAGCCTGCGTCGCCGTTGGGGCGCCGGCGGTCGAGCTCCACACCGGGCATTATTGTGACTTGCCCCCCGGGCCGGCTCGTCAGGCCGAGCTTCGCCGGATCGCGGATGCGGCGCGCTTTGGGGCCTCGCTCGGCCTTGAGGTGCGTGCTGGCCACGGCCTGTCTTACGACACGGTCGGGCCGATCGCCGCCATTGCTGAGGTCGTCGAGCTCAACATTGGTCATTTTCTGATCGGCGAGGCGATTTTTAGTGGGCTCGATAGCGCCATTCGCCGCATGCGCTCGTTGATGGATAAAGCGCGAGCGGAAGCGCTCGGGGTGCGCAGCGCATGACTGGCACGAAGCCTTCGGCACCCTTCATCATTGGGCTCGGCAGCGATTTGATCGATATTGATCGGATCGAACGCACGCTCGACCGGTTTGGCGAGCGCTTTACCCACCGCGTCTTCACCGAAATCGAGCGCCAAAAATGCGAACGCCGCGCCTCACGCGCGGCCAGCTATGCACGCCGCTTCGCCGCGAAGGAAGCCTGCTCCAAGGCGCTCGGCACTGGCCTGAGACATGGCGTCTATTGGCGCGACATGGCGGTCGAGAATTTGCCCGGTGGCAAGCCGACCATGCAATTATCGGGGGGTGCCGCGGCACGTCTGCAAGCGCTGATCCCACCCGGCATGGAAGCCCGCATCGACGTATCACTCACCGACGAACCCCCGACCGCCCAGGCCATCGTCATTATCACGGCTGTTCCCGTTCATGAGTAACACGACCATTTCCACGAAAAAAAAGCGACGCGGTGGCACGCTTTGGGAAACCTTCAAGACGATCCTCTATGCGATAATTGCCGCAATGGTCGTGCGTACCGTGGCCTATGAGCCGTTCAACATTCCATCAGGCTCGATGATTCCGACACTTCTCGTCGGCGATTATTTGTTCGTCTCGAAATTTTCCTATGGTTATACGCATTACTCGTTGCCGTGGAGCCCGCGTTTGTTCTCGGGTCGCATTTTGCATTCAGTGCCTGAGCGCGGCGACGTCGCGGTCTTCAAACTGCCAACCGACAATGAGACCGACTACATCAAGCGCATCATTGGATTACCGGGCGATCGCATCCAAATGTTGAACAGCATGCTCTATATCAACGGCGAACCCGTGCCGCGCGAGCAAATCGAAGATTATGTCTATACCGATGCCCAGGGCAGTGAACAGCGCATCCCGCGGTTTATTGAAACACTACCGAATGGCAAAAGTTTCACGACGCTAGATCGTGCGTCGGATGGATTGCTCGACAACACCCCTGTCTTTGTTGTGCCCGAAGGACACTATTTTGCCATGGGAGACAACCGCGATTCCTCGCTCGATTCCCGTACGCGACAAGTCGGCTACATTCCCGAGGAAAATTTGATTGGCCGCGCTGATTCTATTTTCTTTTCCTCAAACGGCACCGCCCATTTCTGGGAGGTCTGGAAATGGGGTTCGGCCATCCGTGGCAGCCGCCTCTTCACGGAGATCAAGTGAGTGCCGCGTTGTGACGAGCCGCCGCAAGGACGCGACACGCAAGACACTCGAAGTACGCGCGCTCGAAGCGGCGAGCGCGCTTGAGCCCACCCTCGGCCACAAGTTCAGCAACCCGGCTCTGCTCGCCCGCGCGCTCACCCATCCGAGCGCCGATGGCGCGCCGGCCCGCAACAATCAGCGGCTTGAATTCCTCGGCGATCGTGTGCTCGGCCTGGTGGTCGCAACATTGCTTTATTGCCGCTTTCCGGCTGAGGCCGAGGGCTCGCTCGCGCGTCGTTTCAGCGCCCTCGTTCGCGGCGAAACATTGGCGCGCCTCGCACGCACGTTGGGCCTCGGCCCTGTCCTTGTGCTTGGCGCGAGCGAGATCGAAAGCGATGGGCAGCAGCGACCGGCTGGCCTCGCCAATGCGTTCGAAGCGGTGATCGCGGCGCTCTATCTCGATGGCGGCTTCGCGGTCGCGGAGCGTTTCGTGCTCGCGCAAATCGAACCGCTGATCGATGAATCGATGCCGCCACCGAAGGATCCCAAGACCGCGCTTCAGGAATGGGCTCAGGCGTGTAAGCGCCGGCGGCCGGCCTACCAGATCGTGACGATCTCGGGCGAACCCCACGCGCCACGCTTTGAGGTCGAGGTCACGATCGATGGGTTGGAGCCGGTCCGTGCCGCCGGCGCATCGAAGCGCGAGGCCGAGCAAGCAGCAGCCCTCGCGCTATTGGATAACATCACGGCCGTCGATCATGGTTGAACCGAAGCGGGCCGGCTTCGTGGCAATTTTAGGCGCGCCGAACGCCGGCAAATCGACGCTGGTGAATTTGATCGTTGGGCGCAAGATCACGATTGTTTCGCCCAAGGTGCAAACCACGCGCGCACGCATTCGTGGTGTGCACATCGAAGGCAGTTCGCAAATCGTTTTGGTCGATACGCCGGGCATATTCGCGCCGAAACGCACGCTTGACCGCGCCATGGTCGAGGCCGCGTGGGCCGGTGCTGGTGAAGCTGATTTGACAGTCATATTGATCGACGCGACGCGCGGGCTTGATGATGATGCGCAACGAATTATCGAAGGCGTGCGCGAAATCGGGCGCAAAGCGATCGCGGTCATTAACAAAGTTGATGCGGTCGCGCGGGAGAAGCTTCTGCCTTTGGCCAAGGCCCTCGATGACAGCGGCATCGTGAGCGATGTGTTCATGATTTCGGCCCTGAAGGGCGAGGGCGTCAAGGATCTCGTGCGCCACCTCGCCGAACATCTGCCAAAGAGCGAATGGCTTTATCCCGAGGATCAGCTGAGCGACATCACCGAGCGGTTTCTCGCGGCCGAGGTGGTACGCGAGAAGCTATTTATCCAGCTCGGCGATGAACTGCCCTATGCCGCGACCGTCGAGACCGAGCAATTCAAAGAGCAGAAGGACGGCAGCGCACGCATCGAGGCGACCATCGTCGTTCAGAGGGAGAGCCAGAAGCCGATCGTGCTTGGCAAGGAAGGCAAGCGCATCAAGGAGATCGGCCAGGCCGCGCGCCTCGAGCTTGAAGACTTGCTCGATCGGCGGGTGCATCTATTTCTGTTTGTAAAAGTGCGCAAGAATTGGGCTGACGATCCGGCGCGGCTTCGCGCCATGGGGCTCGATCTCCCACGCCGATAGCGGCCTGTAACAACGCCGATTGCTGATTTCGTCATTGCCCGGCTCGAGCCGGCCATTCAGTCTTTTCTTGAGGCGGGATGCCCGGATCGAGCCCGGGTCTGTCTATCCGGAATGAATCGAGGAACCCACCATGTCGATTGACGTCCATGTGACCGGCCATGTCGTTCAGGTCACGATCAACCACCCCGATGCGATGAATGCGCTCGATATCGCGCATAACGCTGAATTACGGACCATTTGGGAGCGTTTCAATGCCGAGGCGGATTGGCGCGTCGCCGTTCTAACGGGCGCTGGCGACAAATCCTTCTGTGCCGGCGCTGACCTCAAAAGTTTGATCCCGGCGCAACGCGCGGCCATCGCGCGCGGGGATACCACGCCCTGGGAATTCGGTGGCGGTCTGGCGCGCGGCCTGACCCTGACCAAGCCGATCATCGCCGCCATCAACGGTCATTGCTTGGCCGGCGGTCTCGAGATGGCCTTGGCCTGCGATATTCGCCTCTGCTCGCCCAATGCCAAGCTCGGCCTCGCCGAGGTCAAATGGGCCATCATCCCAGGCGCCGGGGGCACACAGCGCCTGCCGCGCGCCATACCGCTCGGCATGGCGCTTGAAATGATTCTGAGCGGCGATCCCATTGACGCTGAGGAGGCGTTACGCGTCGGCCTGGTCAATCGCCTCGTGCCGCAGGCCAGGCTTTTGCCGCTCGCCCATGAGCTGGCGGCCCGGATTGCCTCGCGCGGGCCGCTCGCGGTCCGCGCCGCCAAACAAGCGGTCTATGAAGGCCTCGGGCGCGATGTCGCGGCCGGCCTTGCGATCGAGGAACTGCTCTTCAACAAGGTGATGGCGAGCGAGGATTCGATCGAAGGGCCGCTCGCTTTCGCCGAACGTCGCCCGCCGCAATTCAAGGGGCGGTAGGGGCAGGCTCGTACCAAGTCTTGATGATCGAAACCCGCCCTCAGGCGCCGGGCGGGCGTGTCCCACGCGCTTGGCTTACGCCGCCAAGGTGGCGCGGCGCGGTCGCGCCGGCCAAGTCTCGATGAGTCAATCTCATCGAGACTTAGTATAGGTTTCCATCATGGAATGGACCGATCGCGGCATTGTGTTGAGCGCGCGGAAGCACGGCGAGGGCAGCGCGGTGGTCTCGATTCTGACCGCCGATCATGGCCGACACGCCGGCCTCGCGTGCGGTGGCGCGAGCAAGCGCCAGCGCGGCCTTTTCATGGCGGGCAATGAAGTCACCGCGCGCTGGTTTGCCCGGCTCGACGAACATCTCGGCACCTTCGAGTGCGAATTGATCGCCTCGCGCGCGGCGCGCGTGATGGATGATCCGGCGCGGCTCGCCGCGCTCTCATCGGCCTGTGCCTTGATCGAGGCCGGCCTGCCGGAGCGCCATCCTTATCCGGTGCTTCATGCGGCGCTGATCGATTTGCTCGATCGCCTAGAGGGTGGCACGCCGAATTGGGGCGAGACCTATGTGCGCTTCGAAGTGATGTTGCTGACGGAACTTGGCTTTGGGCTCGACCTCAGCGTCTGCGCGGTGAGTGGCGCGACCGCCAATCTCGAATTCGTTTCGCCGCGCTCGGGTCGTGCGGTTACGGCCGAATCGGCCGGGCTCTATCGCGACCGGCTTTTTAAGTTACCGCGCTTCTTGACCGGGGGAGCGGAGGCCTCCCCGGCAGACCTTCGCAGTGGCCTCGCTTTGACCGGCCATTTCCTGATCAACCACCTGTTCGCCAGCGCCGGTGGGCGCCTGCCACCGGCTCGCGAGCGATTGCTTGACCGCTTGGCAAGCCCACGAGGGCTTGACTGAGGCCGCCGGAAGCCTACAAGAGCTAGCGTTTTCCCCTAGAATCGGCCCCGATCATGAGCGTTACCCCCCCAGCCCCCGCCGCCGAGATGCGGCCCGTCGAGTTCTCTGATGCGCTGAGCGAGCGCTACCTTGCCTATGCGCTCTCCACGATCATGTCGCGTTCGCTGCCCGATGTGCGCGATGGGCTGAAGCCGGTGCAGCGCCGGCTGATCTATGCCATGCGCGAGCTCAAGCTCGACCCCGGCAGCGCGTTCAAAAAATGCGCGCGCGTGGTTGGCGATGTTATCGGCAAATATCACCCCCATGGCGATTCGGCGGTTTATGAGGCGTTGGTGCGCCTCGCGCAAGATTTCGCGCTGCGCTACCCATTGATCGAAGGCCAGGGCAATTTCGGCAATATCGATGGCGATAACGCCGCCGCCATGCGTTACACCGAGGCGCGGCTGACCGATGTCGCCGCGCGCCTGATGGAAGGCCTGGACGAAGACGCGGTTGATTTTCGCGCCACCTATGATGGCAGCGAAAGCGAGCCGATCGTCATGCCGGCGAATTTCCCGAACCTGCTCGCCAATGGCGCAACCGGTATCGCGGTCGGTCTAGCCACCTCGATCCCGCCGCATAATGTGGCCGAACTCGTTGGCGCGCTAAAAGTTCTGCTCGACGACCCCAAAAACTCGGTCGTCGAGCTTTGTAAGCACGTTAAAGGGCCGGATTTCCCGACCGGCGGCATTTTGGTCGAGCCGAAGGCGAGTATTCGCGCCGCCTATGCCGAAGGGCGCGGCAGTTTTCGCCTCCGCGCGCGCTATGAGGTCGAGGAATTGCCGCGCGGTGCCTGGCAGATCGTCGTTACTGAAATCCCCCATCATGTCCAAAAAGGCCGGTTGATAGAGTGCATCGCCGAGCTGATCGACAACAAGAAAATCACCCTTCTTGAATCGGTGCTCGATGAATCGACCGATGTTGTGCGCATCGTGCTTGAGCCGAAGAGCCGCACGGTCGATCCAAATCTTTTGATCGAGACGTTGTTCCGCCAGACCGACCTTGAGACGCGCGTCAGCCTCAACATGAACGTGCTCGACAAGGATAATGTGCCGCGCCTGATGAATTTGAAGCAGGTGCTCGAGGCCTATCTCGATCACCGCCTCGATGTGTTGAAGCGCCGCTCCAAACATCGCATCGGTGTCATTGCCCACCGGCTTGAGGTGCTAGGCGGTTACCTGATCGCCTACCTCAATCTCGATGAGGTGATCCGCATCATCCGGCGCGAGGAAGAACCGAAGGCGGTCTTGATCAAGCGGTTCAAGATCACCGACGTGCAGGCTGAAGCGATTCTGAATATGCGCCTGCGGGCCCTTCGAAAGCTCGAAGAAATCGAGATCAGGAAGGAGCACGATGCGCTGAGTAAAGAGAAGACCGATCTCGAAGCGTTGCTGCGCAGCCAAGCGCGCCAAAAATCGGCACTCGGCAAAGAGCTTGATGGGCTGCTCGATATTTATGGGCCGAAGACCGCGCTAGGGGCGCGGCGCACTGAGATCGGCGCGGCGCCCGATCCGGTGGACATGCCGGTCGAGGCCCTGATCGAGCGCGAGCCGATCACCGTGATCTGCTCGGAAAAGGGCTGGGTCCGCGCGCTTAAAGGCCATGTCGGGCCCGAGACCGAAGTCAAATACAAGGAAGGCGATCAGGAACGCTTCCGCATCCACGCCGAGACCACGGACAAGCTCGTTCTGTTCGCCACCAACGGCCGGTTCTATACGCTGGGTGCCGACAAGCTTCCAGGCGGTCGCGGCTTTGGCGAGCCGGTCAGGCTCATGGTCGAACTCGGCAATGACCAGGAAATTGTTGGGCTCTTCGTACACAAAGCGGGCCGTCGTCTGCTCGTGGCGTCAAGCGATGGGCGCGGCTTCTTCGTGAAAGAGGATGATGTGCTGGCGCAAACCCGCACCGGCAAGCAGGTCCTCAATGTGGGCGATGGCGCCGAGGCAGCTTCCTGCGTCGAGGCCGAGGGCGACCATGTGGCGGTGATCGGAACCAGCCGGAAACTCGCCATTTTCAAGGCCGAGGAATTGCCCGAAATGACCCGCGGGCGCGGCGTCATCTTGCAGCGCTATAAGGACGGCACGCTGGAGGACGTTCGGGTGTTTACATTGAAGCAAGGCCTAAGCTGGGTGACGGCCACAGGCCTGCGCACCGAGAAGAATCTGGCGGATTGGATTGGCGAGCGCGGGGCCAAAGGCCGTCTGCCGCCCAAGGGCTTCCCGCGCTCCAACAAATTCAGCTAGACCGAGCCATAGGCCAAATAGGACAGGTTTTTTGGCGTTTTCCCACTTCGACCTTTCCATTATAAATGGGCGATAGGGAATAATGATTGGCGAGGAGCCAGAACGATGAGTTTGATGACCCCGGTCCATTCGGCACTTGCGACGCCGCTTTGGCAGGATGCCAGACCTGCACAACGTGCCCTCCGTTTCACCTTGCTCGCCATACTCGGCGTCGTCTTCATCGCGCTTTGCGCTCAAGCACGCGTGCCGTTCTATCCCGTGCCGATGACGGGGCAGACTCTCGCGGTGCTCTTGGTCGGCACGGTGTTTGGCTGGCAGCTCGGCCTCACGACCTTGCTCCTCTATATGGGGGCCGGCGCGGTCGGCATTCGAGTCTTCGCCAATTGGTCGGCAGGCCCCGGCGTGATTGCCGGTGCGACGGGCGGCTACATCATCGGCTTTGTGTTGGCCGCCGCGCTGCTAGGCTTTCTTGCACAGCGCGGTTGGAGCCGCAGCCTACCGCTCACCGTGCTCGGCATGGTGCTCGCGGAAATCCTGATCTATTTGCCGGGTGTGCCGTGGCTCGCGGTTTGGTACGGCTCGACCGGCGCGCAATATTTGGCTGAAGGGCAGGGGGCATGGGATGCGGCGTTTTCCACCGGCCTCATTCCGTTCCTGCTTGGTGATCTTTTGAAGTTGTTGCTGGCCGCGGCCATTGTGGGCGCGGGTTGGCGGCTATTCGGTCGTGGACGCGGCTAAACCTTCAATCACCGTTTGATAAGCGGCCGCCGGGAAACCGGCGGCCATTTTGTTTAGGGCACTGGTTCGAACGGTGCCCAGCGCCCATCGGCCCCCAACGCCTCGAGCGGTTGAAAGCGCGCCTTGTACGCCATCTTGCGGCATTCCCCGATGTAATAACCGAGATAGACATGATCGAGGCCGAGCGACAGCGCGCGCTCGACCATCCACGCAATCATAAAACTGCCCGGGCTCGTGCTCTCGAGGTCGGGTTCGAAAAACTGATAGAGCGCCGATAACCCGTTTTCGACCCGGTCATAGATCGCGATGCCCTGAAGTGCGCCGGCGTCATTGCGAAATTCGGCAAGCCTCGTGTGCACGAAACTCTCTTCGACCATGGAGCGATATTCGGCGAAAGACATACGCGCCATGTTGCCGCCGGTATGTCGGGTCGCCTGATAGCGTTGAAACAAGCGATAATGGGCGGGCAACGCCGTGGGCTCTGCAAATTCTTCGGCACGCCATGACGCACAGACCCGGATAGATCGCTTCAGATTGCGCGATGGCTCAAATTCACGGGTCACGATGCGCACCGGCACGCAGGCATCGCATTGACGGCAGGCTGGGCGATAGGCAACCGTATGGCTGCGCCGGAAACCACGCTTGATCAGATCGTCATAGGTAAAGGGTGCGCGCGAGCCCGTCAGCGGGGTCAGGAGCTTTCGCTCGAGCCTTCCTGCCAAATAGGGGCAGGGCTCTGGCGGCGTCGCGAAGAATTGAATCAGCGGGCCATCCGGCCGCGTCCGATCGATCGGCGGCGCGTTTCGAGCGGTGTAGGAACGCGGCTTGTTCATGGCCCATTATAGCAGAAAAAATAGTGCCTTTGGGCGTTCAGCCCTTGCCTTCGATCATCTGAATGATGCCCGAAAAATCCTTCGCGCTGTGGCCAGCGCCGCAATAAAGCGCGTAGAGCGATTCGGCCGCAGCACCAAGCGGCATGGCGGAATCGGTGCTTTGTGCCGCGTTGAGCGCGAGTTTCAGGTCTTTCAGCATCATTTGGGCCGTGAAGCCCGCTTGATAGTCGCGGTTCGATGGCGCCTTGGGCACCGGCCCGGGGGCCGGGCAATATTCGTTGAGCGCCCAACACGAGCCCGACGATTTTGAGCTGATCGCATGCAAGGTCGCGGCATCGAGGCCGAGCCGCTTCGCCAGCGTCAAGGCTTCCGAAACGCCGATCATCGTGATGCCGAGGATCATGTTGTTGCAGATCTTCGCGGCCTGGCCATTGCCCGATGGTCCGGCATGAATGACGGCTTTGCCCATGGCCTTGAGAATTGGCTCGGCCCGATCGAACGCGGCCTTATTACCACCAACCATGAAAGTTAGCGTGCCGGCCGCGGCGCCGGCTGTGCCGCCCGAGACGGGCGCATCGAGCAATTCATGCCCGCGCTCCAAGGCGGCCTTGTGGACCGCGCGCGCGGTATCGACGTCGATCGTCGAGCAATCGATAAAGAGCGTGCCCTTGGCCGCGGCGTCGAGGACACCGCCCTCAATGAGCACCGCACGCACATGTTGGCCGGCCGGCAACATGGTGATGACGATCTCGGCACCCTTCGCCGCTTGAGCCGCGCCATCGGCGAGTGTGGCCCCGGCCGTGCGCGCCGCTTCGCGCGCTGGCGCGGCGAGATCGAACGCCGAGACCTCATGGCCGGCCTTGACCAGATTACCGAGCATCGGCCCGCCCATATTGCCGACACCGATAAAGGCGATACGCGCCATGATAGAACTCCCTCCCTATTCAAACGTCATATCGCCCGAGGCCGGCGGCAGGAAATAGGCATCGACCATCGCCTCCGTCACTTCTTCAAGGCGCGGCGGCTGCCATTTTGGCGCCTGGTCTTTATCGACCACGACAGCGCGCACGCCTTCGAAAAAGTCGTGGCTGAAATTGCAATGCACCGCCATGCGATATTCGAGTTTCATCGCCTCCTCGAAAGAGAGACTGCTATAGCGCGTAAGTTGGCGATACGTCACTTTCAGACTACGCGGCGATTTGGCGCGAAGCTGTTTCAGCGTTTCGGTTGCAAAGGGGCTGCCATCCGCCTCGAGCCGCGCAAAGATTTCCTCGACCGACGGCGCGGAGAAGGCGCGCTCGATCTCGTGGCGATGGGCCTCAAGCGGCGCGATTGGCGGTTTGGCGGCAAAATCCGCAATCACGGCGTCGACCGTCTTGCGTGGATCGCGTGCATAGTCCGTCTCACACAACGCGCGATCGAGCGCCGCGATCTTCGATGACGGCACATAGTGCGTCCCAAGCCCCAGGAACAGGGCATCGGCCACCCCGATCCGCGCGCCGGTCAGGCCCATATAGAGCCCAAAACGACCGGGGCAGCGCGGCAGGAAATAGGTTGCGCCAACATCGGGGAACAGCCCGATGCCGGTCTCCGGCATGGCGAACAGCGTGCGTTCGCTCATCACGCGATGCGAGCCGTGGATGGACGCGCCCACACCGCCGCCCATCACCACGCCATCGATCAACGAGACATGCGGCTTTGGGAATTCGTGCAGGCAGCGGTTCAGGCGATATTCCTCTTGGTAGAAACGCACAGCGAAGCTGCGCTTGGGGTCGCTGCGTTGATCATAGAGCATGCGAATATCGCCGCCCGCGCAGAACGGCGCCTTGCCGTCATCGCGCGCCGCTCCCCGCAGCACGACCGCCTTGACCGCAGGATCGGTGCGCCAGGCCTTCAGCGTCGCGTAAAGGCCGTCGACCATGATCGGCGTTAGCACGTTCAGCACGCGCGGCCGGTTGAGCGTGAGGCTGCCGACTTGGCCGACGCGCACGGCGAGCAATTCATCGGAATTGAGTGGGGCAGTCGCTGTCACGGTCACGGAATCTCCTTAAGAGGCAAGCAAACGGCGCGCAATGATCACGCGCATGATCTCATTGGTGCCTTCGAGGATTTGATGGACGCGCGTATCGCGCACGAAGCGCTCGATCGGATGGTCCATCAAATAGCCGTAGCCGCCCAAGAGTTGCAAGGCATCGTTACAAGCCTCGAAGCCAGTGTCGGTGGCTAGTCTTTTGGCCATGGCGCACAACATCGTGGCATTCTCGGCGCCGGCATCGAGCGCGCTCGCCGCACGAAAAATCATCAGGCGTGCCGCCTCGATTTCGGTCGCCATGTCGGCGATCTTAAATTGCAATGCCTGGAACGCCGCCAGCTTCTTGCCGAACTGCTCGCGAACCAGCAGATGCTCGCGTGCCAAGCCGAGACAGGTCGCCGCCGCGCCAACCGAGCACGCACCGATATTGACGCGTCCACCATCGAGGCCTTTCATGGCAATGCGAAAGCCATCGCCCTCCGCGCCGATGCGATTGGCGATCGGCACGCGGCAATCCTCGAACATCACCATCGCGGTCGGTTGGCTATGCCAGCCAAGTTTCTTCTCCTGCTTGCCGAAGGAGAGGCCCGGGTACCATTTTTCGACGATAAGACATGAAATGCCGTCGGCGCCCTCGCCGCCGGTGCGCACCATGCAAACATAGACATCGCTCACCCCGCCGCCCGAGATGAACGCCTTCGAGCCATTCAGCACATAGGCATCGCCATCGCGCACGGCACGTGTCTTGAGCGCCGCGGCATCGGAACCCGAACCGGGCTCGGTCAGGCAATAGCTCGCGAAGTGCCGCATGGTGCAAAGATCGGGCAGAAAGCGCTTCCGCTGGGCCGCATCGCCAAACGCGTCGATCATCCAGGCCGCCATGTTGTGGATCGAGATATAGGCGGCGGTCGAGGTACAGGCACCGGCCAGCGCCTCCAAGACCAGCGCGGCGTCGAGCCGGCTCAGATTGGCCCCCCCGACATCGTCCTTCACATAGAGCCCGGCGAAGCCAAGGGTGGCGGCTTTGCGAAGAGCCTCGACGGGGAATATGCAGCCTTCATCCCAGGCGGCGGCGTGCGGCGCCATGTCGTGGGCCGCGAAATCGCGCGCCAGCGCCTGAATAGCGCGTTGCTCCTCGGATAGCTCGAACTCCATGGCCATACCATAGCCGGAAGCGCGGGCGAGCCAAGGGCCGGCTGGGTGCTTGTTTAGTTAAGCGCCCGTTCACCGGTCAGCGCCTAAGCTCTGGCAGGGGAAGCTCCGCATGATGATCCCGGCCTATAGCGGGCCGCATATCGGCTCGACCGGGTTTTTCCGGAATCGAGCGCTGCTCGACACCGTGCACGACTGCGTCGATCGGCTCTGCCCAGCGCCGCCGCGTGTGCTGTTTCATGCCGTTTCGATCGGTGCGGAGGCCTATTCCTATGTGATCGGTCGCGCCCTCCGTTGCCCTGAGGCGGACCAAGGGTGCGATGCGACCGATATTTCTCTCGATTTCCATGGCGCGGCCGGGCGGGCGATCTATCCGGCGACGGTATGCCAAGGCATGACATCCGATGAGGCGCGTTTCTTCGAACCGGCAGGGGTCAACAATGTGCACGTGGCCGAGGTGGTCCGCCGGCGTGTTCGCCTTCTACCCCCTGCGTCCTATGTCGAGTTCGAGACCGACCAGCGTTATGACGTCGTCTTTCTGCTGAACTTATTGCTCTATGTCGATGCCGCCGCGCAGCGCCGCACTTTCGACCGTATCGCGCGCTACAATACGCGCCTTCTGATCACCACCGGTTTCCACCCCGACACGATCAAGGTCGATCTTAGCGAAAACGGCTATCAACCGATCACCACCAACATCGCCGAAATTCACGAAGGTTGGACCGAGCGTCGCATCTTGCCGCCCGGCTTCATGGTGCAGGGCCAAACCCATTGCAGACCCGCTCTGCCAACGTTCAGCCCGATCGCCGATTACGAGTACAAATACTGCGCGATTTTCGAGAAAAAGAGCGATTAAGCGGACAAGGCGCTCATCCCTCTTTATCGCCCGGGTGCACCCCGTTAGACTTCGTTTATAACACCGATTATCTGGTGAATTTGAACGAGGAGAGTGCCACCATGAGCGTAACTAGCAAGCACGCCGAGACCATCGTTCTGCACGCTGGCTACCGCAAGGATAGTGCGACCAATGCGGTCGCCGTGCCGATCTATCAGACCACTTCCTATCAGTTCGACAGCGCGGATCACGCCTCGAATTTGTTTGCGCTGAAGGAGCTCGGCAATATCTACACCCGCATCATGAATCCGACGTCCGACGTTCTTGAGAAGCGGCTTGCCGCGCTTGAAGGCGGTGTCGCGGCGCTCGCGGTTTCCTCCGGTCAAGCCGCCTCGATGATGTCGATTCAAAACATCGCCCAGATCGGCGACAACATCGTGTCGTCGACCGACCTCTATGGCGGCACCTGGAATTTGTTCGCGAATTCCTTGAAGACCATGGGCATCGAAGTCCGCTTCGTTGACCCGAAGGACCCGGAAGCCTTTGCCCGCGCGACCGACGACAAGACGCGCGCCTACTACGCCGAGACGCTTCCCAATCCAAAGCTTGAGGTATTTCCAATCGCCGAGGTCGCGGCGGTCGGTAATCGGCTCGGCGTACCGTTGATCATGGACAACACGGCGGCCCACGGCCTCTGCAAGCCGTTCGAGCACGGCGCCTCGATCATCGCCTCCTCATGTACAAAATATATCGGCGGCCACGGCAATTCGATCGGCGGCATCATCATCGACAGCGGCAAGTTCGATTGGGAAAAACACGCCAAACGCTTTCCGCTGCTGAATACGCCCGATCCCTCCTATCACGGTGCGGTGTGGACCCAGGCCGTCAAGCCCTTGGGGCCGATCGCTTACATCATCAAGGCGCGCGTCACGCTGCTGCGCGATTGCGGCCAGGCGCTGAGCCCGTTCAACGCGTTCATGTTCATCACCGGGCTCGAGACCTTGCCCTTGCGCATGGAGCGCCATTGCCAAAATGCCGCGAAGGTCGCTGATTTTTTGAAGGGTCACCCGAAGGTCGAGCGCGTCATCTATCCGAAGCTCATGGCGGGCGAGGCACGCCGACGCGCCGATGCCTATCTCAAAGGTGGCTATGGCGGACTGTGCGGTTTCGAGCTCAAAGGCGGCGTCGAAGCGGGCAAGAAGTTCATCAACGCGCTCGCACTGTTCTATCATTTGGCCAATATCGGCGATGCGCGTAGCCTTGCCATCCACCCCGCGAGCACGACGCACTCCCAACTCTCGCCCGAGGAGCAAATGGCAACCGGCGTGACGCCCGGCTATGTTCGCCTCTCGGTTGGCCTTGAACATATCGACGACATCCTCGCCGATCTAAAAAAGGGCCTCGACGCGGTCTAGCGAGCCGGACGGGCCGAAACCCTATAAGATCGTCATGGCCGGGCTTGACCCGGCCATCCAGGTTGCGCCAAATACTGGATGCCCGGCTCAGGGCCGGGCATGACGCCCTTTGGGGGGCCGAGGTCTTCGGTGCCCGGCATGAACGACCGGAGATCCACCGCCGTGCCATTCACAGTTCCGCCGCTCGGCAGCTTTCCGTCCGTTCGCCTGCGACGCAATCGACGCGATGAATGGTCGCGCCGGTTGGTCGCCGAAACCAAGCTCTCGGTCGATGATCTGATCTGGACCGTCTTCGTGCGCGAGGGCAAAGGCACGAGCGAGCCCGTGCGTTCCATGCCGGGGATCGACCGTGTCTCGGTCGACGTTCTGGCCAAGCGCGCGGCGGCCGCCTTTAAGCTCGGGATCCCAGCGCTCGCGGTGTTTCCGCAAACGCCGCTAAACCGCAAGACCGACGACGGCGATGAGGCGTTGAACGCCGACAATCTGGTTTGCCGTGCGGTGCGCGCGGTCAAGAAGGCCGTGCCGGAGATGGGCGTGGTGTGCGATGTCGCGCTCGATCCTTATACGAGCCACGGCGGTGACGGCGTGATTCGCAAAGGCGAGACCGCCAATGACGAGACGGTCGAAGTCCTCTGCCGCCAGGCTTTGGTGCAGGCTGAAGCCGGCTGCGACGTGATCGCGCCCTCCGACATGATGGATGGCCGCGTCGCCGCCATCCGCCGCGCGCTCGATGACGCGGGCTTTCAGCACGTGCGGATCATGTCGTACGCCGCGAAATACGCCTCGGCGTTTTATGGCCCATTTCGCGACGCGATCGGGTCGGGCAAGAATTTGGGCAAGCGCGATAAGCGGACCTATCAAATGGATCCCGCCAACACCGATGAAGCGCTCCGCGAGGTCGCGCTCGACATCGCCGAGGGCGCCGACATGGTGATGGTGAAGCCTGGCATGCCCTATCTCGACGTGGTGCGCCGGGTGAAGGAGACCTTCGGCATGCCGACCTACGTCTATCAGGTGTCGGGCGAGTACGCGATGATGAAGGCCGCCAGCCTGAAGGGCTGGATCGATTGGGACGCCGCGATCCTCGAATCCTTGCGCGGCTTCAAGCGCGCCGGTGCCGATGGTATTCTCACCTATGCCGCGTTCGAGGTCGCGAAGCGGTTATAGAGCATTTAGGTGATAGGGGGAGTGCACCGCATTTAACGCGGTCAGGTGAGTTATTCCGCCTCCGGCGTTGCATCGATCGCGCGCAGACGCCGCGCAGGATTGCCGCCCCAAATTTCATTAGCTGCGACTGATTGTGTAACGACGCTGCCGGCCGCAATAACCGCATTTCGACCGATTCGAACTCCCCCAAGCACGACACACTCGCTTGCAAGCCATACGCCTTCTTCGATAACGATATCGCGTGACTTCACGCGGTTCGACGAGCTCGCGCCCGACCAACTTCTAAAGCTCGCTCTCGTGCTCATCGAGTGCTACCGGAGCGTTGACTTGGCCGGCCTGGCGCTCCAGGCCTATGACCGGCTGACCGGCGATGACTTAGGCAAGCGGTATCTAGGCGCGTTTGGGGTTAGCTGACGCTCTAATCCCCGAGAAACTTGGCGATCGGCTTGATCTGCTCCAGCGTCATGAGCGAGGGCGTGTGGCCGACGCCTGGGATTTCGATCACCGTCGCGCGGGGGCCCCGACGTTGCATCTCGGCGGCCGTTTCGGCCCGAAGAATGTCCGACTCCGCGCCCCGCACAACGAGGACCGGACATTTGATGACGTCCCAGCGATGCCAGAGGTAAAGATCCGGCACTGACCCGCGATGCAAGGCATCGGCGATGCGCGGGTCATAATGTGACCTGAACCCGCTGCCGTCTTTGAGGCGCCGCACCGAATGGCGCGTAATACGTCGGCGTTGCAACGGCGTCATGACATGCCATTCGGCGTTGACCGTCGCCTGATAGGCATAGGCGGCTTCCAAGGTCTCGAAATGGGGCGCGTGGCCAACATAGGTGCCGATCCGGTCCATCGCCTTGCCTGGCACGAGCGGCCCGACGTCGTTCAGCACCAGGCGGCGGATCAGGCCCTTGAGCCGCGGCTCATAGTCGGCCGCGATCGCCATGCCCATTAGCCCGCCCATCGAGGTACCGACCCAATCGGCCTCGGCGACCCCCAGGCCTGGCAAGAGGTCGGCGACATCGCCGATATAGGTCGCCATTTGATAGTCATTCGGATCGGCCAGCCAATCGCTCCGACCACGACCTGGGCAATCAAATGCTAAGACCCGATGGGTTCGGCTCAGGCGTCGCGCCAACCAGTCGAAATCGCGCGCATTACGGCTCATGCCGTGTATGCAGATGACAACCCGAGGATTGTCCGCTTTGCCCCATTCGTAAACCGCGACCCGGCGCGTCTTGCCTGATTTGACGTAGCGACGAACCGGTAGGCTCGTCGTGCGCGATTGTGGCTCAGGCTGGGACCCGGGGTTCATTCTTCAATCTCAATAAAAGTTTCGGGATGAAAGCCGTTGAAATGACTCACCAAAGCGCTGCTATAGGCGCCTGCGCGACCAAGTTCGATCCAATCCCCCTCGCGGGCGTCGGCGGGTAGCTGATAGGGGTGCGGCAAGACGTCGGTCGAATCGCAGGTCGGGCCATAGAGCGTGTAATCCGCGAATTCATTGGAGGGCGGCGCGCCATCCAGCCGGATCAGTCGCGGCGGCAGGCGAATGCCGCCCGAAACCGTTTCTGAAAGACTGTGATAGACGCCGTCATTGATGTAGAGCCGCTCCTCTTTTCGCTGCAGAATCTGCACCACGAGGGACATTCCATCGGCCACCAGCGCGCGCCCCGGTTCAGCCAAGATCGCACATGAAGAGGGAAGTTTAAGTTCCTTCAATCCCTTCTTAATTTCGGCAAAAAACTTTGCAAGCGGCGGTATCTCGACCCCGGTATAAGCGGCCGGAAAGCCGCCACCGACATCGAGGCAAGCAAGCTCTACATTTGCGGCATGAAGAACGTCGCGTACGACTCTGAGCGCAATTGTATAGGCCTGAGGGTTAACGCATTGCGAGCCGACGTGAAAGGAGAGCGCGGGTTTCAGTCCCACGTCACGCACGGCCTGCAAGAGTTCAACGCAATCGGGCGGTGGCGCGCCGAACTTGGCCGAAAGGTGAAAGGCCGCCCCAGCCGCCGGCGTCGCCATGCGAACCAAGATGGTCATGTCCTTGGCGCCGCCGGTCTCTTGCATCACCTTGTCGAGTTCGGAGCGGTGGTCGATCACGTAATGGCGAACCCCAAAGACCGTGTGGGCCATGCGGATGTGCGGGCGCACCTTGATCGGGTGGTTGAAATAGAGATGCGCGTCGGGGAAGAGCTCATGGACGAGCGCCACCTCTGGTAGGGAAGCCGTATCGAAATGGTTGATGCCGCCCGCGTGCAGCGCTTTTAGCACCAAGGGGGCCGGGTTGCATTTGACGGCGAACAGCACGTCGCCCAGAAAACCGGCGCAAAATTCCTGAGCGACCCGGCGGAGCGCCCCAGTTCTCACGCAATAGACCGGATAGCTCGGACGGAGCGCAGCGATCATCTCATCGCTCGACCGATAGACGCCTTCCTTCATGGCTTGCCCTTTCCTCGCTAGGGTCGCCTCATAGCAGCCTGCACGCGGCGGCGAAAGGGGCGGGCCATGTTGCGTGTATTGAAGGGCTCCGCTAAGAACGCGACGCAACCTGGTTTGGGATATCCCATGTCGATCGCCGGCCCGCTCAACGGAATCCTCGTGCTCGACCTGACCCGCGTTCTGGCGGGGCCGTTCTGCACCATGGTGTTGGGTGATCTCGGCGCCCGGGTCATCAAGGTCGAGGCGATCGGTACGGGCGATGATTCGCGCGCCTATGGCCCTCACATCAACGGCAAATCCGCCTATTTCATGTCGGTCAACCGCGGCAAGGAAAGCATCGCGCTCGACCTCAAGGCACCGCCCGATCGCGTCATCTTCGAGAAACTGCTCGAACGGGCCGACGTCGTGATCGAAAATTTTCGCGCCGGCACCATGGAGCGACTCGGCTATGGCTTCGAGGCCCTTCACCCGCGTTTCCCGAAATTGATCTATGCCGCTTGTTCCGGGTTCGGCCACACCGGGCCGCTACGCGAGCGCCCGGCCTATGACATGGTCGTACAGGGCATGGGCGGCGTGATGAGCCTGACCGGTCATCCGGGTGGGCCGCCGACGCGGGTCGGCACGTCAATCGGCGACCTGACGGCCGGACTCTTCACCGCGATTGGCATTAACAGCGCGCTCTATCGCCGCACCGTCTCCGGCGAGGGCATGAAGGTCGACGTGGCGATGCTGGATTGCCAGGTCGCATTCTTGGAAAACGCTTTGGCGCGCTATTTCGCCACCGGCGACGTGCCCGGTCCTTTAGGTGCGCGCCACCCGACCATCGCGCCGTTCCAGTGTTTCACTACGAAGGACGGTTACATCGTCATCGCTGCCGGCAATGATCAATTGTTCCATAAACTATGTGGGGCGCTTGGGGCGCCGGAACTCGTCAACGATGCGCGTTTCCTGACCAACGCCGCGCGCAACAAGAATGTCGCGGCGCTGACCGAGGAAATCGAGGCGTGCCTGAAGAGCGCGCCCACACGCGATTGGATCGCGCGGATCGAGCGCGCCGGCGTGCCATGCGGTCCAATCAACAATGTCGAACAAGTCTTGGCCGAACCGCAGATTGGGGCGCGCAATATGATCGTCCATACCGAAGATCCGGTCGCCGGCGAGGTACGCATGGCCGGCAACCCGATCAAGCTGTCGGCCTATGAGGATCCGCCGCAACGGCCTCATGCGCCGGACCTCGACGAACAGCGCGCGGCAATTTTGTGCGAACTAGGATTATAGAGCGTAATGGCGCGTCGACGCAGAAGGCAACATCGCAGCGGGTTCCGCCCTTGGTGGATTTTCGCGGGACTTGGCGCCCTCGTGCTGTTCGCGGTCGCACTTGCGGCCGGTGCCTATTTGTGGCTTCGCACCTCGCTCCCCGTGGTCGACGGCACGGTCGCGGTTGCCGGTCTCAACGCCCGGGTCGAAGTCATTCGCGACAAACACGCGATTCCCCATATTTTCGCCACCACCGACCACGATGCGTTCTACGCCCTTGGATTCGTCCACGCGCAAGACCGGCGTTGGCAAATGGAATTCCAACGTCGCCTCGCGGCTGGCCGGCTGTCCGAAATAATTGGCGAGCGCACGCTCTCGATCGACAAATTCATTCGCACCATGGGTATCCCCCAGGCGGTGGCGGCGACGGCCGCGCGCCTTTCGCCCGAGGCTCGCGCCGCCTATGAGGCCTATGCCGACGGCGTCAATGCCGGCGTGGCGGGAAGTGGCGGCGCACCGCCGCTTGAGTTCGTCTTGCTCGGCGTTGATCCCGAACCTTGGCGCGTCGAGGATTCGATCGGCTGGGCCAAGATGATGGCCTGGGATCTCGGCGGCAATGCGTGGGATGAGGCGCTCAGGGCGCGCCTTGCCAAAACCTTGACGTCGGCCGAGATCGACATGCTTTGGCCCAACCATCCAAAGGGACATCCCGCTGTCCCTGCCGAGGAAGTAACCGAGACCAGCGATGATTTCGGTGCACTCGCACAAGTCTTTCCGCCGCGTCCACCCGATGGTCAGGGCTCGAATAACTGGGTGCTTTCAGGCGCTCACACGACCAGCGGCAAACCGCTGCTCGCAAACGACCCCCATCTGGGTCTAACGACACCGAGCCTCTGGTATCTCGCGCATCTGAGCGCGCCGGGGCTTGAGGTGATTGGCGCGACCCTGCCAGGGGTTCCCGCCCCGGTCCTCGGGCGTAATCAGCACATTGCCTGGGGCTTTACCAATACAAATCCGGACGTGCAGGATTTGTTCATCGAGACCATCGATCAGAACGACCCGACGCGTTATGTGACGCCAAATGGTTCGGAGCCGTTTGTCGAGCGGAACGAAATCATTCGCGTCAAGGATAAGCCGGACGAAACGCTCTTCGTGCGTGAGACACGGCATGGCCCTGTGGTTTCCGACCTCGTCGAACATTCCGACACCTTCCTGTCCAAGGGGCGCGTCATCGCGTTCTCATGGACCGCGCTCTCGCCCAACGATCTAACCCCGCAAGCCGGCCTCGGTTTAATTAAGGCATCAAACTGGGAGGGCTTCGTCACCGCGCTCGAGGATTTTGGCGCGCCCGTGCAGAACATGGTCTATGCCGATGTCGAGGGAAACATCGGCTATATCGCACCGGGTTATGTGCCCATTCGAAGCAGCGGCGAGGGGTGGATGCCATCCGATGGCGCGAGCGGGGAAGGGGAATGGACCGGTGCCATTCCGTTCTATGCCATGCCGCGGGAATTCAACCCGTCGTCGGGTCGCATCGTCACCGCCAATAATCGCGTCGTTGGGCCGGACTATCCTTATTTCGTGAGCCATGATTGGTCGCCAAATTTCCGCTATGACCGCATCAATGAATTGCTCGACGCCACGGCGACACACGATGTCGCGAGCTTTGCTACGATCCAGCAAGACTTTACGTCGCTCGGCGCCAAGAAGATCCTGCCCTTGCTTCTCGCGACGGTAAAATCTGAGGACGCTGCGGTTAACGCCGCGCTCGAGCGCCTAAAGAGCTTTGACGGCGCGATGGCGGCCGATAGAGCCGAGCCGCTGATTTATGTCGCATGGTTGCGTGAGCTGATGCGCGGTCTGTTCGCAGACGAGCTTGAGGGTAGCTTTGCCGACTATTGGTCGATCCGTTTGGCGCCGATCGAAACGGCGCTCACCACGCAACAAAGCTTTTGCGATGATCGCACGACGGCGGTCAAAGAGGATTGCGGCCGCATTTTAGGGGCCACGCTCGAACGCGGCTTGGTCGATCTTCGGCAGCGTTATGGCGACGATATGGGCGCGTGGCGCTGGGGCGAGGCGCATGCCATTCAGGCGCGCCACCGGGTGCTGGGCGAGGTGCCAGGGATCGGCGGGCTGTTTGAGATCGCCATGCCGCATGGTGGCGATCGTGATACGGTGAACGCCGGTGGCTTCACGGTGTCGGATGAATTGAACCCGTTCGGCCAAAATCATGGCGCCGGCTACAGGGCTATTTACGATCTCGCCAACCCCGATCGCTCGGTCTTCATTCAATCGAGCGGCCAATCGGGCAATCCGTTCTCGCCCTATTACAAGAGCTTTGCCACGCTGTGGCAGGCTGGCGCTTATGTGCCGATGATCACCGAACGTGCCGCCATCGAGGCCGACAAACTCGGCACGCTGGTTCTGACACCGCCCTGAGACCCTGTCTTTACGGTTTTTAAACCCGCCTGGGCGCGGCTGGCCGCGGCATTGCCCGCCAATCACCCAGCTTCGGTAACCTTAACTGATTGTTCACGGCGGGCACGGTTCAATGGCCGTGAACGACGCGCGTCTACCCATCGGTAGAGGCGGCGCCGGTCTTGGCAGGGGGCCACGGGAACTCGATGCTCGTCATCGTCGGTAGCGCGATCGTTATTGTGTGCGTGTTCGGCGGTTATATTGCCTCCGGCGGCCATATCGAAGTTCTGATGCAGCCCTTCGAATTCGTCATCATCGGCGGCGCGGCGCTCGGCGCCTTCGTCATCTCGAACACCAAGACGGTGTTGAAGGCGTCCGTGAAGGCGCTCATCGGATTGCTCAAGGCGCCCAAACACAACAAGAAGACCTTTCTCGAGTTGCTTACGCTGCTCTACGCCATTTTCAAATTGGCCCAGATGAAAGGAATGTTGGCGCTCGAAACGCATGTCGAGAACCCGCACGATAGGGAGCTTTTCAAGCGATTCCCTAAGTTCGCCGGCGATGAGCATGCCGTCACATTCATGTGCGACTATTTGCGCCTTTTGACGCTCGGCTCCGACAAGGCGCATGAGATGGAAGCCTTGATGGACGAGGAAATCGACACGCATCACAAAGACCAACTCGAGATTTCCGAGGCCATTAATAAGATCGCCGAGGGCACACCCGCTCTCGGCATCGTGGCCGCCGTGCTCGGCGTTATTCATACGATGGGATCGATCAACGAGCCGCCGGAAGTCCTCGGTCATTTGATCGGCGCCGCCCTCGTCGGTACGTTCCTCGGCGTGTTGTTGTCCTACGGTTTCATTGGGCCGATGGCGAATGCGCTAAAAGGTCGCGCCAACACCGATTCGAAATATTTCATCTGCATGAAGGCCGGTCTGCTCGCCTATATGCAAGGCTATGCGCCGGCGGTCGCGGTTGAGTTCGCGCGTAAGACGCTCTACGCCCATGAGCGGCCGAGCTTCTATGAAGTTGAAGAGGCGGTTCAGGCACTTCCGGCGCCCGCGTAATTCGCCATGACCGCTAACCTGAACGAACTGATCTTCATCAAGCGGGTCAAGAAGCACCCGCATGAAGCCGCTCATGGCGGCGCATGGAAGATCGCTTATGCCGACTTCGTGACCGCCATGATGGCGTTCTTCTTGCTGTTGTGGTTGTTGAGCTCAACCTCGCAGGACCAAAAAACCGCAATCTCCAACTATTTCGCACCTCAAAGCGCGTCCGAATCGAAGAGCGGCGCCGGCGGCATGTTGGGCGGTCGCGTGCTTGATACCCAGGGCGCGATGACGGCGTCACGATCGAATCCGCGCATCATGCTGGGTGCCCCGCAGGCCCAACCCGGCACCGATGTCGAGGTCGAAAGCCCCAAGGACGGTGAAGAAGCAAATAGCGGGCCGTTGGAAAAGCACGACCTCGAAAACGTGAAAGACGAATCGCTCGGAACCGTACCCACGCACGAGGCAACCGCGCGCGACCAAGTCGCCATGGGCACCGCGCCGGAAAACGATGCAAGAGACGCGCAAAACATTGCCCTGGCGCGGGCCAAGGAAAACTCTGGTCAAGAGCCGGTCGAGGGGACCGGCGGATCGCTCGGCGTCCATCAGCGCGATACGGCTGGGCTCATGCCGAAGGGTGGCGCGGCTAACCAAGAGGACAAAGAATTGGCGGAGATCGAACGCAAATTGAAAGAGAGCGTCGAAAGGGACGCCGAGCTGCGCCAATTCCGTTCAAACATTAAGGTCGAGCGTACGATCGAGGGCCTGCGCATTCAGCTGATCGATGACGACAAGCGTGAAATGTTCCCGGCCGGTAGCGCCGAACTCCTGAAACACACCGGCAAGCTGTTCAAGGCAGTCGCCGATCTCATCAAAGACCAACCGAACCGGATTGCCATTTCAGGTCATACCGATGCCACGCCCTATCGCGGCGCTGGGGGCTACAGCAATTGGGAACTCTCAACCGATCGCGCCAATGCGAGCCGACGTGCCTTGATGGCGGCCGGCGTGCCAGAGAACCGCTTCGCCCGCGTCGTTGGTCGTGCCGATGCCGAACCGCTCGACGCCGCGAACCCAAAAGCCCCGACCAATCGTCGCGTCAGCATTGTGCTGCTGAGCGAGAATAATGCCGCTGGACCATCGGGCGACAAAACCGGAGCACCCAAGCAAGAATCCGCCGCACCACCGTCGCAAAACATGAATGCAACGGTCACCACGCCCACGGCCACGACGTCTGCACCATTGCCAAGCCTCTCTGACCCGACGCCCTCGGCGGTTATTGCCAAACCGGGCGTGCCACCGCCAACGCTCCAGCAACCAGCACCCAAACCTGCGGTGGTTACGCCGGCTAAACCGGTCGCGCCACCACCGGTCGAAGAAACCAACAGCGACGGCGAACCCGGCCTTAGGGACACGTGGCTCAGGCTCCGCTGATCGGCCTCTAGCCGAACAGAACGCGCTGTCGCGCCGGTTCGGGTGCGGCGAACTCAAAAATCCGACCGTTGCCTCTGATGTGACGAATGGTCAATCCGCATGGCATCAACGCGGGCGCGACCAATAGCGTGCGATGGCAAAGTGCGGGATCCTCCTCCGCACACATGATGGCGCAGGGGGCGTCCCCCGCCAGCGCCATGAGCGCCTCGATCCCAGTCCCGAAGGCCGGCGTGGCCGCCATCTTCTGGTAATCGGGGCGACCATCCCCGGCCAAGAACTGACTATCCTTCGGCTTCCCGCCCAGCGCCTCGCCCAACCAATGATAGGCGATGCCACGGGCCTTGAGCGCATTCGCGAGCGCGGCTCTGTTAAACTGGGGATGAAAACGCGAGCCAGGGTGCGAGCGCACATCGACCAATTTTTCGATCGATGCCCCTTCGAGCAGCCCGACAAAACGCGTGATCGGGTGGTTGGAGTGCCCGATTGTGTGAAGCACGATGGAGGATCGCGGGCGTTCGGGTTTCTTCATCGGCTTACCTTCGGCGTCATGACCCGCTAGTATGTCGGTCCCACATCGGCCCGGGCGAGGCAGCGGAGAAGAGCATGATATTCGACAAAGAGATCCTCAAGACCACCTGTCCCCGTGACTGCTATGATGCTTGCGGCATTTCGGTCATCAAGCGCAAGGGCCGGGTCACCAAGATCGTGGGCGACCCGGATCATTATGTCAGCCGCGGCGCCCTCTGCGGCAAGTGCGCCCTGGCCTATAACGGCATTTTCCTCGACTCGAAGGCGCGCCTGACCCAGCCCTTGAAGCGCATCGGCGCCAAGGGCGAGGGGCGTTTTGCACCCGTGTCGTGGGATGAGGCGATCGGCGGTATCGCGACGCGTTTGAAAGAGATTATCGGCACCGGGCCGGCGACGCGCATCGTCCACGCCCATTATACCGGCACCTGCGCGGTGATCGCCGGTAATTTCCCGATGCGTTTTTTCTATCGGCTCGGCGCGCAAGAAGTCGAGCCCGACACGGTATGCAACATGGCCGGCCATGTCGCGCTCGGTTATGTGATCGGCTCGTCGGCGATCGGCTTCGACCCGCGCACGGCGAAAGACTCCTCGTGTATTTTGGTCTGGGGCGCCAATCCGTCGGCCTCCGCGCCGCACGCGCATAAACATTGGTTGAAGGAAACGCCGGCGAAAGTGATCGTGGTCGATCCCGTCCGCCACCCGACTGCGGAGGCGGCTGATCTTCATCTCCAACCATTTCCAGGCACCGACGCCGCGCTTGCTTTCGCCATGATGCATGTCTTGACGCGCGATGGGCGGATCGACCGCGCCTTCATCGACAAGGCGACGATCGGGTGGAACGAACTCGAGCCGAGGCTTGAGCATTACACGCCCTCTTGGGGTGAGGCGATGACCGGCGTTCCCGCCGCCCAAATCGAGGCGGCCGCGAAGCTCTATGGCGCCGGGCCTTCGCTCTTATGGCTCGGTCAGGCACTGCAGCGCCAACAAAAGGGCGGCAATATTATCCGTGCGGTGTCGCTTCTACCGGCGATTACCGGCAATTATGCCAAACCGGGCGCAGGGCTCCTCTATCTCAATGGCAAAAAGCGCAAGGGCGTCGACATGGGCTATGTCACGGGCGCCTCGCTCAACACCGGCGTGCCGACGTTCAGCCAGATGGATTTGGCGGCGCGCCTCGAGGACAAGACGAGGAGTGCCGCGTTTTTTTGCTGGAACATCAATCCGGCAGCGTCGAGCCCCGAACAGAAACGCTTGCACAATGCGCTCAAGCGCGAGGATCTTCTCAATGTCGTGGCCGATATTTTCCCGACCGATACGACCGACTTCGCGGATTATGTTCTACCGGCGGCGTCCTTCCTCGAACATGACGATTTGGTCTCTGGCTATTTCAACATGTCGTTCTCGGCGCAGGCCAAGGTGATGGAGCCGATGGGCGAGACACTGCCGAATCAGGAAATTTTCCGCCGTCTCGCGCGCTCCATGGGCTACAGCGAAGCCGAACTCTATGAGAGCGATGAAGCGATCATCGCGAATGTCATGCGCCAGGTCGGCATCAAAGGCTCGTTTGACGAATTCAAGGCGAAGGGCACGGTGTTCCCGACCGCGGAGCCCGTCATTCAATTCGCCGATTTCAAATTCCCGACGCCCTCAGGCAAGATCGAAATCGCCTCGGCTCAGGCCGAGAAAGACGGCTTCTCCCGGGTTCCCGAGCCCAGCGTCGACGATCGGCCAAAGGATGGCCAGCTTCGCCTGCTCACGCCGGCCTCGCCCTGGTTGATGAACGATTCCTACGCCAATGATGCCAAGATCGCGAAGCAACTTGGGGCGGCGAGCGTGACGCTCAACCCGAAAGACGCGGCGGCGCGCGGGCTCAAGCGTGGCGATCGCGTGCGTCTTTCAAATCCGACCGGCTCACTCGATCTCATTCTTGCCGTCGATGATGTCGTGCCGGAAGGCGCCGCGCTCAGTTACAAGGGCCGCTGGCCGAAACTCGAAGGCGGCTCGCGCCTCAACGTGAACGCGCTCAACCCCGGTCTCAAAAGCGATATGGGCGAGAGCAGCTGCGTCCATGGCGTCGAGGTGACGATCGAGCGCATCGGCGCGATATAAGGCCAGAGATACGCTGGCGTGCGCGCGCCAGCGCGTGCCACCATCCTTGTCTCGTCGTGTCGCGACTTTATCGTGCCATCCCGGACCAGCGACGCTGCAGTATTTCACGGGTGGATATGCCGAAAATCACGGCAGCCAGCCATTTCGTTGAAGTGGCTGCGATAAGCCGGCGTCTTAGGTCGCGCATTCTTCGTCAGCGCAATTGCCTTCAGTATGCTGGAAATAGTTGAAGATGAGGCCTCCGGGAGCTGGCGGTACTTGACCCGGGACATAAGTCGAGGGATTGCCTATGGGCGCAATAGCCCAACAGAATCTGGTAATATGTTACGGGGTACCAGGGAATACGTCCAAATAACGAACCCACCCCCATAGATAGAGAAATTTTTTCCGGCTTGAATATCGATAATATCGTTAGGAGTTATAGGTGTGCTTGGAGGCATGGGTGCCACGCCCCCTGTATTTGAAGACTTAGCACCGATAATTCCGGGATAAGAAACAACATTTTTGTTGAAATTATACCCGAGCTCCAAAGGGGTGTTTCTCAGTTCACACCCACAATACAAAGTCATACCTTTGGTAGGAGTGTCGCCACTGTTCATCCACACGGGCCTGAAGCGCCAATTATATAGATTTGTCGTCGCATCTATCTCGTACTCATAGCGAAGATCGACGGCAAAAAGGAAGGCCCGTTTGTTGGCGATCAGCGCCTCTTTCGCAAGGCGAGCTTGGGTGGTAGTGGCGAACCAGAGGGTTCCAGTAAACGCTGCAAGCAGCATGGTACCAACCGC
>SHWC01000021.1 GCA_009691045.1 Alphaproteobacteria bacterium | reverse complement strand
GTCCAACTCGCTCCGACGCATACCGCCAAGCGCCCCGGCCCGCGAGCCGGCCAGCATCCAGAGTTTCAGATATGCGCGCTCTTTGGCGCTCAGCCGGCCCGTGGCGTTCCACAGCGCCTTTAGTTCAGCGTCCGAATAGACGCGATCACGCACGATCGGGATGATCGCAAAATCTTGCTCGGCGCTCAGCGGGTCCATAACGGGCGACGCTACCAAGTCGCGGCGGGCGGCCCATCGCCACAGCGTCTTTAACCAGCGCAGGGTGATGGCCGCCGTTGCCCGCTTCCCTTCCGCAACCAACCCGTCGAGATAGGCGATAGCGTCCTTCTTGGTGATCTCGCCGAAGGGCCGCTTGCCCCACGGCGTCGCGTTCAGGATGCGCGCCGTTTCCTTCCATGTCCTTTGACGGGGCTCCGCGTACTGCTTCACGAACCGCGCCACAACCGTCTCGTAAGCGTCCTTCTCGGGCTCAGCCTCGATCCGCGGGAAGGCTTCGCGCCCATTCTTGATGTTGGCGACACCGGCCGGAGCAAGTTCTCGCGCTCTTGCGAGCGATGTGACGGGCGCATTGCCGTCGCGTACTTCGGCCCACCGCTGTTTGCCAGCCGGAGCGCGGCTCACGACATAAAAACTCCGGTTGCCCGTGCTAGTCACCCGGATGCAGAGTCCGGGCTGCCGCGAATCGAACACCGTGAGCCGCCTGCCCTCGGGCGGCGCCTTCAAGGTCGAAACAAACCTCTCGGTTAGGACCTTCGCCATGACTATTACCCCACAATCAGATGGTCTCCAGGCTAACATCCGGGCTAACAAATTGTGCTTCCTCTCAGTGTTAGCCCACTTCCCGTCATTTCCCAAAAATAGGCGTAATCATGCGGGTTTACAAGGCCCTTACCTCCTGATTTGGCAAGGTGGCTTCCCCCTAGGGAAGCTGATTTGTAATCAGGGGGTCGCGGGTTCAATTCCTGCTGCCGGCACCACGTTCTCCAGGCAAGACGCGCCCCACGCCGTCTCCGTTCGGGCATCCCGCCCGATCGTCGCTTTGAGCAGATTCGAACCGACATGATCCCCAAGCTTGGGCCCGTCTTCTATGTCATCGGCGCGCTTCTCGTGCCGCTGGGCCTCGGCATGACCATCCCGGCCATGGTTGATGCAGGCACGCGCAATGACGATTGGCGTGTTTTCATGGTCTCGGCCGGGGTCACCATCATTCTGGGCGGCCTGTTGATGCTGACCAATCGGGGCAAGCGCTTCGCGCTCGACCGGCGCCAGGCTTTTCTTCTGACCACGCTGAGCTGGGTCATCGTGCCGGCTTTTGCCGCCCTGCCTTTTGCCTTCGCCGAGCTCGATATGAGCTATACCGCCGCCTATTTCGAGGCGATGTCGGGGCTGACCACGACGGGGGCCACCACGCTCACCGGGCTCGATCAGATTCCCTCCGGCATTTTGCTCTGGCGCGCTTTACTGCAAGGCTTCGGCGGCGCGGGCATTATCGTCATCGCGCTTGCCGTCCTTCCGTTCTTGAGGGTCGGCGGCATGCAATTGTTCCGTCTCGAATCGTCGGAGCAGGGCGAGCAGGTCCTCCCGCGTGCGACCCAGATCGCCGTCATGACGATTTCGGTCTATCTGGGTCTGGTCGTGCTCTGCGTGATCGCCTATTGGGCCGCCGGCATGTCGCTGTTCGATGCGATCTGCCACAGCATGTCGACCATTTCGACCGGCGGCTTCGCGAATTACGACAGCTCCTTCGGTTTCTACAACAACCTTTCGATCGAAGCGCTAGGCATGCTTTTCATGTTCCTCGGTGGCCTGCCCATGGTCTTGTTCTATCACATGCTGCTTAGGCGCAATTGGCGTGTTGTCTATGCCGATCAGCAAGTGCAGCTTTTCTTCGCGACATGCCTTGGCGGCATCACCGTCTTGGCGCTGTGGAACCATTTCGCCCTCGGCACCGATGCCGGCGCGGCGTTCCGCTATTCCGGCTTTACATTTGTCTCGTTGGTAACGAGTACCGGCTTCGCTTCGACCGATTATGCGGCCTGGGGTGGGCTCGCCGAAGTCGTTTTGCTCGTCGCGATGCTGATGGGCGCCTGCACGGGATCCACGACCGGCGGCATCAAGGCGTTCCGCTTCTGCATGCTGATCGGCGTGTTGCGCAGCCACGTTCACCGGCTCAATCATCCGCATTCGGCCGAAAGCATCATGTTCAATGATCGCTCGGTCCCGGAAGGGGTCGCCTATTCGGCCCTGCTGCTAATCGTGGCCTTTGTGGCCGCCTTTGTCCTCATCGCGCTCGCGGTCTCGGCGTTCGGCTTCGATCTTTTGACGAGCTTCTCGGCCGCGGCCGCGGCCCTGGGGAATACCGGCGGTGGCCTTGGACCAATCAATGGCGGCGGCCAATTCAAGGCCATGCCGGACGGCGCGCTCTGGCTGCTCTCCTTCGCCATGCTGCTCGGCCGCCTTGAGATCTTTACCGTGCTCGTGCTGTTTACCCGGCGGTTTTGGCGCGGTTAGCTCTTTGGTGCGATCGCGGCGCGAATGCGCGCGAAATCGCCCGCCGGCCGTTCTCTAGTCGGCAATGCCGCGATGAACGGGAATAGCTCGCGTTTCGCCACTTCGAAAATACGACGTAGCTCGGCAACCGGTTCAGGGTGCTCGTCGACCCGCAAATCGACCAGGGGATAAACTTCCGGACCACGCACCAAGAGCGCGGCAGATTGTTTGCCACGCCGATCACCGCCCGCTTCCTGGCCCGCTTCAAGCACCCGCATCAAGCGCTCAGCCAAATCAAACGTGGTAGATGATTCGAACGTCGCCGCCATGGCCGCGATCGTCTCGGCGCTGACCAACATATTGCCCTGCACGCTATAATCGGGCCCGCATTGATGGCCGGCCCACGCATCGGTCCCCTGCCCCGTAAACGCGGCCGAACGCCCAAGCGCATCGACCACGCCAACCTGACGGATCTCGCGATCCGTCTCGCCGTCCATGACACCCCGAAGCGCCTGCTCGGCACTCTGACTAAGAGCGATACGATCGAGAATACGGGGACCGAGGCTCGGATTAACCCAAGCCTGCGTACAAACCGCGCCAACACCATGGCGAATGAATGGACATAAGCTGCCGACGGCCGGAACCTTGGTCGACACCGCCGTACCCAATAGCCCAGAGCTTGCATCCCGTGCGGCGATTGAAAACGTCGCAAGCCTGATCGTCACGCCGCGCGCCTATCCTCGCAACGTGGCGCGGTCGCTATTCCGCGGCCGCGCCCACCAATTGATCGGCAACCAGACCGCCATCAACGATACGCCGACTGCCGCGCGAGGACCGGAGGATCGCCCGCGACGACGCAAAAGCGGTTTCGCGATTAAGATATTTTATGACGGCGCGCCGATAGGCCGGATCGACAACCACGCGATCAAGGTCGATTGGCTCTTGCACATTAACCATGAGGTCGCTTGCCCTATAGTCATTTTTGTTCGCGCCTTTCAATGCGCGTCTCCACTCATATGGTAGTGAGCCTAGCAGACGTTTGCGAGTCGAACTGTGCAAAGAGTGAGATCGTTTTGTGGGTTCGTGCGCGATGCCGCGCCGTGCCTCAATCTCGCCATATTTCGAATCGAGCAAGACTGCGTGTTTTTTATTTTTGCACGATGAAATCGGTGACCACGCGGATCGAAAATAGAAGCGACTCGACAACCGAGACCTCCACCCACGCGCGTAAAAAGCTCCCCGAATTCGCCCTTCGCAATTGCAGCAGATATTGGGAACACACCAGGCTATTTACGCCCGTGGGGTGCTACCACTATCGTGTGCGTTAGGATAAAGCGCGATTAACGCGCGAGGCAATTTGGGGGAGGTCGAAGCGCGTCATGTCAGCAACAGGAGTGGCCAAGAATCCACAGCTAACGCGTGAGACCTTGATGGAAGGCGCACGCACGCTGAGAGACAAATCGCGTACGCGTGTGAATGAGACGGAATCCCTGCGGCGATTGCCCGAGGTCGTGCTGTCTGAAATTCGCGAGCTCCGCGTCCACAGGGTTTTGCAGCCCGCGCGCTATGGCGGGGCGGAACTCAATTTCGGCGCGCTGATGGATGTCTGCGGCACGGTTGCCGAAGCCTGTGCATCAACCGGCTGGGTGCTCGCGCAATATTGCATGCATGCCTTCATGATCGGCAGCTGGCCGCAGGAAATGCAGGAAGAAATATGGGGCAGGAAACCCGATTCCCTTCTGAGTGGCTCGCTGGTTTTTCCGCTCGGGCGCGCCAAGCGCGATTCCGGCGGCTACCGCGTGAGCGGGCGTTGGCCGTTTGCGAGCGGCGTGCCCGGTTCAGATTGGCACATGTGCAGCGCGTTCCTCGAGCCCGATCGCGCCGGTGAGCCCCCGGTCATGATCATGTTCATGCTGCCGAAGACCGACTATGAGCTGATCGACAATTGGCATGTGATTGGCCTGCGCGGCACCGGCAGTATCGACGTCAAACTCGACAATCATTTTGTGCCCGCTCACCGGGCGTTAACGGTCGAGCAAACCAAAATGGGCCAAGCGCCCGGGGCCATATTGCATAATTCGCCGCTCTATCGCATCCCGACCTATGCCGCGTTCGGCTTCGTGCAGGGCGGCGCCTCGATCGGCAACGCGCAGGGCATGTACGACAGCTATGTAACCGAAACCAAGACGCGCGCCGCCAAAACAACCGGCCGCAGCCTAGCTGATCACCAAGCGATGCAGCTTAGGGTTGCCGAGGCCGGTGCCTGCATCGATACAGCGAGAATTTTGCTCCAGAACGATGCGGCGGAAATGTATCGCCTCGCCGCCGCGCAGGAATATCCAAGCATGGAACAACGCACGCGCTATCGGCGGGACGGCGCCTTTGCAAGCCAGCTTTGCACGCGCGGCGTCGATGCGCTCTATGCCGTCGCCGGCGGCGGCGCGCTCTACACCAATAATCCGATGGAACGCTATTTCCGCGATGCCCACGCGATCAACGCGCACATCACGATGAATTGGGAGGTTAACGCGACCGCCTTTGGCCGCGCCGCGCTCGGCCTCCCCTCCGATAGCCCTGCCCTTTAGAAATAGCGGAGCCAGACATAGACCTGCGCGATCGCGATGCTGACCAACATCATCGGAAAGGCATATTTCAAATAGGTCAGGAAGCGGAACGGCACGCCCGCCCGCTCGGCCAGGCCAGCCACGGTCAGATTTGCCGACGCCCCAATCAAGGTGCCATTGCCCCCTAGGCAAGCGCCCAGCGAAAGCGCCCACCACAAGGGCATCAATTGCTCTGGCCCGCCCATGGCCGGCGCCATGCTCTTGATCACCGGGATCATGGTGGCCACGAACGGAATATTATCGATCACCGCCGATAGCACGGCCGAAACCCACAACACCGCATAGGCCGTGGTGTCTTGCGCCCCGCCGGTCGCGGCCGTCAGATGATCGGCGAACCAAGCGAGCACGCCCGAATGCTCGACCCCCGCCACCACGATAAACAAACCAACAAAGAAAAAGATCGTGATCCATTCGACCTGGGTGAAGCTCTCATGCACCCCATGGGTCTGCTCCTCGGCCCGGCGATGGTAATTATCGAGCATGAGGAGCACGGCCGCGCCGAGCATGGCGATCGTCCCGGGCTCCAGATGGATTAGCCGCGCCAACACAAAGGCGATCACCACGGCGGCGGTGACCCCGAGCGAGAATTTCAGCAAGGTGCGGTCTTTGATCGTCTCGCCCGCATTAAGGGCGAGGACACGAGCACGATCCTCCGCCGTCGCGTGCAGCGAGCGACCCCAAAGCACGTGGATCATCAGGCACTGCACCGCCAATACCACCACAACGACGGGCGCCAAATGAATAACGAATTGGTTGAATGAAATGCCGACCAGCGAGCCAATCAAAATATTGGGCGGATCGCCGATCAGGGTGGCCGTGCCGCCGATGTTCGACGCGAAAATTTCGGCGAACAAAAAGGGATAGGGCGGCACCCGAAGCTCACGGGTCAATGAAAGCGTGACCGGCGCGATCAGCAGCACGGTCGTCACATTATCGAGCATCGCCGAAAGGAACGCGGTGACCACCGCCAAAAGCAAAAGAATGCGGGCCGGGCTGGCGCCACCGAGTCTGGCCGTCTGAATCGCGACATATTCAAAGACGCCGGTCTTCCGCGTGATCGCGACGATGATCATCATGCCGGTCAGGAGACCCAAGGTGTTGAAATCAACGCCGCGGATCGCCTGTTCCTGCGAGAGCACGCCGGTGATGATCATGACGCCCGCACCAAGCAGCGCGACCACCGCCCGGTTGAGCCGTTCGGTCATGATCGCCACATAAGTGACGATCAGGATTCCGGCCGAGAGCCAGAACGGATCGGCCCCGAACATCGTCGCTGCGCCTTGGGCGTCGTTCATCTCTTTGGCTCTTGCTCAGGCGCCCTTGGGCCGGGCGGGCTTGATCGTTCGGGGGGCGACCGGGTCACGATAAGGTCTTGACGTCCTGACGCCCCATCCCGGCATAGAGAATGCGAGCATGTTGCTCGGCAACCGCAGCGTGGAGCGTTACGGCCTCGATGTCCAGATCGGCGCGCGGCGAACGTTCGAGATCGAAATGGCCATGATCGTCGACGCCCCGCACCAATAACGCGCTATCCCGACCGACGAGCTGGCGGACATGCGGGGGGATATACCGTATGGCAAAGCCGATGCGCCGGTCCGCCGAGCGATTGGGCGACGAGCCATGCACCAGTTTAACGTGATGCAGCGACATTTCACCCGGCGCCAATACGAGATCGACCGCCTGACGCTCATCAACCTCAACCGCCACCTCCTGGCCACGGGTTAACAAATTATCGGGCGCGAAGGTCTCCCGGTGCGGTATTTGATCGCGCAAATGCGTGCCGGGCATAACCCGCATGGCGCCGGCCTCGATCGTGCTTGGGCTGAACGCGACCCAGGCGGTCACCACATCAGGGCTGCTCAAGCCCCAATAGGTCGCGTCCTGATGCCAAGACACATAGGTTTTGGATTGCGGCGCCTTGTTGAAAAAAAGCGACGACCAACAAAGTAGGTTCGGCCCGATGATATCCTCGACCGCGTCGAGAATAACCGGGTGCCGCACGATCGCATCGAGCCAGGTGAACAACAAATGGGGCTTATGACGAAAGGCGCCCTTTAGCTTGTCCGAAAGCGCCGCCTCGGCCGCTTCGAGCTTTTGCCGCGTGGCGGTCGCCTCGGCAAGCGTCATGACCCGGACAGGAAAGTAGAACCCCTCCTCCCGATATCGCTCGATCGCCTTGAGGCTAAGCCGCTTCGGCATCTCGCCCTCCTCGGGCACAGCGCCTTGTTGAAGCTGAAGGGCCGACACTTGCCGGCCCTTGCCCTCAACCGCCCGCAGGTTTGCGCTTTACCTGCCCGCTACGACGCCGTTGGATCATCGCGATGGCGCCAAGCGACACCCCGATGATGATGAACGATAGGGCTGTCGTCACGGTCGCGAGGGCATAGAGCGCGGGCGATGTGATGTTGGTGACCATCGTCCAAATCTCGAGCGGGAGCGTATTCTTGGTTCCCGCCGTCACCCAACTGCGCGGAAATTCATCATAAGAGAGCGTAAAGCCGAACAACGCGACCGCGATGATGCCGGGAAGCAGGATCGGAATAACGACATAGCGCAACACCTGAACATTGGTCGCGCCTTGGTCACGCGCGGCCTCTTCAAGCGCCGGGTTGAAGCGCGCCAAGACCGCGAACATGATCAGGAGTCCGAACGGCAACGTCCAACTAAGATGCGCACCAAGCGCGGAGGACCACCACGCCGTCCGCAGCCCAAGCGCCGTAAACCCCTGGCCGATGCCGATAGAGAGCACGAGACCCGGCACGATCAGGCTGGCGACCGCGATATAAAAAAGCGGTGAAGACCCAAGAAAGCGCCGGCGAAACGCGAGGCCGGCCGAGACCGAGATCACGACGGTCAAGCTCAGCACAATGATCGCAAGCGGGATCGATCGCCCAAAGGCGCCGCCAATATCGCCTGTCCGCGCCTGGCCAAACAGCGCCGCGAACCAGTGGAGCGAAAAGCCTTGCATCGGAAACGTCAGGCCCGCATTCGGCCCCTGGAACGAAAGGACATAGATCGAGAACATCGGGCCGTAGAGGAAAATCACAAAGAGGACGAAAAACGCCGCCAGAACGTAGAACGTCCATTCGCGCTTCTTATGGGTGGTGCGACCGGCCATGATTGCGATTCCTCAGCGCGCCTGCGCCAGCTCTTTGCGCACATCGACCACGCGCATGATGGCGGTAACGATCAGGGTCACGACGATCAGAAGGACAACGGCCTGAGCGCCGGCGTGCGGATAATTGAGGATGCCGATATCGTCAAACATCGCCGAAACGACATTGGCCGAGCGTCCGCCGCCCATGATTTTGACCACGAAGAAATCGCCCATGGTGAGCGCGACCACGAACACCGAACCAAGCGCGATGCCGCTTTTCGAGAGCGGCACGATCACCTCGGTCATGATGCGCAAGCGACCAGCGCCGGCATCGCGCGCCGCCTCGACCAACGAGCGGTCGATCCGCGCCATCGAGTTGAAGATCGGCACGATCATGAACAGAGTAAACAAATTGACGTAGCAGAGGATGACCGCGAATTCCGAGAACAGCAGCCATTCGACCGGTTCGTTGACGATGCCGATCCCCATCAGGGCTTGGTTGATCAACCCCTCTTTCCCAAGCAGCGGAATCCACGAAATCATGCGGATCACGTTTGATGTCCAGAACGGCACGGTGCAGACCAGGAACAACCCGATGGCAATCAGCAAATTGCGGACATGGAAGGCCAAAAAATACGCGATCCAGAAACCGATGAAGAGCGTGAGCGCCCAAACGATCGCCGCGAATTTCAGCGTCGCGCCATAAAGATTGAGCGTGTTGTTGTCGGTGAGTACTTCGACGAAATTGTCGAAAATGAAACTCGGCTGAGCGCCGATGACGAAGTCGAACGTAAAAAAGCTCACCGTCACGATCATGATGAGCGGAATCACCACGAACAAGACGAGCGCGATCGTTAGGGGTGCGACCTGGAGGTAGATACGACCCCGTCGCGCCGGCGTAGATGATTGCATTCTGAACCGTCGAGAGCCGCTAATCGGGCGTTAAAACAGGAGGCGGGGCGGCCCAAGGCCGCCCCGCCCGAAACAAAGCACGCTTAGGCGGTGCGGAAGTCGTTCCACCGCTTGTTCATGTAGACGGCTTCTTTCATGAACGTGTTCCAGACCACGATCTTGCTGAAGCGATCCTCATAGGAGCCGCCGTCGCGCTTAGCGCCGGCGCTTTCCATCTTGTCGCCCGTCGGGTTCGTGATGTCCTTCTGGGCGGCCTTGCCGTCGTACCAATAGCCCCACTCGTCGTCGGTCATGAAGGCCTTGGCGGTCTCGGGCACCGAGATGTAATAGCCCTGCTTCGCGATGAAGCCGCCCATCCAGCCCGAGAGATACCAGTTGAGGTACTCATAGGCCGCATCGAGCTTCTTGCCGGAGAGATGCTTCATCAGCGAGATGCCGTTACCCCAGCCGCGATAGCCTTCCTTGAGCGGGACGTAAAGGCAGGCCTTGCCCTGTGAACGCACGGCGGTGACCGCCGGCGACCACATGGATTGAATGACCACCTCGCCCGCCGCCATCAACTGCACGGATTGGTCGAAGGTGTTCCACAGTGCGCGGAAATGGCCCTGCTTCTTGAGCTCGATCAAGGCTTCGATCGTCGCGTCGATCTCTTTCTTGGTCATTTCGCCCATGTCGTTGTACTTCACCTTGCCGGCCGCCTGCAGCGCCATGGCGGCGTCAAGGATGCCGATCTCGGGAATATCCTGGATCGCGGTCTTGCCCTTGAACTCGGGATTGACCAGCTCGGCCCAAGACTCAATCGGGCGCTTGATCAGGTCGGGGCGCATGCCAAGCGTGTCGGCATTGTAAACGCCCGGCAGCATGGTGGCCCACTCGGTCTGGCCGTCATGGAACTTGGTGCCTTCCTTGCTGTCGAGATACATCACCTCATAGGGCGACACGCCGCTGCGCGAGGTCGGCTTGCCGGCAAACTCACCCTTCGTATAGATCGGGGTGACTTTGTCCCACAGCTTGATTTTCTTGGTCTCGACGCCTTGCAGCACGCCACGCGGCACCATCTGCAGGCGCTGACGGATTTCACCGTCGGCCACGTCAACCGACTCGGGCTGCGTGGTCACGCGCGTCACGAAGCCGGGATGGTCGGTCACGGCCATCTCGATCTTGAAGCCGAGGTCTTTGCTCGCCTGCTTCGCGATATCGATGATCGTCGAATAGGACATGCCCACATGGGTGAGCGTGATGTCCTTAATTTCTTGCGCCCAAATGGTCGGGAACCCGCCAATCGCCTTTGAGCCGATGGCGACGCCGGCCACGGCGGCCGCGCCCTTCAACATGGTGCGACGATTTACACCCTTCGTCACGACGGCGACGATGCCGCCGGTCTCGGTCTGCTTCTTATGAGCCATGTATTCCTCCCTGAGCCCTGTTGCACTACGGTTCGCATTCTGAGAGGGGCCGTCCCAAGCGAGCCAACCCAACCCAGGATACGCTGATCTTAGCCAAAAGCGCGTCGCGGCAAAAGGGAGGGCACCGCCGCTCCCGCAACTGCGAAGCAAGGTGCCAAGCTACGCGCCGGTCAGGTCTTTGCCCAGCCGTTTCGATGCGGTTCGAAAAATTTTAGGTCAAGATCCAATAACTTGTACTTCCACTTGCCGCGCTCGCAGACGTATTTGTCCTTGTAATAGGCATTGAGCCAGCGCGCCTCTTCAACTCCGGCGTCCGTCCGCACCGTACAGGGCATGATCAGCCACCATTCGCCCTTGGCCGATTTGCAATCGGCCGACACATCGATGATCTCATTGACCACCATATGGGCCGCGAAAACGATCTGCTTGCTCACGCCGCTGAAGAATTTGTGGATTTCCTTGTGGCCGGAATACTTGCCGAACGGCCCACCATTCCACACCCCGTTCTTGATGAACAGGCTGATAAGGCCATCCGGGTCATAGCCTTGGTCGCAATAGAGACAATACTTATGCTTGAGCCGGCGAATGTCCTCGACCGCTTCGAGACGTGCGAGCCGTTGAGCCGTTGTCGGTTTTGCCATTGTTGCGATCTCCCTGTGATGGACGCGATACGACACGAGCGTCTTTCTTAGATCGGACGATTGAGTGGCGCCCGACCAGGCAATCAACGCGCAGTTGACCCCCCCCAATGAAGTCGCCGCAACCAGCAGCTTTTGGCCACGACGCTTCGTGTTAGCATGATGCAAGCAACACTGCCCGTCGCATCATTGTTAGGGGGATTATGGTCAAGGCGATTCGGCTGCACAAGGCCGGCGGTCCGAAGGTCTTACGTTTTGAAGAGATCGAAATAGGCGCGCCCGGCCCGGGCGAGGTGCGTCTGCGCCAAGGGGCGATCGGCCTCAACTTCGTCGACACTTATTTGCGCGATGGCACCGGCGCCTATGGCGATACCGGCGCGGCCAACCCGTTGGCCTATCCTGCCATCCTCGGCCTTGAAGGGGCCGGCGTGGTCGAAGCGGTTGGACCGGGCGTCGATGCCGTCGCGCTCGGTGATCGCGTGGCCTATGCCGCTCTGCCGTTCGGCGCCTATGCCGAGCAACGCGTGATGCCCGCCGACGTTTTGGTGAAACTTCCCAGCGGCGTCTCCGAACAAATCGGCGCGGCGGTGATGTTGAAAGGCCTGACGGCCGAATATCTGCTGCGGCGCTGCCATCCGATCAAGCCTGGTGACACAATATTGATTCACGCGGCGGCCGGCGGCTGCGGCTTGCTCATGGGCCAATGGGCCGCTCATATCGGCGCCACGGTGATCGGCACGGTGTCATCGCCCGAAAAGGCCGCACTCGCCCGCTCGCATGGCTATCACCATGTGATCGACTATAGCCGGGAGGATTTCGTTGCCCGCGTGCGCGAGTTGACCAAGGGCACTGGCGTATCGGTCGTCTATGACAGCGTCGGGCGAACCACCTTCACACGCTCGCTCGATTGCTTGGCGCGCCGCGGTGTGATGGTGTTGTTTGGCCAAGCCTCGGGCCCGGTCGATCCCGTACCGCTCAGCGCGTTGACCGACCGCGGCTCGCTGTTCCTCACCCGCCCCGGGCTACTCGACTATGTGGCGACGCGCGCCGAATTGGTGACTGCCGCCAACGCATTGTTCGACCTTATCGTCCGCGGTATTCTTCGGGTCGAAATCGGCCAGACCTTCGCGCTCAAGGACGCGGCCGACGCCCACATCGCGCTCGAGGCACGACGCACTTATGGTTCGACCCTGCTCATTCCCTGACTATTCCCTGTGCAATCGCGGCCACGTTTTGATCAGGGCCCGCCGCGTGATCGGGGCCAGAGCGTCCCGGTCAAGGCATGAATTATGATTGACCGCCTTGCTGGCTTGGGTCAGCCTGAAATTGCGATAGACTGGCATTCTGTTTGCACGGAGATGGGGCAAGTGGGCTTAATGCGCTGAGCGAGGGAACCAAAACCAGCGCGAGGCATGCGGCCAATATACGAGCCAACAAACAACGAGTTTCTCAGGGAGGGACCCAAATGCGTTCGATCACTAGACGTAAGTTTCTCGCCACCTCCGCGGCTTCGGCGGCGGCGATTACGGCAGCGGGCTTCATGGGCAATGTGCGCATCGCCCACGCCGATGACGAGATCGTCATCGCCAGCCTGTTCGACCAATCGGGCGGGCTCGATGTGTACGGCACGCCGATGACCATGTGCACGACCCTCGCGGTCGAGGAAATCAACGCGGCCGGCGGCCTGCTCGGCAAGAAGATTCGCCTGATCTCTTATGATCCGCAGTCGAACATGGAGCTCTATGCGCAATACGCGCAGGAAGCCGCGCTGAAGGAAAAGGTCGCCGTCGTGCAGGGCGCCATCACCAGCGCGTCCCGCGAAGTGATCCGGCCGATCCTCGGCGAGAACAAAACCATGCTTTGGTACTCGGTGATTTACGAAGGCGGCGTCTGCGACATGAACAATGTCGTCTCCGGCGCCACACCGCTGCAGATGGGTGATCCCGTCGTCGAATACGGCATGAAGAACTACGGCAAGAAGGTCTATTACATCGGCGCCGACTACAACGCGCCGCAGATCATCGGCGATTGGGGCAAGAAATACGTCACCGAACATGGCGGCGAGTGGCTGGCGAAGAACCTCTTCCCGCTCGATGTCACCGAGTTCGGGCCTGAGATTTCCAAGATCCAAGCCGCGAAGCCCGACTTCCTTTATACCTGCCTAGTCGGCGGCGCGCATATCAGCTTCTATCGCCAATGGGCGGCGGCTGGCATGTTGAAGAAGATCCCGATGGTCTCCTTCACCTTCGGCGTCGGCAATGAGCACAAATCGCTGAAGCCCGAAGAGTGCGATGGCATCGTCTCGGCGCAGCCCTATTTCCAAGAGCTCGAGACGCCCGCCAACATAGCGTTCGTTAAGCGCTTCCAGGATCGCTTCGGCGGGCCCGACAAGGCGCCTTACCTCAATTCGGTCGGCAGCGGCAGCTATATCGGCACCTGGTTCTGGGCCGAGGCGGTCAAGAAGGCCGGCACGATCGAACGCGAGGCGGTGTTGAAGGCACTCGCGAGCGGCATGTCCTGGGAAGGCCCGTCGGGCAAGCTGACCGTCGACCCCGCCAGCATGCACTGCATCCAAGACGTCCACCTCGCGAAGGTCGAGGGCGGCTCTTGGAAGGTGTTCCAGACCATCAATCAGCTCCGTCCGGATGATGTGAAGGATCGTTGCGATCTGACCAAGAATCCGGCGACGGCTGAACAATTCACGCCGCAGCTCTAAATCTTCGGACCGTCGACATGGGGGGTGGGCACCAGCCCTCCCCCCTTTCTTAGAACTGGCTCATGGATCTCATCGGCATTCAAATCATTCAGGTGCTGAGCGGCATCGCGACCCTGGCGCTGATGGGCGCCGGGCTCGCGGTGATCTTCGGCATGATGCGCGTAATCAATTTCGCGCATGGCGAATTCATGATGCTCGGCGGCTATGTCGTCATCGTGTGCACCGAACAATTCGGCATCAATCTTTGGATCGCGATGCTGATCATCGCGCCGATCTTTGTCGGCCTTGTCGGGTTGGTCTTCGAACGTATTCTGATCCGCTTCCTCTATGGCCGCATGATCGACACTCTGATCGCCACCTGGGGCCTTAGCCTATTCTTGATCGGTGTCGTGACGTGGATATTCGGTAACGTGACCCGCGGCGTGCAAACGCCGCTCGGCGCCTATTCCTTCGGCGATTATAGCGAGAAGGTCTACACCCTGGTGATGATCGCTTTCACGGTGGTGATTTACCTCGCGATCTTCATCGTTCTGCGCCGCACCAAGCTCGGCCTGATCGCGCGCGGCACCATGCAGAACCCCAATCAGGCGTCCTGCCTCGGCGTCAGCCCGCCGCGGGTTTACATGGTGACCTTCGCGGTTGGCGCGGCATTGACCGGCCTCGCCGGCGCCATCCTCGCGCCGCTCAACACCGTGATCCCGACCATCGGGGTCTCCTATGTTGCGCAGGCGTTCATCACCGTGATCACCGGCGGCGCAGCGGCTTTCACCGGCACGGTGCTTGCCTCGGGTGTGTTCGGCACGGTGCGCCAAGTGATCTCGTTCGAGTGGACACCGATCCTCGGCCAAGTGTTCCTCTTGATCACCGCCGTTATTCTGCTCCGCATCTTCCCGACCGGCATCACCGGACGCTTCTTTAGGCGCTCGACATGACCGACTTGATGACATCCTTTCGGCGCTTTGATTCGAGCCGGCACGGCACCTGGGTCGTGGCCGGTGTGATGGTCGTGTTGCTGTTCATCCTGCCGGTCTTGGACGATCCGCTGCTGCTGCTGCAAGTTCGCTATTACATCAGCATGATCATCTTGGCGCTCAGCATGGCCTTCATCTGGGGCTTTGGCGGGATCATGTGTTTCGGCCAATCCATGTTCTTCGGGCTTGGCGGCTATGCCTATGCGATCGCGGTCGGCAATTTCGGCGAGAGCACGGCGCCCTTCTTCCTGGCGATGATCGTGCCCGCGCTGTTCGCCGCGTTCCTCGGCTATTTCATGTTCTTCGGGCGGCTGAACGACGTTTATGTCGCGGTGATCACGCTCGCGGTCACGCTCGCGCTTTACTACTTCATCAACTCGACTTCGGGCGACGAGTACACCATCGGCAAAGCCCGCCTGATGGGCTTCAACGGCATCTCCTCAATCCGGAAATTCAATTGGCCCGGCGATTCCACGGCGCTGCTCAGCGCCAATCATTTGTTCTACTTCGCGATGGGGCTTTTGATCGCCACCTATGTCGGGCTCAAACTGCTCCTTGGCTCGACCTTCGGCCGTGTCGTCGTCGCGGTGAAGGAAAACGAGCTGCGCGCCGAGCTCCTCGGCTATGACGTGCGGCTCTATAAGCTCGCGGTCTTCGTGATCGGTGCTGCGATCGCGGGGCTCGCCGGATGCCTGTCGATCAATTACAAGAATTTCATCAGCCCCAATGCGTTCCACCTCTCGCTCGCCGCCCAGATCATCATGTGGGTGCTGGTCGGGGGCGTTGGCACGCTGCTCGGCCCGATCATTGGCTGCGTTGTTCTCCTGTACGTATCGTTCATTCTCGGCACCGGCGCCTCGGGCGGCGGGCTGAACACCTATTTGATCTTCGGCCTGATCGTGATGATCTTCGTGCTCGTGATCCCCCAGGGCATTGTGCCGACCTTGCGCGATTGGCGCGAACAAGGCGGCCGTTATCGACGCATGACCGCCGGCGCGGTCTTGTCCATGGCCGAGCAATTGCCGGCATCGAGCCGCGCCCCAGTTCGCGCTTTTGGCGAACGCATGCTTGGTTTGGCGCCGCCGTCCGGCCATAGCGGAAATAAGGGCTGAGCGCGCCATGGCCGAGAACGACGTCATCCTCGAAACCCGCGGCCTGACCATGCGCTTTGGCGGCGTGGTCGCGGTCAATAATGTCGATTTCTCGATGAAGGAGGGCGAACTGCGCTGCCTGATCGGGCCGAATGGCGCGGGCAAGAGCACCTTCTTCAAATGCCTCACCCGCCAATATAAGCCGAGCGCGGGCCAAGTCTTTTTTCGCGGCGCCGACATCACGAGCGACATCACGTTTCAGATCGCGCGACGCGGCATTGGCATTAAGACCCAAGTACCAAGCGTGTTCGATGGTTTGAGCGTGCATGAAAACATTTGGCTTTCGGCGCGCCGTCATCACAAAACGCGCGCGGCCAATAAAATCACCGATCAAATCATCGAACGTGTCGGCCTTGGCCATGCCACCAAACAGCTGGTCGGCCGCCTCGCCCATGGCGAACGTCAATGGGTCGAGCTTGGCATTGTGCTGACGGGTGAGCCCAAACTTATCCTGCTCGATGAACCGACCGCCGGCATGACCGGCGATGAAGTTGGCCGCACCACCGAATTGATCCGCGAGATCAATCGCCAGGCGGCCCTCATCGTGGTCGAGCACGACATGCAATTCATCAAGGCGATCGCGCAGAAAGTGACCGTGTTTCACCATGGTCAAATTCTGGTCGAGGACACCATGATCAACATCCTGAGCAACCAACAGGTGCGTGACGTCTATCTGGGCAAACATGCGGTATAGACCATGCTGAGCGTCACCGATTTGCGCGCCGCCTATGGCCGTATCCCGATCCTCCACGGCATCAATTTCACCGTGAAGGACGGCGAATTCATCGGCATTCTCGGCCATAACGGCATGGGCAAAACGACGCTGCTGAAAACCCTGATCGGCTTGCTGCGCGCAACCGGCGGGCGCGTCGAATTCAACGGCGCGGATATCACGCGCGAGGCGTCGTTCCGGCGCAATCGCATGGGTATCGGCTATGTGCCGCAGGGTCGCGAGATTTTTTCCAATTTGAGCGTGCTGGATAATCTTCGCTTCGGCTTCGCCATGCACAAAACCGACGAAGCCGCCATGATCGAGGAAACCCTTGCCGAGTTTCCGCGCCTGAGGCCGCTGCTCGATCGCGCCGGTGGCGTGCTTTCGGGCGGCGAACAGCAAATCCTGGCGCTCGCCCGCGCGCTCTGCGGCAAACCAAAGCTTCTTCTGCTCGACGAGCCGACCGAGGGCATTCAGCCCTCGATCGTCGAGGAGATCATCGAAATTCTAAAGCGCCTGCGCGATCAGCGCGGCCTCACCATTGTGTTGGTCGAACAGAACCTCGAATTCATCGCGGCTCTGTCGCAACGCGTGTTGATCATTCAACGTGGCCAGATCACCGGCGAGGTGACGCCCGCGCAACTCGACAATCCGGAATTGATCGCCGAGTTCGTCGGCATGGGCGCGGCGTAATTTAGGGCCCGGCGGCATGCCGGCCATCTTCGCCCTCAACAGCGCGACGCAAATCGAGCGGCGCCATCGCGCGACGGTGGTGATCACCGGGTCCCATGGCGGGCTTTATCCGGCCTACCTCGCCGCCAAGGCTGGCGTGCTTGGAGTCAGCTTCAACGATGCGGGCATGGGCAAAGACGCGGCCGGCATTGCCTCGCTCGCCTTTCTCGATCGCCTGGGGATGCCGGCCGTCACCGTGAACCACCTCTCCGCCCGTATTGCCGATGGCGCGGATATCGCGCGGCGCGGCGTGGTCAGCCATGTCAATCCAGCAGCGGCCGCCTTCGGTTGCGCAATCGGCCAACCGATCATGGAGGCGTCGGTGTTGATGCGCGCCGCGACACCACGAAAAATCAAGGCCCCGGCCTATGACGAGGCCCGCTCTCGCCTCCGCGCCGAAGCGGGTGAGCCCGAAATTTGGGCCATTGATTCGGCCGCGCTCATGGCGAGCGACGATCGAGGGCGGATTATGATTACCGGATCGCATGGCGGGCTACTCGCGGGACGGCCCGATCACATCATCAAGGGCCCGCCTTTGGCCGCTTTTTTTAACGATGCCGGCATTGGCCTTGATGAGGCTGGCGTGCGCCGCCTGCCCGCACTCGATGAGATGGGCGTAATCGGGGCAACCGTCACCGCCGCCTCGGCCCGCATTGGCGATGCGCGCTCGGCCTGGCAGACCGGGGTGCTCTCCCGGCTCAACCGCCTCGCGCGCGAGGCCGGCGGCGGGGAGGGCGACACGCTCCGCGACTTTGTCGAGCGTCTACTTCAGAGCCCAGGCAAGCGATAGTCGGCAAACATCTCGCGTAAGCGGGATTTTTGGATTTTGCCAGTCGCTGTCAACGGAATCTCGTCGATGAACACCACGTCGTCCGGCAGCCACCATTTGGCGACCCGCGCGCGCAGGTGATCGAGGATCGCCGCCTTGCTCGGTGCCCGCCCCTCCTTGCATACGACGACCAGAAGCGGCCGCTCCTCCCACTTAGGATGAGGAATTCCAATCACTGCTGCGTGCTTGACGTCTTCGTGCCCCACCGCGACGTTCTCGAGGTCGATCGAGGAAATCCACTCGCCGCCCGATTTGATGACGTCCTTCGTGCGGTCGGTGATCCGCATATAGCCATAGCGGTCGAGCGTGGCGACATCGCCGGTCGGGAAAAAGCCGTCGCCGTCGAGGCGGCTGCCGCCCTCGCCGTTGAAGTAGCCAGAGGACGCCCAGGCGCTCCTGACCCACATATCGCCGAAGGTGGCGCCGTCGCGCGGTACGGGCGTGCCATCCTGACCGATGATCTTGAGCTCGAGTCCGAATTGCACGCGCCCCTGTTTGGCAAGCACGGCCCGCCGCTCGGCTTCGGGCAGCGCATCAAGCTCGGGCGTTGCAGTCGCCATGGTGCCGAGCGGGCTCGTCTCGGTCATGCCCCAAATCTGCACGACCGTGACGCCGTAAGCCTCGCGAAACCGCTCGATCATGCTGGCCGGCACCGCCGACCCGCCTATCGCGACGCGATCGAGGCTCGGCACCATTCGCCCGGTCTTGTCGAGGTGCTCGAGTAGCATGGTGAAAACGGTCGGCACCGCGACCGAGAACGTAACTGCCTCGGCATTGACCAGTTCCTCGATGCTGGCGCCGTCCATTTTTGGCCCCGGCAATACCAATTTGCAGCCGGTCATTGGCGCGAGATAGGGAAGCGACCACGCATTACCGTGATACATCGGCGCGATCGGCATGATGCAGTCGTGCGCCGACAAGGCCATCGCGCTGTTCTGGCACGCCGCCATGGCATGCAGCAGCGTCGAGCGATGGCTGTAGAGCACGCCTTTTGGATTGCCGGTCGTACCCGAAGTGTAGCAGAGAGAGGATGCGGCACGCTCATCGAAGCGCGGCCAGACATAGTCGGCCCGCTCGTGGCCGATCAGCGTTTCGTAGCACAGGGCGTTCTTGAGGCGCGTCTTCGGCATGTGCGCCTCATCGGTGAGGATCACATAACCCTCGACGCTGGTCAGACGTTCAGCGATGCCTTCGACCAGCGGCACGAACGAAAGATCGAGAAAGACGAAGCGATCCTCCGCATGGTTGACGATGTAGACAATCTGTTCGGTGAAGAGCCTCGGGTTGACCGTGTGCAGCACGGCGCCGTGCCCTGATACACCATAGAACATCTCGAAGTGCCGCCAAGTATTCCACGCCAGCGAGCCGACCCGCTCGCCCGGCCTGACGCCGAGCCGGACGAGCGCATTGGCAAGCCGCTTCGAGCGCGTCTCGGCGTCAGCATAGGTGTAACGATGGATCGGGCCCTCGACCGAGCGCGAGACGATCTCCCGCCCGCCATGATAGCGAGCGGCATATTCGATCAGCGACGCGATCATCAACGGAACGTCCTGCATCAGGCCGAGCAGCATCGCGGCGCCTCCCCCTAGACCGGCTGGACCGTCCCGATATATGCCTGAGACCGGACCCGGCATAAAGCCGGTACGGCAACAAAGCGGGAGCGGATGACATGGCGGGACGGCTCGAAGGCAAGGTCGCGATCGTGACCGGTGCGGGCGCCAGCGGCCCTGGCATGGGCAATGGCAAAGCGTGCGCGATCCACTATGCGCGCGAGGGCGCCAAGGTATTCGCGCTCGATATCAGCGCCAAGGCCCTGGCCGAAACTGAAGCGTTCATCAAGAGTGAGAACAACACGGTGATCGGCGCGCTCTGCGACGTCACCGACAGCAATGCCATCGCGCGCATGGTTGACGCTTGTCTCGCCGCTTTCGGCCGCGTCGACGTGCTGCACAACAATGTCGGCCTGCTCGATATCGACGGCCCGGTCGCCCTGCCGGAGGCGACCTGGGACCGGGTGATCGACACCAATGTCAAGAGCATGTTCTTGACCTGCAAGCATGTCCTGCCGGTGATGGAGAGGCAGCGGAAAGGCGCGATCGTCAATATTTCTTCGGTCGCCGCGATCCGCGCCTGGGGCACGCCCGCACTCGCTTACAACACCTCGAAGGCCGCTATCCTCCAGCTCACCCGCTCGGTCGCGCTCGAATATGCCCGCAAGGGCATCCGCGCCAACGTCATCCTGCCCGGGGTGATCGATACGCCGCTGATTAACGAGCCACTGAAGGCCGATCACACGCCCGAGGAAATCGAGCGTGTCCGGGCCGAACGGCACAACATGATTCCGCTGGGGCGCATGGGTGATCCGTTCGAGATCGCCAAGGCCGCGGCGTTCCTGGCTTCGGATGACGCTAGTTACATTACCGGGGCGGAGCTTATCGTCGACGGAGGCCTGACCAGCAACTGCATACCCAGTTGGTAGGCCCCCCTGCTCCGCCAATTGAATCGACGCCCTAGCACCCCATCTAGTAAAATACCGTGCAATGATTGACGTCCCGGCCGGAGGCCGTGCCATGCAGAAAACCGCGTCCAAAGTCGCGATCCACGACCCCATTTGGCTCACCGTGCGCAGCGAGGCCGCCGACATGGCGGCCCAGGAACCCACGCTGGCGAGCTTTTTGCATGCCACGATCTTGAACCATGAGCGCTTCGAGAGCGCGTTGAGCTTCCATCTGGCGCAAAAGCTCGGCAGTGCCGAAGTACCGGCGATGTTGCTGCGCCAACCGTTCGACGAAGCCTTCGCCGCCGACCCCGATATCGGCAATGCCGTGCGCGCCGATCTGATGGCCGTCAGGGAGCGCGACCCGGCCTGCAAATGGCTGCTACAGCCGCTCCTCTATTTCAAAGGCTTCCAGGCGCTCGAGGCCTATCGCGTGGCGCATTGGATGTGGCTGAACGGCCGCCAGCCCATGGCGTTATTCCTGCAGGCGCGCATCTCCGAGATTTTCGGCGCCGATATCCACCCGGCGGCACGCATGGGGCGCGGCATCATGATCGATCACGCCACCTCGGTGGTGATCGGCGAGACCGCCGTGGTCGAAGATGATGTCTCGATGCTGCACGAAGTGACGCTGGGCGGCACCGGCAAGGAAACCGGTGACCGACACCCAAAGGTGCGGCGCGGCGCCATGCTCGGCGCTGGGGCGAAGCTGTTGGGCAATATTGAGATCGGCGAGTATTCGCGTGTCGGTGCGGGCAGCGTGGTGCTTGAAGACGTCCCGGCCGGCGTGACCGTCGCCGGCGTGCCGGCCCAGATCGTGGGGTCAGCCGGTTGCGACCAGCCTGCGCGCGAAATGGATCAGCGCTTCATCGACGCGGCGATTTAGGCTCCGCCTTAGTACGACCGCGCCATGCCGAGATCGTGTTGGGCGATGTAGTTGAGGATCATTTCCTCCGAGATCGGCGCGAATCGGAAAAGCCGGCAATCGCGCCACAGCCGCTCGACATGCATGTCCTTGGCATAGCCCATGCCGCCCATCGCTTGCATGGCACGCTCGGTCGCATCGGCACAGGCCTGGGCCGCGATCAATTTTCCCATATTCGCCTCGCTGCCATAATCGAGTCCCTGATCACACTGGGTGGCGGCCTTGTAATTCATCACGCGCGCGCACGCGGCTTCCGCATGCGCCTGGGCGAGCGGGAATTGCAGGCCCTGATAGGATGAGATTGGCTTGTCGGCAAAGACGCGCCGCTCATTGGCGTACTCAACCGCGAGTCTGAGCGCGAGCTCGACGGTGCCGACCAACCCCGCCGTGGTAACGATGCGCTCGGTATTGAGCACGTCGAGCAATTGCCGCCAACCGCCATCGAGCGTGCCGATCAGCTCATCGCCCTCGACCTTCACATCGTCGAAATAGACATTGCTCGCCGGCACGCAGCGCGTGCCGAGCTTGGCGATCGCCTGGTGCGTCAGACCATCGCGCGCGACATCGATGAGGAACAGCGAAATGCCGTCGGTCTTGCGCGCCACCTCCTCGCGTTTTTTGGTACGCGCCACGACCAGCATTTTTTGCGCCGCGGGCACCGCCGAAATCCAGATCTTCCGGCCATTCAGGCGCCAGCCATTGCCATCGGCGCGGGCGAAGGTTTTAACCTCGAGACTATTGGTCCCGGCATCGGGCTCGGTCAACGCCATGCAGAACTGAACCGCGCCCTTGCAGAGCCCGGGCAAAAGCGCGCGCCGCATCGCGTCCGTGCCGTATTTCGACACCGCGACCCCGCCGAAAATTGGATTGAGCATGAAGAGCTGGGCGACGGTGGACCCCGCGCCTGACGCCGCCAAAGCCTCGATGACGAGCGCCATCTCGATCATGCCGAGGCCGGCGCCGCCATGCGCCTCTGGCAGCGCGACGCCGCAAAGGCCCGCCTGGCAGATCGCCGCCCACATCGCGCTCGGATAGGCGCCGCGCTCATCGAGCTCGCGCCAATAATCGAGGCCGAAATCGGCGCCGACTTGGCGCGCGGTCTCGACCATCATGGTCTGCTCGTCGCTCAGGCGGAAATCCATTCGATCTCTCTGGCTGAGCCTCATGCTTCGACAGGCTCAGCATGAGGCGATTAGATTGGGCCCTCATCCTGAGCTTGTCGAAGGATAGGGCCGATCAGCAATGGCAAAAGCGATCCCGATTAGCGGCCCTTGAACTGCGCCGGCCGCTTCTCGAGAAACGCACTACAGCCCTCATGGGCGTCATCGCTATCGAGCACCAGGCCGATCACGGCTTGCTCATGGGCGAGCGCGGATTGTAGCGGCATTTCAAGGCCATCGCGGACGGCGCGCTTTAATAGCTTTAAGACGAGCGGCGATTTTTCGGCAATCCGTTTGGCCAGCGCCATGGCCTCGTCCAGCAATTTCACCTGCGCCACCACGCGATTGGCCAAGCCCAACAACACAGCCTCCTCGGCCGAGATCCGATCGCCGGTGAACATCATTTCCTTGGCCCGGCAGAGCGGAATTTGGCGGATCAGCCTCTGGCTGCCGCCCGCCCCTGGAAACAGCCCAAGGGTGATCTCGGGCAAGCCAATCTTGGCATTGTCGGCAACGAGCCGAATATCGGTGCACAGCATGAGCTCGGCCCCACCCCCCAGCGCCCACCCATTAACCGCGGCGATGGTCGGCTTGTCGCACGCCTCGACGCGCCGGAACACCCGATGGATCACCTCGGCGAACTCTTCATAGTGCTTTAAGCCGCGCCGCGAATTGAGATCCGCGATATCGCCGCCCGCGACAAACGCGCGCTCGCCCGCGCCCGTAAGGACGATGACCCTGACCGAGCCATCGGCCTCAAGCGCGCCAAGCGCCGCCTCAAGCGCGAGCAGTGTCGGCACGTCGAGCGCGTTCAGCGTCTTTGGCCGATTGATGGTGAGAAGGCCGATGCCCTCCCGCGTCTCGCTCAGTATGGCAGCGTCAGTCATCGTGACCCCTCCGCTTGGTGCAGCCACAGGCGGTGGGGCCGCGACTAATGTTTGGTGGCGCCGAGGATGGTAACGGTCGCGGTCGCGGCATCATTGCCGATCCAACCACCGCCATTTTCGGCCAAGGCAAGGCGCGCGCCCGGGCGCTGACGCGCCCCTGAGCGACCGCGCAATTGATCGCATAGCTCGACGAGTTGCGCCGCGCCCGTGGCGCCGACCGGATGACCCTTGCTGAGCAACCCGCCGCTCGGGTTGATCGGCATGTCCCCACCCAATGACGTGCGGCCTGAGCGCAGCAATTTTACCGCCTCGCCTGGTTTACAGAACCCAAGCTGCTCCGACAGGATCAACTCGGCCGGCGCGGCGGCGTCGTGAATTTCGGCGACGTTGACATCATCGGGGCCAATGCTGGCCTGCTCATAGGCCGCTTTGGCTGCCGCCGTGGCGCAGGCCGGCGCATCAGGCTCATCGCCCTGCCCCGAGCGGATCGCACACGCCAACACGTCAACCGGCTGGATCGCCTTTCGCGCCGCATAGTCCGCGCTCATCACCACGAGCGCGGCGGCGCCATCGCCAATCGGCGAGCACATCATCAGCGTCAAGGGTGACGCGATCATGCGGCTTTGCAGCACCTCATCCGCCGTCACCTCTTTTCGAAACTGCGCGATCGGGTTGAGCGCACCGGCTCTCCGCTGCTTGGCCGAGACGGCCGCGAAATCGCGCGCGGTCGTGCCCGTGCGCTGCATATAGCGCTTGGCGAGATCGGCATAGAGATCCATGAAGACCGAGCCCGTGCCCGAACCATCGGGCGAGATGCGGGTTTTCAGCATCTCGAGTTCTTCCCGATCGGCCGCGGCCTCGAGCGCCTTCATCGGCACGGTCTTATCGTCGTTCGACATCTTCTCGGCACCGATCGCGAGCGCCACCTCGCATTGCCCGGCGGCGACCGCGAGCCACGCCAAATGAAACGCGGTCGAGGACGACGCACAGGCATTCTCGACATTGATGATCGGCTTGCCGAGCAGGCCGATATGGCGCAACGCGACTTGGCCCCGCACGCATTCCTGGCCATTGAGCAGACCGCCCGCCGCATTGCCATAGAACACCATGTCGATCTCGTCGACCTTGGTATCGGCATCGGCCAATGCCTTCGCCACCGCATTTTCGGTCAGCGAGCGGAGCGTTGCCTCCATAAACTTGCCGAACTCGGTGATGCCGGTGCCGGCAACCACCACCTGGCGCATCGGGGCCTCCTCTGATCGGCCAAACTATAGCAGGCCCATGGCCCCCGGCAATAAACCGGGGGCGCTGGCTATTTGCTCTTTACGCGCCGGCTCGCATCGTCCCACGCGCGCGCGCTGTCGTCCCACACCCAATTGATCTGCTCGGTATCCTCGAACGCCTGCCAGAACACGATCTTGCTCGCGCGCACGCGGAAGAACCAGGCGGTCTCCTGATGCAACACCCGGCCCGTATTCCGAGCGATCGTCGTCTCATACATCAGCACAAACACGTGCTCGCCCTCGCCGAACATGACCTTGACGTCATGACCACGAATATCGAGGAATTCGCCGACCAAACGGAAGCATTGCGCGATGCTGTCATGGCCTTCCCAGCGCCCCGACCACGGCACTTTGTAGGAGCCCGGCAAAACAATCGCGGCGTCCTTGGCCAGCAAATTCATCATGGTCTTGCCATCGGCCGTCTTGATCGCGGTCAGAAACCGCCCGACGACATCCTTAGCCGCGCTTTTCGCCATTGGTCTGCCTCCCCCAAGAATATGACGCCCCAGCTTCGCGGCGCCGATGGCCGCCGTCAATCACCAGCTCATCAGCGTCGTGCAAAAGCAACCCCATCGGAATCAAACAATAACAGGGCCTCGGGCGAAACCGCCCCCCAGCCACCGGGCTTGAGCGCGGCCTGGGCGACCGCAAGCGCAACGCGCTCGCCAATTTCGGCTTCGCCCGGGGCAAAGTTCAGCAGGAATTTCGGGCCGTCGCCCGCCTGCACAACGATACCCTCTGGTTCGATCGCGACAATGCCGCCATCGCGCAGCACGAGCGAGGGCACGGCAATGCGCGCCGCGATGTCGAGGCTCGCCGGCGCGGCACGCAACGCGGTCCCGCCGCCCTCTTGCAGCACGCGCCCCTTCGCCATCACCACCAGCCAATCAGCCAAGCGCATGGCCTCGGCGCCATCGCTGCTCGGCATGATGATGGTGGCGTTGAAGCGCTCGCGCAAAAAACCGATCACCTCGCGCGCGGCACCCCGTAAATCATCATCGAGACCAGAGAGCGCGCGGTCGAACAAATAAACCGCCGGCTCACGTACCACGGCACGCGCTAGCCCCGCCCGGCGCTTCAACCCCTCCGGCACATCGCGGGGCCTGCGATCCAGCACCGAGGCGAAATCGAGGAGGCGCGCGACCTCGGTCACCCGGGCCTCGATTGCCGCACGATCGAGTTTGGCGACCCGCAAGGGATAGGCCACGTTCTCGAACACCGTCATATGCGGAAACAACGCATGGCCCTCGAACACGACGGCCACATTGCGCCGACCCGCTTTGAGCTTGGTCACATCGCGGCCATCGACCTCGATGGTGCCATCGCGCGCACGCTCAAGCCCCGCGATCGCCTTGATCGCGGTCGATGTGCCGGCCGCGCCATCGCCCAGCAACATGGTGATCGCGTGGCGCGGCGCGACAAAACTTGCGCTGTCGAGGATGGTATCGCCGTCGATCCGGACAATGAGGTTCCGAACCGCGACGCAAGGAGCCGCGTTTGCGATCAACGCGCGCGGCGCTTTCGACCGGGATAGGAAGCATCGGGCAGCCGCTCGGTCTGATCCTTATCGGGCGGGCCTTTAAGCTCGACCGTGTTGCCATCCGGATCGGTCAGATACATCGATGGCCCATGGCCGAGCGCCCCATAACGTCGCTCCACCTTGCCCGGCTTGATGCGCTTCTTTTTGAGGTAGGTGACAATCCGCTTTTCGTCGAAGCTCTCAAGCTGAACGCAGAAATGGTCGAGATTGCGCCGCTTGGCGCCCGCCGCCGCGCCGCCCATTTTGCCGACCGGGCCTTTGATGTCCACCAGGTCGATCAAGGTGCGCCCGGTGCGCAATTGATAGAGCCCGAACCTTGGCAGCACGCGCTCAAGCGTGCAGCCGAGCGCGGCTTCGTACCAGGTGATCGAGCGCTTCACATTGGCCACGCGGAGCACCAAATGATCGAGGCCAAGCGTTTTGATTGCGGCCATTTACTCCCTCCCATTTCGCGCGCGGCGCCGCGCCGCGACCAGATCAAACCACGCCCCACCAACCCGCCGCGCGAATTCTTGTGCGCCTTGGCCGTGGCGCGCAAGCTCATCGTCGATGCGCGCCGGAACGCTCGGATGCTCAGTCTCAACCCAACGCCGCGAGCCCACCAGCCATTCGCGCACTTGTGTGGGCGTCGCCTCGAAATGCGGTTGAAACGCATAGGTCGTCTCGCCCATGCGAAAGGCTTGGACCGGCGCGTAATCGGCCCCGGTCATGAGTTGCGTCGCGCCTTTAGGCAGGTCAAACGTATCGTAATGGAACTCAATCAGGTGAACCGAATCAAGCACGCCGTCGCGCAGCAGCACATCGTGCTTGGCCGCAGGGCTCAGCCGCACCGGATAAAACCCGATCTCCGATTGCCGCGCCTTATAAACCCGGGCCCCGAAGGCGCGCGCGACCAGCTGCGAGCCGAGACATATGCCGAGCACCGGTTTGTCGTCCCGGTGAAAGGCGCCGATCAGGCTCGCGATCTCCTTGAGATGCGGATAGGTCGCATCGTCATTGGCATGGGGTGTGCCCCCAAAGACGGTCAACCCATCAAACCCGCTTGGGCTCGAGGGGATCGCGTCGCCGCGCTCGAGCGGAAACACCTGCGACCATTCGACGCCCCGCTCGGCCGCCGGATCGAGCAAATGGCCCATGCCTGAATTCGAATGATGCTGAATGACCAGGATTCGCATGATTTAACCGGGGCTCCGCGTGCCATAGGGCAGCGCTCCTTTAGGTGATAGCCGTGCCCGCGTCGAGGGGCAAGCGCACTTAGTTTCCGGATCGTAACAGTCTCGCTTGCCTAGGCCCGGCGGCTCGGGCAGGATCGCCGCCGATAAAACGCAAAAGCAAAACAAGGGCCTGGGATGACGATCAAAATCGAATGCCTCTTGGACTGCGAGAACCTGTTGGGCGAAGGCCCGTTCTGGGACGTCGAAGATCAGCTGTTCTATTGGCTGGATTGCACCGGCCGGCGCGTCAACAAGCCGGCTATCTGGCGCATGAACCCGAAGACCGGCAAGGTCGACAATTGGGTGATCGACAAGGACATCGGCTCGATGGCGCTGCGCAAGAATGGCGGCGCCGTGCTAGCGATGGACGACGGCTTCTATTTTTTCGATTTCAAGACGGGGAAATACGAGCTGATTCAGTTGGTCGATACCGACCAACCGCGCACGCGCCTGAATGACGGCAAATGCGACCGGCACGGCCGTTTCTTTGCCGGTGGCATGGACGATAAGGAAGAGCTCACGGCCTGCGGGCTCTTCCGCCTCGACCCCGACCTGAAAGTGACCAAGATCGAGGGCGGCATCATTTGTTCGAACGGCCCCTGCTGGAGCCCGGACGACAAGACGTTCTATTTCGCCGATACGTTCCAGAACGTCATGTGGGCCTATGATTACGACATCAAGACCGGTACGCTATCGAATAAGCGCGATTTCGCGTCGAGCAAGGATGAGCGCGGTGTTTATGACGGCTCGACGGTTGATGCCGACGGCTATGTCTGGAACGCCATGGTGATCGGCGGCGAGTTGATCCGCTATGCACCCGATGGCTCAGTCGATCGGCGCATCGGCATGCCGGTGCGCAATATCACGAGCGTGATGTTCGGTGGGGCGAAGCTCGATGAGCTGTATGTCACCTCGATGGCGCGCGTGAAGCACCCGGCGGTCCATGAGCTGTTCACCAAAGAGGTCAAACCGCAATTTCTCGCGGGCGGCCTGTTCAAGATCACGGGACTCGGCGTTCGAGGCGTTCCGGAACCGCGCTTCGCTGGCTGATCGAAATAATAATCACGGCGCGCCTTTGCGTGCGGTGTGACGACGAGGGAAGACCATGTATCCAGCCATCATCGAAGATTATCTCCGGCCCAATTCGGTCGACGAGGCGCTGAAGGCGGCCGGCAAATACGACGCTGGCGAGGCGATGTTCATCGCCGGCGGCCAAAGCCTCATGCAGGCGGTAAAGTCGCGCCTGGTGCGGCCGCGTTGCGTGATCGATTTGCAGTCGATCAAGGAACTCAAGGGCATCAGCGCGAGTGGTGCCGGCATCCGCATCGGCGCGATGACGCGCTATGTCGATGTCGCGGCCGATACCAACCTCAAGCGCGCCTATGGCGCGCTCAGCGATGCCGCCGCCCATGTCGGCGATCGGCAGGTCAGAAACCGCGGCACCATCGGCGGCAGTTTGTGCTGGAATTATGTCGCCGCCTGCATGCCGGCGGCGAATTTGGCGGTCGGCTCGTCAATGGAGCTAATCTCGGCCACCGGCAAGAAGCGTACGGTGATCGCCGATGAATTCATCAAAGGCCCGCTTGAGACCGCGCGCGCGGATGATGAAGTGCTGCTGGCGATCACGCTCCCGGCGGCGCCCGCCAAAGCCGGCAGCGCCTATAAGAAATGGGGCGTGGTGACCGATGCGCTCCCCGTGATCGGTGTCGCCGTCTATATCGAGGTCGATGGCGGCGGCGCGATCACCAAGGCTCGGCTCGGCGTCGGCGGCCTTTCAACCGGTCCGAAGCGCGCCAAGGGCGCCGAGGCCGCGTTGATCGGCAAAAAGGCCGGCGAGGCCGGAATCGGCACCGCGCTTGAGAAGGCCGCGGCCGAAATCGAAACCCAAAGCGACCATTGGGCCGATAGCACCTATCGCAAGAATCTGATTCGCACGCTCGGCGCCGACATATTGGCGAGCGCGTTCGCGCGCGCCGCTGGCAAATAGCCGGGCCCGTTGGAAGGAGATCGCATCATGAACAAGACGGTCAAAATCACCATCAACGGCGAAACCTTCGAGCAGAGCGTGCCGATCCGCCTGCTGCTGTCCGATTTCATTCGCGAGGTCGCCGGGCTGACCGGCACCCACATCGGCTGCACCTATGAAGGCGTCTGCGGCGCCTGCACCGTGCAGCTCGACGGCGCGGCGGTGAAGTCATGCCTCATGCTCGCCAGCCAAGCCGATGGCCATGAGGTGACCACGATCGAAGGCCTCGCCACGGACGGCAAACTCACGCCCCTCCAACAGGCCTTCAATGATCATCACGCGCTGCAATGCGGCTTCTGCACGCCGGGCATTTTAATGAACATGGATGAGTTCTTAAAAAAGCATCCGAACCCGAGCGATGACGAAATCCGCGTCGGATTGATCGGCAATCTGTGCCGCTGCACCGGCTATGGACACATCGTCGACGCCGTCCGCGACGCCTCGAAGCGCGCACGCTGAATTCTTCGAAAGGAAACACAGGCGATGGCCACCAAGACAGACACCAACTGGGTCGGCAAAAAGTTCAGTCGCAAAGAAGACCATCGGTTGATCACCGGCAAAGGCAAATATCTCGCCGACCTCTCTATGCCCGGCATGCTTCATATCGTATTCGTCCGCAGCGAACACGCCCACGCCCGAATCAAATCGATCGACGTTAGCGCCGCAAGAAAATTGCCGGGCGTCGTCATGGTCGTCACGGGTGAGGATATCAAGAACAAGATTAAATCGATGCCGCAACCGGTCGTGCAGCCGGCGCTGGTCGCCAAATATCCGCGCCACTGGCCGCTCGCGGTCGGCAAGGTGAAGTTCCATGGCGAGCCGATCGCCGCTGTGGTCGCGCGTGACAAATATGTCGCCGAGGATGCCGCCGAGCTAGTGCGCGCCGAATACGATCCCCTGCCCTATATCGGCGATCCCGAGAAAGCGCTGGTCGACAAGAAGAACCGTGTGCACGAGGAATGGGACGATAACGTCATCTTCGAAAAC
>SHWC01000020.1 GCA_009691045.1 Alphaproteobacteria bacterium | reverse complement strand
GTATACGGTTTCGCCGGGAGCCGACACCGCTTGAATAAAGGCGGGCCGGTCCCACCGGGCGGATGAGGGAGGGACCGATGTATGTAGGGCAGCCGATAAGGCGCCGCGAGGATTTTCGTTTCCTCACGGGCCGTGGCACGTTTGTCGACGACGTTCAGCTCACACAACCGATTTTACATGCCGCGTTCGTACGAAGCCCGCACGCTCATGCGCGGATCAAGGCCATCCGCATCACCCAGGCGCAAAAGATGCCGGGCGTGCGGGCGGTGTTGACCGGAGCCGATTGGCTCAAGGCCGGCTATGGCGAGGCCGAGGGCGTCTGGCCGGTCAATGACCGCTCGGGCAAGCCGGCGCGCACCGTCAATCGGCCGTTTATTTGCGTCGACAATATGGTGCGCTGCGTCGGTGAGATCGTCGTCATGGTGGTCGCCGAAGATCGTCATCAGGCGCTCGATGCCTGCGAGGCGGTCGAGGTCGATTATGAGGCGCTGCCCGCCAATGTGGTGACCGCGAAGGCGCTCGATGCCGGCACGCCCTTGGTTCATCCCAAATTTGGCACCAATGAAGTGCTCGAATCCTATCACGGCAATCCAGACGTGGTGGCGGCCGGCTTCAAGAAAGCCCACCACATCACCAAGCTCGACGTGCCGACCAATCGCGTCACCGCCTCGCCCATCGAGCCGCGAGCCTATATGGGCCATTATGACGCGATGAACGATCGCTACACGGTGTGGACAACGCATCAGGCGCCCCACATCGTGCGGCAATATTTCACCAAATCGCTGCGCATTCCCGAGCACAAACTACGCGTCGTCGCGCCCGATGTGGGCGGCGGCTTCGGCATGAAGCTCTATCATTACCCCGAGGAGCCGCTCGCGCTTTGGGGCGCGATCGTCACCGAACAACCGGTCAAGTGGACCGGCACGCGCTCCGAATGCCTGATGGGCGATACCCACGCGCGCGATCACTACACGGTCGGCGAAATGGCGTTCGACAAAGATGGCAAAATCCTCGCCATGCGCTTCAAAACGCTGGCTGCGTTCGGCGCCTATGAGAGCCAGTGGCAGGCCTCGATCACCAACGCCTACCACTTCACCATGCTCTCGCTCGCCTATGACATTCCCGGCATCTTCACCGAAGTGAAGGGCGTCTATACCAATTGCACGCCGGTCGATGCCTATCGCGGCGCCGGCCGTCCCGAGACCGTCTATCAGGTCGAGCGCTTGATCGAGAACGGCGCGAAGGAAATGGGCATCGATCCCTTCGTTCTGCGCGAGAAAAACGCGATCAGGCCCGAGAAAATTCCCTACACCACCGCGATCGGCATCACCTACGACTCGGGCGATCCGCCCGAGCTGTTCCGCAAAATGCGCATCCTCGCCAAATATGACGCGCTGCGCGAGGAGCAGAAAAAACTCCGCGCCCAAGGTATTTGCATGGGCATCGGCATTTGCGGCTTCTTCGACATGGCGGGCGCCGGGCCGGTGAAAATGATGAACGATCTCGGCGCCAAGATCGGCTGTTATGACGTGGCGAGCGTGCGCGTGCATCCCTCCGGCAAGGTGACCGTGTTCGCCGGCTCGCACAGCCACGGCCAGGCCCACGCCACGACCTGGACACAGATCGCGGCCGACCGCCTCGGCCTCGATATCGAGGAAATCGACCTGGTCGAAGGCGATACCGATCGCGTGCCCTTCGGCATCGGCACCTGGGGCTCGCGTTCGCTCTCGACCGCCGGCATGGCGGTGGTCGTGGCGTGCGACCGTGTGATCGAGAAAGCGAAAAAACTTGCCGCGCACATGCTCGAATGCGCGCCGACCGATTTGGTGATCGAGAATGGCGAGTTCATCGTCAAAGGCACGGACAAAAAAATCGCCTTCGCCGATGTGTCGAACGCCGCCTATCACTCGGGCGATCGGCCCAAGGGGCTTGAGATCGGCCTCGAGGAAACCGCGTTTTACGATCCGACCGATTGCACCTATCCCTCGGCGGTGCATCTCTGCGTCGTGATCATCGACCCCGAGACCGGGCGCGTGACCTTGCGCGATTATTTCGCGGTCGATGATGTTGGCCGCGTGATCAACCCGATGGTCTTCGAAGGCCAGGTCCATGGTGGCTGCGCGCAAGGCATCGGCCAGGCCCTGATGGAAGAGTGCGCCTATGACCCGTCATCGGGCCAATATCTCGCCGGCACGTTCATGGATTACGCCATTCCACATTCGACCGATATTCCCTCCTTCGGCATCGAATCGCACACCACCCTGACGCCCTCGAACCCCTTGGGCGCCAAAGGCGGCGGCGAATCGGGCACGATCGGCGCGCCGGCCTGCATCGCGAACGGCGTGATCGACGCGATCTGGCATTTGGGCGTGAGGCAGATCAGCCAGCCCATGACACCCAAAAAGATTTGGCATGCGTTGCAAGACGCCAAGGCCGGCCGGTAGGGAGAGCGGAACATGGCCAATACAAAAGTTTCGATGACGATCAATGGCCGCGCGGTTTCGGCCGAGGTCGATACGCGCACACTGCTCGTCCACTTCATTCGCGAGCAAATCAAACTGACTGGCACGCATGTCGGCTGCGATACCACGCAATGCGGCGCCTGCACGGTGCATGTCAATGGCACGCGGGTGAAGTCGTGCACCATATTCGCCTGCCAGCTTGACGGCGCCGCGGTCACCACCATCGAAGGGCTTGCCAAGGGCAAGCAGCTTCACCCGATGCAAGAGGCGTTTCGCGAGCATCATGGCCTGCAATGCGGCTATTGCACGCCGGGCATGGTGATGAGCGCGATCAGCATCGCCGAGCGCTACAAGGGCAAAGCGCTCACCGAAGACGCCGTGCGTCACGAGCTTGAAGGCAATCTCTGTCGGTGCACCGGCTATCACAACATCGTCAAGGCGGTGATCGCCGGCGCCAAAGCCATGAACGCGGGTTGAGGGAGGGCATCATGTACGCATTCAATTATCATCGTCCCTCGTCCGTCGCCGAAGCGGTTAAGCTCCTGAAGTCATCGCCCGATGGGCGCTGCCTCGCCGGCGGCATGAGCCTGATCCCGACCATGAAGCATCGGCTCGCCTCGGCGGCCGATTTGGTCGACCTCAATGGTATCAAGGAACTCGCCTACATTAAACGCGACGGCGATGCATTGGTCTTCGGCGCGCTCGCGCGCCATGTCGAAATCGCCGATTCGGCCGACGTAAAAAAATCGATCCCAGCGCTGGCCGCCTTGGCAGCCAGCGTCGGCGATCCGCAGGTGCGCAATCGCGGCACGTTTTGCGGCTCGCTCTGTTTTGCCGATCCCGCGGCCGATTGTCCGGCCGGGCTGGTGGGCTTGAATGGCACGGTGCTCACCGACAAACGGCGCATCGCCGCCGATAAATTCTTCAACGGGCTCTATGAGACGACGTTGGAGAAAGGCGAGATCGTGATCGGCATCAGTTTCCCGATCCCCGAGAAAGCCGGCTGGGCCAAATTCGCCAATCTCGCCTCGCGCTTCGCCATCGCGGCTGTCATGGTAGCGAAGACCGGCGGCGAAGTGCGTGTGGCGGTGACCGGGGCCAAGGCGAGCGTCTTCCGCGTGCCTGAAATGGAGGCCGCGCTGGCCAAGAACTTCTCGGCCGCCGCGCTCGATGGCATCAAGGTTTCCTCCACCGACATGAACAACGACCTGCACGGCGACCCCGACTACCGCGCGCATCTCGTGGGTGTGATGGCCAAGAGAGCGGTGCAAACAGCGATGGGCTAAACCAAAACACCCTCTCCGCCCCCAGGGGCGGAGAGGGTGTTTTAGCTGACCACAATGAAGCTCTGGCATATGTACCCTTGGCGCGCGTGCAGCGCGCCGGCTAATCTCGCGGTTATGTGAGCGGGCTCCGCCCGCTTCGAGATTCACCCTCCAACCCAACCCTTCCTCCCTCAGGGAGGGAGGAAGGGCTGCCTCATCGATGCTTACGCCGTCGTCTCCCGACGCTCTTCTCGCTCTGCTCGAGCGCGGCCATTATGTCGCGGATCGATCCTTGGCGACCGCGCTGCATCTGGCCCTGTCGCTCCACCGCCCGCTTTTGCTTGAAGGCCGCGTTGGCGTGGGCAAGACCGCGCTCGCCCGCACGCTGGCAACCGGGCTGGGCCGGCGGCTCTTGGCGCTGCATTGCCATGAGGGGCTCGACCTCGCCCACGCCGTTTATGAGTGGAACGTGCCGGCGCAGCTTTTGGAGCTCCGGCTGCTCCAGGCCGACAAATCAAAAGGCCAAGCCGCCGAGGCGCCCGATTTGTTCGACCCGCGTTATTTGATTCGCCGGCCGCTTCTAGAGGCGCTGTCGCCCGATCCCGCCGGCCCGCCGGTCTTACTGATCGATGAGGTCGACCGTGCCGACCCCGCCTTCGAGGCCTATCTTTTGGAGTTCCTCACCGATTTCGCCATCAGCGTGCCCGAGACCGGCACGATCGCAGCCGCCCAGCCGCCGATCGTGATCATCACCTCGAACCGCACACGGCCCGTATCGGACGCGCTGAAGCGCCGCTGCCTCTATCATTTCATTCCCGACCCCGACGCCGCGACCGAGCGGCGCATCGTGGAGGCGCAGGCACCAGGCGCGACCGAGCGTTTGAGCCACATGGTGGTCGAGGCGGTCAAGCGCGTGCAGCGGACCGAGAACGCCGCGCTCGGCGATGTCGCCGAGGCCATGGCCTGGACCAACACGCTTTTTCATATCGATAAGACCGAGCTTGACCCCGAGCGTGTCAGCGCGATTCTCAATCTCATCATGAAATATCAGGACGAAATGCTGCACGCCGAGGGTTCGGAGATCGGCAAAGTGGTCAAACGCATCCGCGCCGAAGTCGACGCGCTGGAAAACGCATGAGCGAGAAAACCCTTCCGCCGGTTGAGCCGGGCTTTAAGCTCGGCCCCAACATCATGTATTTCGCCCGCGCGCTGCGCGCGGCCGGCGTGCCGGTTGGGCCGGGCAAGGTGCTGGACGCGATCGCCGCGGTCGAGGCGGTTGGCGTGATGCGGCGCGATGATTTCTACGCCGCGTTGCGCGCAACGCTCTGCGAACGACGCGAGCATTTCGAGGTCTTCGATCAGGCGTTCAAACTATTTTGGCGCGACCCGCGCGTGGTCGAGCGGCTGCTCTCCCTTCTTTTTTCCAAGGGCCGGCAAGTACCGCTCGAGGGCGGCAGCTCGAGCCGGCGCGTGACCGACGCCCTTTCCACGCCTGCAAGCCGCGAGGAACGCGAAGAACCTAAATTTGAAATCGAGTTCGATGCCGCGCTGACCTATTCGCGCGATGAGGTGTTGCAAACCCGCGATTTCGAATCCATGTCGGCCGAGGAACTCGCCCAAGCCAAAGCCGCGATCCGCTTGTTGAAGCTACCCATCCAAGAAGTGCCGACGCGGCGCTTCCGGCCCGATTCGCATGGCGCGCGCATCGATATGCGGGCGACGCTGCGGGGGGCGCTCCGCGCCGGCAGCGAGGTCATGGATTTGAAGCGCAAACGCCGCGCGACGCGCCGCCCGCCATTGGTCGTGCTCTGCGATGTCTCGGGCTCGATGAGCCGCTATTCGCGCATGTTGCTGCATTTTGTGCACGCGCTGACTAATGACCGCGATCGCGTTCACGTCTTCTTGTTCGGCACGCGCCTCACCAACATTTCGCGCCAACTCGAACACCGCGACCCCGATGTCGCGGTCGAGCGCTCGAGTGCCAGCGTCAATGATTGGTCGGGCGGCACGCGCATCGGGCGCTGTTTGGCCGAGTTCAATCGCGATTGGTCGCGTCGCGTGCTGGGCCAGGGCGCGCTGGTGATCTTAATCACCGATGGCTTGGATCGCGACGCGGTCGATACGCTGGGGCACGAGATCGAGCGGCTGCATCGCTCCTGCCGCCGGCTGATCTGGCTCAATCCACTATTACGCTATGACCAGTTCAAGCCCGAGGCCGCCGGCATCAAAACCATATTGCCGCACGTCGATGAGTTTCGCCCGGTGCACAATTTGAAGAGCCTGGCCGATATCGCGCGGGCTTTGAGCGAGCCTCTGCCCCGCCGCCTCGAACCCGGCAAAAGAGCGGCATGATCACCCCGTAAGCTCTTCACGTCTCATTTTTTCGTCATGGCCCGGCTTGACCGGGCCATCCAGTTCTTCCTTTGAAATTCGTTTTAGCGTGATGGCTGGATTGCCGGGTCTTCGCCCGGCAATGACGAAATAAGATAGACCAGTCCTTCGTCAGACTAATTACTGACCTCACGCCGCCGGGCGGCCCTCGCCGATCGAATATTGGCGGATGATTTCCGCCACCGTGATCCGGTAATCGTCGAAGATTTCCGCCTTGCCGAGCGCCTGGGCTTCACGGTGCTTCTGCACATCGTGCCATTTATCGACCGCTTCGCGATCGCGCCAGAACGAGACCGAGATAAACTTACCCTCATTGGTCACGCTGGACGCGCGCTCGATCGAGATAAAGCCGTCGAAATCCTTGACCAGTGGCGTCAGGCTCTTGGCAATGTCGAAATAGCGCGCCTCTTCGCCCGGTCTGGGGCAAAACTCGAACACCACGACGATCATGCGCCCTCCTTGACCGGCACCTCCTTGGGCGACCGGTTGACCAGATAGAGCCCGAGGAACAAAAGCGCGACCGAGCCCCAAATCAAGGCGCTCGGCGCATCGCCAAACAGAATCGCGGCCCAGCCCATGCCGCACAACGTGGCGATATAGTTGTAGGTCGAGAAGATCACCGGGCCGGCGAGCCTTAAGACCTCATACATCAGCACCATGAACAGCGCGTTGACGACGAGCGCGATGAAAATGGTCCAGCTGCCATCCGCGACCGGCTCGTTGAAGAACCACCAACTGCCATCGACGGCCATGACCGGCAGGAGAAAAATCGTCGCCGCGACCAGCGCGCCGGCGCCCATTTCGACTCCGCCGGCATTGGGCGGGCGAAAACGCGCGGCGGACAGATTGGCGAACGAATAGCAAAGCGGCGCGCCGAACGCGAGGATCACCCAGGGCACCATATCGGCAGTCAATCCGCTCGCGTCTTGCAAAAGCGGCGGCACCAGCACGAGCAACACGCCAGCGAGGCTGCAGGCAATGCCGAAGGCGCGGAACCAATAGAACCGATCCATGCCGATGACGACGGCGAACACGTAAACCAAGACGGGCGTCAGGGTGAGGGTCAGGCTGATCACGCTGGCCGGCGCGTTGGGCGCCGCCGCGGCCAGAACCGAAAACGCGATCGCGAAGCCGAACAACCCGATCATGCCATAGCTGATCAGACTATCGCGCGTGAGTGGCGGCCAGCGCCGGCGCAGCGCGCAAATGGCCAGCAAGAGCAGTCCTGCTCCAACCACCTGCCAAAACACATAGGGAATGACCGGCACGCCCGCCGTCGTCGCGATGCGATTGAGCGACAGCACGAGGCTATAGGTGACCGCGAGCGTGACCATATAGCCGATCGCGACGATACGCCCGGTTGTGCTGCCTAGTACCGCCTGCCATTTCATGACATCGCCTTTGCCGACATTGGTGCGGTTGGCCGCGTGACCAAAAAGAGCCCAAGGCACATCAGCGCGATCGCGCCCCACACATAGGCGCTATGTTGCTCGCCGAAAATGATGATACCCCAAATGACTGCCGACAACGTGGTCACGAAATTATTGGACGAGAACACTACGGGCCCGGCCTTGCGGATGATCAATTGGAACATCGCGAAGAAATAGGCGTTGATCGCGCCTGATATCAGCACCGACCAGCCGCCGATATTGAGCCCGTTCGGAAAGAACCACCAATCGCCAACCGCCACCACGATCGGCGCCAGCATGATCGTGCCGGCGACCATCACGCCGGTTGCGATTTCAAGCGGCTCGGCCTCTTTGGGTTGAAAATAGGCGCCGCCAATGGCCGCCAAGGAGAATGACAGTGGTCCCAGGAGCGCGAACAACACCCACGCGCCCATGCCTTCTTCCGGCAGGCTCGCTTCCGGAATCAGGATCAACAACACCGCCGCGATGCCGGCAATGATGCCGCCGACGCGGATCAAATTGAAGCGATCCATCCGCAGCAGCATAGCCCAAACATAAGTGAGCAGCGGCGCGAGCGTGAGACCGATGCTCACAATGCCCGCCGGCAGTTTTTCGGCCGCGATCATGAAGATGCAATAGGGAATGGCGAGGCCGAACGCCCCGATGGTGAGATAGACCAGAATATGTTTTCGCGTCAGGCGCGGCCATTGGCGAAACACCGCGCACACGATCAGCAACATCGCCGTGCCGAAAGCGGTGTAGAGAAACACATAGGGCAGAAACGGAATGCCATCTTCCGCCGCGAAGCGGTTCATCGAAAAACACGCGCCATAGGGCCCTGATGCCGCGAACAGCAAGAGAATCGGCAATAGCCGTTTACCGAGACCAGTCTGGAACAAAGGCGTCCTCGCTTTCGCGGCGTGAGGCTAATAGCCGATCGTAGGATCGACCCGATTGAGCGGCGCAAGGCCTTGGCGAATGCGCTTTAGGTTTTCGATGATCTTGCGCGCGCCCGATTCTGGGTTGGTGATCGACGCGACGTGCGGCGTCACGATGACGCGCGGGTGGCGCCAAAACGGGCTTTCGGCCGGCAGTGGCTCCTTGCGGAACACATCGAGGATCGCGGCCTTGATCTGGCCTGAGTCGAGCGCGGCGGCGAGATCGGCCTCCACCACATGGCCGCCACGGCCAAGATTGATGAACGACGCACCCTTCGGCAAAGCGGCCAAGGCCTCGCGATCGATCAGGCTTTCGGTATCGGGCGTCAAGGGCAACAGATTGACCAGAATCTCGGTCCGCGCGAGGAATGGTTTGAGCTGATCGCGCCCGGCAAAGACCGTAACGCCCTTGAGCGACTTGGCCGAGCGGCTATAGCCCGCGACATCGAAGCCAAAACCGGCGAGCCGCGTCGCAGCCGCGCCGCCGAGCACGCCAAGCCCCATGATTCCGATCTTGCGCTCCCGCGCCAGAGGCTGCGGCAGCTCGACCCATTGGCCATTGCGTTGAAGCTCGAGATATTCCGGCAGCCGGCGGTGACAGGCCAGCACATGCAGCACCGCATACTCCCTCATCATCGCGGTCAGATCATCATCGACAAAGCGCGTGACCGGCACCCCATCGGGCAGCAGCGTGTCGCGCAGCAAATGATCGACGCCGGCACCGAGCGAGGCGATCAACTTCAGATTGGGCAGGCCAAGCAGCGACTCGCGCGGCGGCCGCCAGACCAAGGCGACCTCGATCTCGTCCGTGCGGCCGATATTGGGCCAGGCCCTGACCTCAAGCTCCGGCATGAGCTTGGCAAAGGCCCGCGTCCAATCGTCGGGCGAATCGACATGACTGATAAACAAAAGCGCCATGGAAACTGCTTAGCATGGCCGCAAGTCGCCGACAAAGCCCGTGTGAGCCTTCTGAAGACAGGACATGCTATAAAATGGGGCGACTGCCAGCCGAAGCCGATTGGAGCCGATGACGAGCGAGACGGGGCGACGGTTTTGTCGAGCATGCGGCCGTCCTGCCGATCCGGGGGACCGTTTTTGCGGGCAATGTGGCACGGCGCTGGCGGAAGCCAAGGCGCCGACGGAAGCGACGCCGAGCCCATCGGCCGATTCTGGCGAACGGCGGCAAGTCGCCATCCTGTTCGCCGATCTCTCGGGCTTTACCGAATTGTCGAGCGCCCGCGACCCCGAAGAGGTCCATGGCCTGCTCGAACGTTTTTTCGAGGTGGTCGATCAAACCGTGGTGCGCTTTGGCGGCACGATCGACAAACATATCGGCGACGGTGCCATGGCATTGTTCGGTGCGCCGATCGCGCATGGCAATGATGCCGAGCGCGCGGTGCGCGCCGCGCTTGCCATCCACACCGGCATCGAAAAACTATCGCGCGACCTCGACACGAAATTGCGCTGCCACATTGGCATTGCGAGCGGCGAGGTTGTCGCGAGCGATGTCGGCAGCGCGAAGAAGCGTGATTACACGGTGCTGGGCCAATCAGTGAATTTGGCGGCGCGCTTGATGGGCGCGGCCGCGCCCGAGCAAACAATTGTATCGGAACCGGTTCATCGGGCGGTTGCCGAGCTGGTCGAGGCGGAGGCGCTGGCGCCGATCGCGCTCAAGGGCATCGTCGAACCGGTTGCGGCCTTTCGCATTCGCGGTATCGCGCCGGCGGGCAAGCGTCTCTCGCGTCGCGCCATGGTGGGTCGGCGCACCGAGCGGCGGCTGTTCGAGGCTCTGTTGACGAACACGCAAAATTCCAGGCGCGGTGCCATCCTCTTGGTGCGCGGCGAGGCTGGCATTGGCAAGACGCGCCTCACGGCTTATTTCCGCCACCGCGCGCGCAAAAAGGGCTTCGCGACCCATATCGGCCACGTACTCGATTTCGGCAGTGCGGGCGGCGAGGCGCTGGGTGCGATCGTGCGCAGCCTGTTGCGTGTGGCAACCAACACCGACGAGGCCATGCGCCGCCAGGCCGCGGATGACGCCCTAGCGCGCCGCGATCTCGATGCCGATCAATTGCTCTTTCTCTATGATTTGCTCGACGTGCCGCTCACCGCCGCGATGCGCGCGACGCTCGATTCGATGTCGAGCGCGACTCGCAGCGAGGGCCGGAGCGCTTGTCTGGTGCGAATTGCGCGCCGCCGCGCCCGCAAGAAGCCGCGCCTGATCATCGTCGAAGACGTCCACTGGGCCGATCCATCGACCTTGGAAACCCTGGCGCACCTCGCGCGTGGCGCGCGCCATTCGCCCTATCTCATGGTGATGACCACGCGGCCCGAGCGTGACCCGATTGATACCGCTTGGCGCGCGGCGGCCGGCGGCACGGCCTTTGCCACCCTCGATCTCGCGCCGCTCCTGAAGGTTGATGCCGAACGTCTCGCGGCGCGCTTCCTCGCGCCCGATAACCGCGATGCCAAGCGGTGCATCGGCCGTGCCGCCGGCAATCCCCTATTCTTGGAGCAACTTTTGCTCAGCGCGCGAGCCGGCGAGCTTGACCGCCTGCCGGGCTCGGTTCAAAGCGTGGTGCTCGCCCGCATCGACCGCCTGGAGCCGCCCGATCGGCGCACCATCCAGGCCGCCTCGGTGCTCGGCCAACGCTTCACGGCCGATGCAGTCGCGCATTTGCTCGACGTGCCGCTCACCTCGTGCGATGCACTGGTGCACCATAATTTAGTGCGCCCTGTTGGCGCCGATTTTCTCTTCGCGCATGCCTTGATCCGGGAGGGTGTTTATGGCGCGCTTTTGAAGCGCCGGCGTGTCGAACTTCATCGCCGCGCCGCGTCATGGTTTGCAACCCGCGATCCGGCGCTTCGCGCTGAGCATTTGGAACGCGCCGAGGATGCCGGCGCGCCAAACGCCTACCTCGCCGCCGCGCGCCAACAGACCGAACAATATCGACACGTCGCGGCGCTCGGTCTGGCCCGGCGCGGGCTCGCTTTGGCGGTGACCGAGGCACAGCGCTACGCCCTTTGTTTGCTCGAGGCCGAAATTTTACGTGAGCTTGGCCAACATCAAGGCGCGGTGAAGTCGGCGAAACAGGCTTTCAAATTTTCTTCCGATGAACCTGAACAGGCCCGCGCGCTGATCAGCGTTGCCGAAGGTCTGCGCGTACTCGACAAACTAGACGACGCGATGGTGCGGCTGCGCAAAGCGGAACGACTATTGGCCAAGGGCGATCACCCGCTCGAACGGGCGCGCATTCATTTTTTGCGCGGAAATTTATATTTCCCGATGGGGCGTGTGGCCGAGTGCCTGGCCGAACACGAACAAGCGCTGATACAGGCCAAATTCGCCGCCTCGATCGAGGGCGAGGTGCGCGCGCTCGGCGGCATTGCCGACGCGCTTTATGTTCAGGGGCGTTATCGCAGCGCCTATGAAAATTTCGAGCGTTGCGTGGCCCAAGCCGACGCCCATGGGTTGGGCCGCATCGTCATCGCCAACCGACCCATGTTGTGTGCCAGCGCCTCGCTCTATGGCTGGTTGGATAAGAACCGACAACACGGCGAACAGGCGATTGCCGATGCGGTGCGGGCCGGCAATAAGCGCGCCGAATTGGTGGCGCGCACGGCCTTTGCCATCGGTGAACTCGATGCGCACGCACACGTCTCGCTCCGCGCGCAAATCGATGCCTGCTACAAAGTGCTGAAGACGATCGATGCCCCGCGCTTTTTTTATCAGGTGCAGGGCACCGAAGCGCTTCACTTGTTGCAGGCCGAAGGCCGCAGCCCGCGTGCGCTTCTCCTCATCCGTGAAGCCCTTAATGGCGCCCGCGAAATCGGGCTGATGAGTTATCTCGGTGGCCTGATGCTCGCCGTGCTCGGCTACGCGACCGATGACGACGCCGAGCGATCGGCGGCGCTCGCCGAGGCCGAGGCGCTGATCGCCACGGGCGTGCCATTCCACAATGTTGTTCTCTTCTTTTCGCTCGCGATCGAACTCTTCATCGAGCGCGGTGAATGGGATCAGGTCGAGCTCTATGCCAATACGCTCGAAGCCTCGCTGGGCCCCGAGCCCTCGCTCCGTTCGGTCCATGAGATTGCGTTGGCGCGCTGTTTGATCGCCCTCCATCGCGACGGGAAAAAGCCCGGTCTCAAAAGCGCGCTGACCAAGCTCAAGGCCGAACAAGAGGATATGGGCAAGGTCTATTGCCGCGCCGCGATCGAGGCGGCGCTCAAGCGGTTCAAGGCGCGTTGAGCAGCGCTCGGACACACCCAATACCGTCATGGCCCGGCTTGATGTTCAGCCCGGACACACCACTGACGGGTGTTCGGAGACATAGCTGACACATCGTTGCACGGTTTTGGCTTCCAAGGGAGGCCTTCCATGCCATGACGAAGGTAGCGGTGTTCCGCCGGTTCGTTCTCAACCAAACAGCAATGTGCCCTTGCGTGGGGATGACCAAAGCGAAAGCACGCTTGCTGACGCTAGAACGGTTTCAACCTAACCGGAACCACCCCCCACCCTAACCCTCCCCCTCAGGGGGGGGTGGGGGGGGTGGGGGGAAGAAGATTGAACGGCTGACGCTTTTTTTACCTCCCCCTCGACGGGGGAGGTCGGCGCGAAGCGCCGGGTGGGGGTGAGGCAAATGATTCCGAGCAAGTTGAAACCGCTCTAGAAGCCGCTCTACGCTTTTCCCGACTCTTTAAGCGTCTCCCGCAGGCGATAGACCAGCTCAAGCGCGGTCTTGGGCGTCAGTTCATCGGGGTTGACCGCGCCGAGCGCTTCGATCACCGGGTTGGGCGCGGCCGCCGCGTGCGCTGGCGCGCGCGCCGCGAACAACGGTAGATCATGGGCGAGCCGTGCGAGAGCGCTGGCCGGCTCACCGGCTTCGAGGGTCGCCAGCACATCTTCGGCGCGCTTGATCACCGGCGCCGGCAGACCGGCAAGCTTGGCAACATGAATGCCATAAGAGCGATCGGCAGCACCAGGCGCCACTTCGTGCAGGAAGATCACCTCGCCCTTCCATTCCTTGACGCGCATGGAGTAGCAACCAAGCGAAGCTAGGCGCTCCTTCAACGCGGTCAGTTCGTGATAATGCGTGGCGAATAGCGCGCGACAGCGATTCACATCGTGCAAATGCTCAAGGCTGGCCCAAGCGATGGAGAGGCCGTCGAAGGTTGCCGTGCCGCGCCCGATTTCATCCAAGATCACGAGCGAGCGCGGCGTCGCCTGATTGAGGATCGCCGCCGTCTCGATCATCTCGACCATGAAGGTCGAACGGCCGCGCGCCAAATCATCCGCCGCGCCAACCCGGCTGAACAAGCGATCGACGATACCGATATGGGCGGCTTCCGCCGGCACGAACGAGCCCATTTGGGCCAGAATCGCGATTAGGGCATTTTGTCGGAGGAAGGTGCTTTTGCCCGCCATATTGGGGCCCGTGACGAGCCAGAGCCGCTCGCGCGACCCGAGATCGCAATCATTCGGCACAAAGCGCCCGGCCTGGGCGGTGCCCGCCGCAAGCGCCTCGACCACCGGGTGGCGCCCGCTCTTGATTGAGAAGGCGCTCGTTTCATCGAGGCTGGGACGAACAAAGGCGCGCTCCACCGCGATGGTGGCGAGCCCGGCGGCAACATCGAGCACTGCAAGCGCATTGGCCGCACGCCCGATATCCTCGCCGCACAAAGCAATCTCCGCGACCAATTGATCGAAGATTTCGAGCTCAAGCGCGAGCGCTTTATCGGCGGCCTGATTGATCGCGCCTTCGAGCGTCGACAATTCTTCGGTGGCATAGCGAACCGCACCGCCCAAGGACTGACGCTGCACAAAGGGCGCTCCAATTTTCGACGCGTGCGTCGAGGTCACCTCGATGTAATAGCCGAGCACGTTGTTGTGACGGATCTTGAGCGAACCGATCCCGCTGTCGCTTCGATAGCGTGCTTCGAGCGCGGCGATCAGGCGCATGCTCTCATCGCGCAATGCGACCTGTTCATCGAGCACCGCATGATAGCCGCGCGCGACGAAGCGCCCATCGCGCGCATAATGGCCGGGCGACGCGACGAGCGCGCGCGTCAGCCGATCGACCAGCGTGTCATGAATGCCGAGCGCCTTGGCCAGCGCCATGATCGGCGGCGGGGCCACGGCCAATGCCTCGACCTTCTTTGCCGCGAGCGCGGCACGGATCGCCGGTATTTCCGCCAAGCCATTCCTGATCGCGGCGAGGTCACGCGGGCCGCCGCGCCCAAGGCTGAGGCGCGAGAGCGCGCGTTCGAGATCGGGCACGCGGCGCAGCGCACCACGCACCGCATCGCGCGTCGTCGATTGATCGATGAAATAACGCACTTCGTCGAGGCGCGCTTCGATCGCGCGCACATCGGTCAAAGGCGAGCCCAACCGGCCGAGCAACAAACGAGCCCCGGCCCCTGTCACGGTGCGATCGATCGCCTCTAAGAGCGAGCCTTTACGCCCGCTCGAGAGCGCCTCGGTCAGTTCGAGATTGCGTCGCGTCGCGGCATCGATCGCCATGATCGCGCCTTCATCGAGCCGGTGCGGGCGCGCGAGGCGCGGCATTCGCCCGCGTTGAGTGAGCCGCAAATAGTCGATCAACGCACCGAGCGCGGCGATTTCAGCCCGTTCGAACGCGCCAAAGCCCTCAAGCGAAACGACGGCATAAACTTCCTTCAGTCGCCGCTCGCCGGCCTGGCTATCGAAGGCCGATGGTTGCAGGGGCGTCAATGCCGGCTTCCAGGCGCCAAACAAATCAAACAGCGCCGGCTCCTGAAGCAAGGTGTCGGAGACCAGCAATTCGCCCGGCTGAAGCCGCGCAAGCTCGGCGGCGAGACCTTGGGCATGCACCGGCATAGAGACCATTTCGCCGGTCGACATATCGGCCGAAGCCAAGGCATAGCGTTCGCCCACGCGCGCCAGCGCGACCAAATAATTCGGGCGCTTGGCATCGAGCAGCGCATCTTCGGTGAGCGTGCCGGGCGTGACCAGGCGCACCACGTCGCGCGCGACGACCGATTTATTCCCGCGTTTGCGGGCGAGCGCCGGGTCTTCTATCTGCTCGCACACCGCGACGCGAAAGCCCTTCCGAATCAAGCGATCGAGATAGGCATCGGCGGCATGAACCGGCACGCCGCACATCGGGATATCTTCGCCCTCATGCTTGCCGCGGCGCGTCAACGCGATATCGAGCGCCTCGGCGGCCTTGACTGCGTCATCAAAAAATAACTCGTAAAAATCACCCATCCGATAAAAGAGGAGACGATCTTGATGGTCACGTTTCAATGCGAGGTATTGCGCCATCATGGGCGTGGTCGCGGGCACCGGCGGAGAATTTTCCGCAGGCGTCGGCAGCGCGCTTAAGGCTGATCGATCGGTCATGGTGGCCAAGGCTAGCCGAGGGCTGGGGCTTGCGCCACGCGCAAACGAGCGCAATAAGGAACGAGGCGGGTCGTAGCACCGCTCTTTAGGGGATCATGGCGGGCGAACTTAGATTTTGGCGATGGTTGGGCGCGACCTTGTTGGCGGCCGGACCGGCGGTTGTCGCCTTCGCTTTGCTCGCCGCGACGGGAAAATTATTGACTTGGGAGGCGGCGCTGTGCGCCTTGGGCGTCACGGCCACCCTCGCCGCGTTGGTCCCTATCATTCTGGGAAGCCTCGACAAACTGGCGCTGTTTTCCAACGCGGTCTTGAAGCACATCCAGGATCACGCCGGTGGCCCGCCGCCCCCGCCGCCCATGCCTTGGGTTGGTGAACCGATCGGGGAAAGCCTCAAATTGATCGCGCGCGCGCATGACGATGTGGTGCGCCGGCTCAACGCCTCGTTTTCCGATCTCGAACACGCGCTCGAGGCTTTGCCGACGCCGATTCTGCTGGTGAGCGCCGAGCGCCTCATCGTGCGCGCCAATCGAGCGGCTGATAAATTGCTCGGTGTCGGCCTCAAGGGGCGCGATTTGGCCGCTGTATTGCGCAACGCCAATTTCCTGGCGGCCGTCGAGACGGCGGTCGATACCGGCAAGGGCCTCGATCTTGAATTCACCATGCCGATGCCGGTCGAACGCAGCCTCCTTGCGCGGATCGAGCCTTTGCCCGAGCCCGCCGCCGATGGCAGCAAGCTCGTGCTCGCGCTCCTCGATCAAACCGCCGCACGGCGCACCGATCAGATGCGCGCGGATTTTGTCGCCAATGCCAGCCACGAGATCCGCACGCCCCTCGCCACGCTCATCGGGTTTATCGAAACCTTGCAAGGCCCGGCACGCGACGACGCAGACGCACGCGAGCGTTTCCTCGCGATCATGGCGCAGAACGCCGATCGCATGGCGCGCTTGGTCGATGACTTGCTGTCGCTATCGAAGATCGAATTGAACGAGCACAGCCCGCCGATCTACCGGGTCGACCTCTCCACTGTGGTGCGGGGTGCTGCGAACAATCTCGCCTGGCAGGCGAAGAACCGTGGGGTCACGCTCGATTTCGAGCCCCCCGCAGCGCCGATCCACGTGGTGGGCGACGAGGGCGAACTCATGTTGGCGGTTCAAAATCTGATCGGCAATGCGATTAAATATGGCCGTGAGGGCGGTCGTGTGATGATCCGCCTTGCCCGCGTTTCCAGCACGCCGGGTTCGGTCGGTTGGCGTCTTTCCGACTTTGGTTCCATCGCGCTTTCCGTGACCGACGAGGGCGAGGGCATACCGCGCGAGCATGTGCCCCGCCTGACCGAGCGCTTCTACCGGGTCGATACCGCGCGCTCACGCGAGCTTGGCGGCACGGGCCTTGGCCTAGCCATCGTCAAGCACATCATGAGCCGCCATCGGGGCGCGCTGGGCATTGAAAGCGTGCTCGGTAAAGGCAGCGTCTTCACGCTCTATCTCGAGCCAGCGCTTCCCCCGCCATAAGAAATACGCGGCCGGCATCGCCGGTAACGCGACCGTCATAAATCTGACCATCGTCCGTCATGGAGGCCCTCTAGGGTCCGCCCCGGCATGACCGTGGTTAACCGGCTCGGCCGCCGCCAGGCTGCCCCGGGTAGCGCGGGCGTCCCTTTGTCTGGACCTGACGCGCGCAGGGCCCACGGAAAGGATTTATAAACCGAAACACAGATATTAACCACCGATGTTACGGCCGATGACTTTGGGTCAACACCAGACCCAGCCAGGGAAGTCGCCCTATCAGCAAGCGTTGCTTTGGCAATCGGAACAGTGAGGAGCGAGATGATAAAAGACCTTATCGGCCAGCGTCGGTCGTCCTGGATGCAAACACTTTTGGTCGGCACGGCCCTGACCGCGGTCGTGGCCTTTTCGCTCCCCGCGAGCCAAGCGCAAGCCGGCGATTCGGAGGATATCGCCGCCCTGAAGAAGGAAAACGCCGAGCTACGCGATATGGTCAAGGACCTCGCGCAGAACGTGAAGGTTCTCCAGGAATCGGTGAAGCAGACCGCCGAAGTGGTCGCCACGCCAAAGACCCCGGCGAAGATGGCAACCTCCGGCAATGAAAACGTCTCGGTTGCGATCTCCGGCCATGCCAACCGCATGTTGTTCTACGCTGATGACGGCGATCAGGCGCAAATCTTCAACGCCGACAACAAGGTTTCGACGTCTCGCTTGAACGTGACCGGCAAGGCCAAGCTCGACGACAATACGAGCGTCGGCGCCACGATCGAGGTCGAATTGAACTCGAATCGCACCAGCTCGGTGACCATGCGGCAGGAAACCGAAAACAACAGCGGCGCCAGCCTGACCGAACGCAGGTCCGAGGTGTTTCTCGACAGCAAGACCTACGGCAAGCTCTTTTTGGGTCAGGGTCCGGTAGCGACCGATGGCGTCAGCGATATGGATTTTTCGGGCACCAACGTGATCGCCGCCTCGAGCCTCGGCGCCGACATGGGCTCGGCGCTGCTCTTCCGTCTCGAAGGCACGCCCACGTCCTCAGGCCGCACGGTCGGCAATCTGTTCGATAATTTCGATGCCAGCCGGCTTGATCGCGTTCGCTATGACACGCCCGATTTCATGGGCTTCGTCGCTAGCGCCTCCTACGCCGATGCCGACATCAGCGACTATGCGCTGCGCTTCAACCGCGAAGTCAGCGGCTACAAAGTGGGCGCGGCGATCGGCTATACCGACGCGAGCACTCAAGTGACCGGGCTAGAGACCATCAACGGATCGGCGGCGATCAAGGCTCCATTCGGCACCAGCATCCAAGGCGGCTACGCTGAGCGAAGCACGGAGACGGTTGGTCGCAATGACGCGACGTTCTGGTACGTCAAGCTCGGCCACGAATTCGCCAGTCTCGCGCCGTTCGGCGCAACCGCGTTTTCGATCGACTACGCCCAGACCGCCGATCAAGCGGTCAACAATTCCGAGGGCAATTGGTGGAATTTCGCGGCCGTGCAAAACATCAAGAAGGCCGCGACCGAGCTCTATTTCAACATCGGCCGTTACAGCGCGGACCTTCCGGGCACGCCAACGGATGATATTTTGATTGCCGGTGTCGGCGCGCGCGTGAAGTTCTAATTCTTTAGGTTCTCGACGCGCATTTTGGATCAAACCTCCCAACTCAAGGGCCGCCCCTCACCGGGCGGCCCCTTTTCTTCTCTCTCAAAAGAAGCGCCGTGACTTGATCATGTTCCCGCGCTTCGAGTAAACCTCTCGCCATGAAACACCGAATCCTTGTTTTGATCTTAACGCTGACGACCCTTGGCTTGGCCGCCTGCGGCCTTGAGACCAAGCCGGGCGACCCGAATATGTTGTTGCCCAATAGCGAGCGCCCGCCAGCGGGTCCGGGCCTGTTCACCGGCGAAGACGGCGCCTTCATCATCAAGATCGACTGAGCGCCGCTCGCTAGGCAGGTCCTTTGCCAGCGCGGGGGCCCCTGGCCGGGGCGCCCAACCGACCGACAAAGCCCAACACCATTCCAAGGGGGCGGGCGGTGAGCCATTGATTCGCCATTATTTGCCAATTCGTCGGTCGCCGCGTCGATGACTCCTGTCATCAAAATGTAACATGGTCGTCATATATCTCACGGGGCGTGGATCATAAATTCGCTGGGTACGCTTAGACCCCGCGAATTTCCAGCCGGACAGGCCCCGCCGTGGAACTCACCATATTGATCGGAGCCTTGGTCGTGCTGACGGCGCTGGCGTTCGTCTATGGGCGGCGCCGCGCGCTGATAAAAGTCGGCGGCAATCGCCGCGCTTTGCACTCCATGCCTAATTATCACGGCTGGTTCGTCGCCATCTGGTGTGGCTTACCGGCGGTGATCCTGCTCGTGCTCTGGCTGCTCCTGCGCACCACCATCCTCGAAGGCTTTATCGAAGACGCGCTAGGGCCTGAGCTCGCGAACACGGCTGCCGCCATGAAATCGGCCATGATCGACGATGTCCGCGCGCTGACCGCGGGCGAACAGATTGCCCGCGAACCGACACCCCTATTGCTTGAGGCTGCCGAGCGCTATGCCAGCCTCAAATCGACCGCCGATGCCGCGGTGTTGGTAATCGGCTTGGTCGTGGCGGGGTTTGGGCTAGGCCTCGCCTGGCGGCGGGTCGGGCCAAAACTCCGCGCGCGCAACAATGTCGAAGCATTGGTTCGCGTCGTTCTTTTTCTTTGCTCCATGGTCGCGATCATCACGACCATTGGCATCGTTCTATCGGTGCTGTTCGAATCGATGCGTTTTTTCAGCTATGTCCCGTTTTGGGATTTTCTATTCGGTGTGCAGTGGAGCCCGCAAATGGCGATCCGCACCGATCAGGTGGGTAGCTCCGGCGCCTTTGGCATTATCCCGCTGTTCGTTGGCACGCTTTACATCACCGTGATCGCGCTCCTGATCGCGATGCCGATTGGGCTGCTCTCGGCGATCTATATGGCGGAATACGCCTCGCGCCGCGTGCGCGATGTGGTCAAACCGATTCTTGAAATTCTGGCCGGCGTGCCGACCGTGGTCTACGGCTTCTTCGCGGCCTTGACCGTGGCGCCCGCGCTGCGCGACGCCGGCGCCTCTTTGGGTTTGGGTATTTCGTCCGAAAGCGCGCTGGCGGCGGGCGTCGTCATGGGCATCATGATCATCCCCTTCATCTCCTCGCTCGCCGACGACGCGATCGTCGCCGTGCCGCGGAGTCTCCGCGAAGGCGCCTACGCGCTCGGCGCGACCAAGGCCGAGACCGTGGTCAATGTGGTGATCCCAGCCGCACTATCGGGCATCGTGGCGTCATTCCTGCTCGCGGTTTCGCGCGCCATTGGCGAGACCATGATCGTGGTCATGGCCGCCGGCCTGACCGCCAATTTGACCGCCAATCCGCTCGATTCCATGACAACCGTCACCGTGCAGATCGTCACACTTTTGGTCGGCGATCAGGAATTCGACAGCCCAAAGACGCTCGCCGCCTTTGCGCTCGGCCTCGTGCTCTTCGTCGCGACCCTGGTGTTGAACGTGGTGGCACTTCACGTTTCGCGCAAATATCGAGAACAATATGAGTGATCTCGGAATGAGCCTCCCCGGCGCGTCGGCCGCTTTGCCCTGGCAATTGTCAGACACCGCAACGCGGCGCGTTCGCCGGCGCAAGCGCGCCAATGTGCGCTTCCAGGTTTATGGCATCGGCGCAATCGTCATCGGGCTCGCCATTCTGGCCATTCTGCTTGCTACGGTGATCGGCAAGGGCACCGGCGCCTTTGTGCAAACGCGGATCACGCTTGACGTGGCGTTTAATGAAAAAATCATCGATCCCGACGGCTCGCGCGATCCCGTCAAACTCGGCCAAGCCGATTACGCGGCGCTCCTCAAAGAGGCAGTCGCGGCAAGTTTTCCCGCCGTAACGGCGCGCCAGGATAAACGCGATCTTCAAAAATTGTTCAGCGGCGACGCGCGTTATGAATTGCGCGACATGGTGGTGAACGACCCGTCGATCATCGGCACCACGCGGTCCGTCTCTCTGCTCGCGGCGAGCGATACCGATATATTCGCCAAGGGGTCGATGGCACGAGACATAGCGGAGGGCGATCGCCGGCTGACCGACAAACAAATCGCTTGGATCGATGAATTGGTCGCCAAGAACGCCCTCGAAACGAATTTCAACTGGTCGTTCTTCACCAATGCTGATTCACGCGCGCCTGAATCCGCCGGCATTGGCGGCGCGCTCATTGGCTCGTTCTACACGCTGCTGATCACCTTGGCCGTCTGTTTCCCCATTGGCATGATGGCGGCGGTTTATTTGGAAGAGTTTGCACCCAAGAACCGCCTGACCGATCTCATCGAGGTCAACATCAACAATCTTGCCGCGGTGCCCTCGATCATTTTTGGCCTGCTCGGTCTAGCTATTTTTATCCAGGCCTTCCATTTGCCCCGCTCGGCCCCCCTGGTCGGCGGCCTGACGCTCGCGCTGATGATCCTGCCGACCATCATCGTGGTGACACGCGCCGCGCTGAAGGCCGTGCCACCCTCGATCCGTGAGGCGGCCTATGGCGTCGGCGCCTCGCCGATCCAGGTGGTGACGCATCATGTTCTGCCCTTGGCCGTGCCCGGCATTGCCACCGGCACCATCATCGGCATGGCGCGGGCGCTTGGCGAAACCGCGCCCCTTTTGATTATCGGCATGGTTGCCTTCATCGTTGATTTTCCAGGCGGCCCGACCGACGCCGCGACTGTACTGCCGGTCCAAATTTTCCTCTGGGCCGATAGCCCCGAGCGCGGCTTTGAGGAAAAAACGGCGGCGGGAATCATGGTCCTGCTCGCGTTTCTGATCCTGATGAACGCAATCGCCATCTACTTGCGCAAACGTTTTGAAGTACGTTGGTAGGCTAAAAATGACCGAACGGGAGCCCGACATGATGCCGGAGGCTGAGGTCGAGGCCGAAACGCCCGAGACCCAATATCGGGCGAGTTTCAGCCTGAAGACGAAAGATGCGGCCGGCACCGGCGCGGACGCCGCGGTCCCGGCGAAGGTCACCGCGCGCGATGTCTGTGTCTTCTATGGCAAGAAGCAGGCTTTGTTTAACGTCAATCTCGATGTCGCCCAGCACAGAGTGACCGCGCTGATAGGCCCGTCGGGCTGCGGCAAATCGACCTTCTTGCGCTGCATCAATCGAATGAATGACACGATCGATGGCTGTCGGGTTCAAGGTGAGGTCCGGCTCGATGGCGTCGACGTTAATCAGAAGAACATCGACGTCGTGCAGCTCCGCTCGCGCATCGGCATGGTGTTTCAAAAGCCTAACCCATTCCCGAAATCGATTTACGAGAACGTGGCCTATGGGCCGCGCATCCACGGCCTGGCGGCCAATGGCCGGGAGCTCGATGAAATTGTCGAGCAGTCGCTGCGTCGCGCTGGATTATTCGATGAAGTGCATGATCGGCTTCACTCGCCCGGCACCAGCCTCTCAGGCGGCCAGCAGCAACGGCTTTGTATCGCGCGCGCGATCGCGATCAGCCCCGAGCTGATTTTGATGGACGAGCCGTGTTCCTCGCTCGACCCGATCGCGACCGCCAAGATCGAGGAATTGATCGACGAGCTGAGAAGCCGATTCACGATCGTGATTGTGACTCACAACATGCAGCAGGCGGCGCGCGTTTCGCAATACACCGCGTTTTTTCATCTTGGCCATCTGGTCGAGTTCGGGTCGACGGAATATATCTTTACCAATCCGACCGAAGAGCGCACGCAAGACTACATCACCGGCCGTTTTGGCTGAGCCCGCGTAACACACGAGGAACGCGCCGTGACCGATCATATCGTCAAATCCTATGACGAAGAGCTCAATCGAATGACCGGGGTCATTGCCCAGATGGGCGGCCTGGTCGAACAGCAAATTTCGGCCTCGGTCGCGGCCTTGGTACGACGCGATACCGAGCGAGCGGCCGAGATCGTGGCCATCGATCGGCGCATCGATATGTTGGAAGATGAAGTCGAGCAACTCGCGCTCCGGCTTCTCGCGCTCCGCAACCCCGTCGCCTTCGATCTTCGCCGGGTGACGACGGCGCTCAAGATCGCCAGCGATCTCGAGCGCATGGGCGATTATGCCGCCAATGTCGCCAAGCGCACCATCACGCTGTCCAAGCTCGAGCCGATTCGCCTTTCGCTCCAAGTGCCCCGCATCGCCGAGTTGGTGCAGGGTATGGTCAAAGATGTGCTCGATGCGTATGTCGATCGCGACGTGGAAAAGGCGTTGTCAGTTTGGGGCCGCGATGAAGATGTTGATGCCGTTTATAATAGTTTGTTCCGCGAGCTTCTCACCTACATGATGGAAGACCCGCGCCACATCACGCCGTGCACCCACATGTTGTTTATCGCAAAGAATCTTGAGCGCATTGGCGATCATGCGACGAATGTCGCCGAGCAGGTGAATTTCCTGGTGCGCGGCAAAACGGTCGAGGAAGAGCGGCCGAAGGGCGACATGACCGCCTTCTCGGCGGTTCAATGACCGGCCGGCAAATCAATGGGCGACCATGAAGCCCTATATCCTGATTGTCGAAGACGAGGCATCTCTGATCACCTTGTTGCGCTACAACCTCGAGAAAGAAGGCTTCGAGGTTGGCGAGGCGATCGACGGCGATGAGGCCCTGGTCATGGCGCGCGAGCGCCGGCCCGATTTGATGGTGCTCGATTGGATATTGCCCTCATTGGCCGGTATCGAAGTGTGCCGGCGTCTTCGGCGCCTGCCGGAAATCAAGAACACGCCGATCATCATGCTGACCGCGCGCGGCGAAGAGGCCGACCGTATTCGCGGCCTCGATAGCGGCGCTGACGATTATATCGTCAAGCCGTTTTCACCGACCGAGCTGATCGCGCGCATTCGCGCCGTGTTGCGCCGCTTGCGCCCCGCTTTGGCCGACGAGGCCATCACCTATCGCGATCTGAAAATGGATCTCGTCGCTCACAAAGTGACGCGCGATGGTCAAATCGTCCATCTCGGCCCGACCGAGTTTCGCCTATTGCGGCATTTTCTTGAACATCCGGGGCGGGTTTTTTCGCGCGAACAATTGCTCGATTCGGTGTGGGGCCAAGATGTTTATTTGGAAAGCCGCACGGTGGATGTTCACGTTCGGCGTTTGCGCCAGGCGTTGAATGCAGGCGATCGGGCGGATTTGATCCGCACCGTGCGCTCCGCCGGCTATTCGCTCGACGCGAGCTGATTATCCGGCGCGTCGAGGCATGGCGCCGCGCCAGGCTAAAACCATCAACAAGATGAGACCGGGGATCGCCACCACGGCGGTGAACCCAAAATAATTGACCCAGCTGGTCTCTTCGGCGAGTCTGCCGGCCGGCGCGGCGAGCACGGTGCGCGCGACCGCCGCAAGCGCGCTCAGGAGCGCGTATTGCGTGGCGGTATAAAGCAAATTGCACAGCCCACTCAAATAAGCGACGAGCGCGGCGGTGCCAATGCCGCCTGAAAAATTCTCAAGGCCGATGGTCAACGCCAGCATACCGGTGTCATGGCCAACACCCGCCTGCACCGCGAACATGAGATTGGAGAGGAGCTGGGCGAGGCCCGCGATCCAAAGTGAGGTAAAGGTGCCGAACCTGGCGATCATCCAACCGCCGACCGCAAGCCCCACCAACGTCGCGATAAAGCCGTAGAGCTTGCTCACGCTCGCGATTTCAGTGTTGGTGAAACCCAACTCGACCAAAAACGGCCCGGTCATCGCGCCGGCCAGTGCGTCGCCCAGTTTGTAGAACAGCACGAACAACAAGATGACGAGCCAAAGCCGCCGATGCGTGAAATCGATCAGCGGCGCAATGACCGAATCTTTTAGGAACGCACCGAGTTTCGAAGTCGCGCTTGGCACGCGCTCAGGCACCACCGGCTCGCGGCAGAGGAAGACCGTGATCAACCCGATCGCAACACAGGCCGCCATCACCAGATAGACCGCCGACCAGCCGATATGATCCGCGAGGTAGAGCGCGCCGGCGCCTGAGATCAACATGCCGACGCGATAACCGAAAACGCTGATCGCCGCGCCAGCGCCATAACGCGTGGGATCGAGGATTTCGACCCGATAGGCGTCGATCACAACGTCCTGGCTGGCCGAGACCGCCGCGACCAACAACGCGAACACGGCAAACAACCCGATGCTCTCCACCGGATCGGTCAGCGCCATGGCGATAATCGCCCCGGCCAAGATGAGCTGAGTGGCTAGAGCCCAACTGCGCCGCCGACCCAACCAACGCCCGAGCACCGGCATGGGCAGCCGATCGATCAGGGGTGCCCAGAGGAATTTGAGCGTATAGGGCAGCGTGACAACGCCGAGGAGCCCGATGGTCGTCTTGTCAATCCCGATTCGCGAGAGCCAGATCGACAGCGTGCCGAGCGTCAGCGCCAGAGGCAGGCCGCTCGAAACCCCGAGGAAAAAGATCGTGACCATGCGCCAATCGGTATAGACGCGCGCATCCTTGAGGGCGCCGCGCATCATGGCGGTGGCGCGGCCTTCAACCGGCGCTGTAGCGGTGGCCGGAGAGCTGATAATCTTCTCATTCACGATAAGCTTATATGCTCGAATCGGGTGACAGCGCTGCATCGCCTGTCTAGCGTGAAGCGAAATGACTGCATAGCGAAGGCGAGGCTCGATCATGACCCGTATGCCCACACACACCTAACCAAAGCGTTTACTGCTCGCCTCCGATTTATCGCCGCGCGGCGACCGGGCCCTGGAGCGGGCGATCGAGCTAGCGGGCCATTGGCGGGCCGAGCTTCATGTCGTGAACGCGTTCGAAAACGAGCTTCTGCCAGAACCGTATAGAAAGCGTGAAATCGCCGCGCAGCAGAGCGAAGCGAAGGCCATGCTAGCCACGGCCGCCAAGCGATCGGGCGCCAAAACGGCGGTCCATGTGCCGGTCGGCGCTGCCGCCAACGCCGTAATTGAAACCGCGCGAGCCATCCGCGCCGGCCTCGTGATCATGGCGCCAGCCGGCCATGCCACGCTCTCCACCGTGGTGTTGGGCTCAACGGTTGAGCGGGTTTTACGCCACGCCGATCAACCCGTTCTCGTGGTCAAACAGCGCTGCCAAGGCGCCTATCGGTCGATCGCAATCGCGGTCGATCTGTCGGACAGTTCGGCGCTTGCGCTTCGGCAAGCGCTCCGCTTGTTTCCCCAGGCACAATTCACCGTGGTCCACGCCTTTGAAACGCCGTTTTCCGCGTTCGCGGCCGCAAGCGGCGTCGAGGCCGAGGTGCGCGCCCTGCACGACAAAGAGGTCGCGGCCCTGGTCGCGCGAGAGAGCGCCAAAGCGGCGCGCGGCACTAAACGCGCGAAAATCCGGATCGTGGTGGCGAAGGGCCGCGCCGATGAAGTGCTCGCCCGCGAATTGGCGCCTGGCCAAACCGATCTTGTGGTGCTCGGCACCCACGGCCTGACCGGGGTGCGTCGCGCGGTGATCGGCAGCACGGCTGAACGGCTGATCGAGACCCTGCCCTGCGATGTGCTGGCGGTCCGCCCGCCGGGCTAATGAGGCGATGGAAATTTCACGCCGTCCGGCCAAAATTGTTTGTCTTACCCCAATGCATTAGGTAGTATTTAGTAACTAAATACACGTTGGGACCGGGGATTAATCGTGGCCGGGAGCACGCAAAACCCAACCAATTCATGTCCGATGGATTATATCCTCAGGCAGCTCATGGGCCCGTGGACGACCTATATTCTTTGGGTATTGCGCAATAAGGGTCCGCTCCGCTTCGGCGCCTTGAAGAAAGAAATTCCGGGCGTCTCAGCCAAAATGTTGACCGAGCGGCTACGCACGCTTGAACGCGGCGGGCTTATTTATCGCGACTATGGCACGACTGTGCCGCCCAAAGTGACCTACGGCCTAGCCGCACGCGGGCTTGAGCTTCAACCCGTGCTTGATTCAGTCGCGGACCTTGGGCGGCTATGGCGGCAGCAAGACAACGTCATCACCGGGACGGATGATGAGGTGGCCGCTCCGGCGGCCCAACAAATCGCGAAATAGCGCCGCCTACCGCTTCAAAGGCTTCGCGCTGACTTCGACCAAAGGCTTCAAGGCCGTCTCGGGGCGCGCGCCAAAATGCCCGATGACCTTGGCGGCGGCCAACGCGCCAAGCCGCGCGCAGCGTGCCAGATCGAATTTGTGCGTCAGGCCATAGAGAAACCCGGCGGCATAAAAATCCCCCGCACCCGTGGTATCGACCACGCGTTTAACCGGCGCCGCGTCGACCACATGAATTTCCTCACCCCGCACCACGACCGAGCCCTTTTCGCTCCGCGTCAAAGCGGCGACTTCGCAATGCCCGCGCACGTGTTGCAACGCCCGGTCGAAGTCATCGACTTGGTAGAGCGAGCGAATTTCGGCCTCATTGGCAAACAGAATGTCGATGTCGTGCTCGACCAGCGCACGGAACTCGGCGCGGTGCCGGTCGACGCAAAACGCATCCGACAAGGAGAGGGCGACCTTGCGGCCCTGCTTATGGGCATGCTGAAGCGCCTGGCGAAACGCATCCTTGGCCGCGGGCTTATCCCACAAATAGCCCTCGAGATAGGTCACCGATGCTTTGCCGACCAACCCGGCGTCGAGATCGCCCGGGCCAAAATCCGTGCTAGCGCCGAGAAACGTGTTCATCGTGCGCTGGGCGTCGGGCGTCACCAAAATCAAACAGCGCGCGGTGGCCGCGCCGTGGGCCGCAAAGCGGCTCTCGAACATCACGCCCGACGCGCGGATATCATGGGCGAAAATCCGGCCAAGTTCATCATCCTTGACCTTGCCGATATAGGCCGAGCGCGCACCAAGCGAGGCCAGCGCGACCATTGAGTTCGCCGCCGAGCCACCAGAACATTCGAGGCCCGGTCCCATTTCGCCGTAAAGCCGCTCGGCGGTCGGCTGATCGATCAGGCGCATGGCGCCCTTATCGAGGCCCTGACGCGCGAGAAAGGCATCATCGGCGTTGGCAATCACATCGACGATGGCATTGCCGATGCCAACCACGTCGACGGCAGATTCGGTCATAACGATGACTCTCCCTTGTCCCACCCGCTTCGGGCGCCGGGACTATAGGGGTGCTATAGCGATGGGCTCAAGGCAGAACAGACGTGTGACGTTTATCTTTGCGCAATCACCGTCAAATCATTTGTCTGGCGTGTGAAGATCGCTCTATGCTGGACTCTGTCGACGATGCGGCAGGGCACGTCGGCGATCGCAACGGCGTAGACGGCCCGACCTGGATCGGTCGGGCGCTCCTGGCTCGTTTGGCCAGGCGGGCGACGCGTCGGCGGTCGACAACAAAAGGGAGAGCGACCATGTTCCGCCGAAAGAGCAGCGATGCTGACGATTTTAAACGGGATACGCAAGGCGCCGTGCATGCCTTTGAGGCGAGTCGAATTCGCGGCCCCGCCGCAATTCCACCGGTGCCCGTTTCGCGGGGCGGGCCCGTGGCGTTTCACCCCGATGTGCCCAATCGCCCCATGACGTCTTACATGCCGACGCCAACGCCCGAGCCGATGATGCGCGACAACAGCGAGAAGCGGCTGACGGTTGGTCGCGACATTTCGCTGGCGGGCGAAATCGTCGATTGCGACCGCCTCACGATTGAAGGCATGGTCCGCGCGACTCTCTCTGACGCGCGCCTGCTTGAAATCACCAAGGGCGGCCAGTTTCATGGCACGGTCAATGTCGAAAACGCCGAAATCGCCGGCACATTTGAAGGCGAAATCACGGTGCGCAATCTGCTGCACATCCATGCCTCGGGCCGCATCTTCGGCAAAGTGCGCTATGGCCAGCTTGAGATCGAACGTGGCGGTCGCATAACCGGCGACCTCGCGCACGATGCGGCGCTACACGAAGCCGATATCCGGCCGGTTGGGATTGTCGCCACCGACGCCAGAAGTGGCTAATCGCTGATACGAATGGGCCGGAATGCCTATGATGCCCGCACGCCAATTGCGGGCGGGTTATTGCTTGCGGTTACGCTGTCCCTGACCGCCTGCGTGCCGCCGCCCGCGGTTGGGCCCACATCGACGAGCACGCCGAGCGCACGGCCTGAAATCGTGCTCGCGGCCTTGCCTTCGATCACGACGCCAGACGCCGGCCCGCTCGTGCCCCAAGGCACGCCAGCTAAACCTGAGCGGCTCACTGGCCTTGATATGGCCGCTCTACAGCGTGCGATCGGCTCTCCAAGTCAGCACCGCCGCGAAGGGCCGGCGGAGGTCTGGCAATATCAGGGAGAGACCTGCGTGATGGATGTTTTTCTCTACCCGAAAAAGAACGCGCCGAACGAGCTTAGCGTCACCTATGTTGAGCTCAGGCGGCAAGGTGTCGCGCAATTGAAGCGACCCGACGAGCGGCAGCGCTGCTATGCCGAAGCTCTCGCCGGCGGGCGACGCAACGTGGCCAAACCTTAGCGTCGTGCCTCGTTGCGATTGGCCGGCGGCGAACCGTCGATTAACGCGCCGTCGTCTTGCCTTTGAAGCCGCAAAGATCATACGCCGCGCAACCCGGGCAATTCGGCTTGCGCGCCATACAAACATAACGCCCATGCGAGATCAGCCAATGATGGGCGTGGCTCTTATAGGCGTCGGGCACGACCTTGAGCAATTTATCTTCGACCGCGCGCGGCGTTTTGCCCGGCGCGAGGCCGGTGCGATTGGCCAAACGAAAGACATGTGTATCGACCGCGATGGTCGGCTCGTCATAGAGCGTGTTGAGCACCACATTCGCGGTCTTGCGGCCGACGCCGGGCAGTGCCTCCAACGCGTCGCGTTCCCGCGGAACCTCGCCGCCATGCATCGCCACCAAGTCGTGCGACAGAGCGATGACATTTTTTGCTTTAGCGTTGTAGAGACCGATTGTTTTGATGTGCTGTTTCAGACCGGGCTCGCCGAGCTTGATCATTTTGGCCGGCGTATCGACCGTCTTGAATAAATCCTCTGTCGCCTTATTGACGCTGACATCGGTCGCCTGCGCCGAAAGCACGACCGCGACCAAAAGCGTGAATGGGTTTTTGTAGCGCAGCTCGGTCGTCGGATCGGGATTTTGGGCGGCGAGCCGGCGGAAAAATTCTGCGATCGCGGCGGGTTTCATGCGCCTATCCTGACGCGGCCGACAACCCGCGACAAGAGGATCCAGGGAGATACTATGTCCTTGACGCCATATGTCATACAGTACATAGTTATGGATGCATTGGGTGGTATTGTTCGACCCGGCGTTTGTGGCGGAGTTCGAGGCGTTGCCCGAACCGGTGCAGGATGAACTCCTGGCGCATGGCAAGCTGTTTGAGGCCATGGGACTGGCGTTGCAGAGGCCCCATGCGAACACGCTTAAGGGCTCGAAGCACGCCAATATGAGGGGGTTGCGCTTCGATGCCGCCGGCGGCGTTTGGCGGATCGCTTATGCCTTCGATCCAAAGCGTCGGGCTATTCTTCTGGTCGCCGGCGACAAGTCGGGGCAATCAGAGCCACGATTTTATCGGCGCCTAAACGATAAAGCCGACCGTCGACTGAACGCCCACCTCATGCGGTTAAAATTAAAGGATGCTGAGCGATGACGACGA
>SHWC01000019.1 GCA_009691045.1 Alphaproteobacteria bacterium | reverse complement strand
CTTTGCCGACGCCGTGCTCCGATCCTACGCAATGGATCAAGGAGAGCAGAAATTTAGCTTATTTTCCGCGTTTGATTTGGGGACTAATTTGGGGACTTTAGAAATCGACAAATAAAATAGTCATGCGATATCAATAACTTAAATAACTATAATGGCGGATGGGGTGGGATTCGAACCCACGGTGGGCTTGCACCCACGCCGGTTTTCAAGACCGGTGCCTTCAACCACTCGGCCACCCATCCAATTCTTATCTAATCAATGCCTTGCAGCCCGGTTTGACACTCGGCAACCTAGAACGAAACGCGGTTTTGCCACCCAACTGCCACCCGCCGCAATCACGAAATCCGCGATCCTTGACCTTCAACGCCTCGTGCCTTCGGGCGCGGGGCGTTATTGTGAGTGCGCCGCTCAATCGGGAAGCGATACTCCAAGCGCCTGCTCGAACTGCGTCCGCGAATGAGTGCCGGATCGCTCTATTCCCTTGGCAACGATGAGAAGCAGCAATGCCTCGGGCGCATCTTTCAAGGCGGGCAAAGTCCTGGCACCTTCGCTGAACGGCACGCTAAACGAAGCGATGCGGTCCACTAACTCCACATCATCCCGAAAGGGCAGTTTGTCGCAGAAGAACTACCATTTGTCGGCGGCAAGCGCGATCGCTTCATCCATCACCGCAAAGGCCGCATCAGCTTTTGACCGTCGCTTTCGGAACCCGAACATTGCTCCTCCAGTCTGTGCCTGCTCATTGTAACTGGGTAACTTGCGGAAGCTATGGGCTTCGAACCGGTAAACAGGCTGCCCCGACGCGGATATTCAAGATAAGAGCCCTCGAGATGCCTCTCGGCCACTTATCCGTCGCTACGCACCAACCGCGCACCAGTGTCCTCTAACCGCCGCGCGAACCTCCGGCCAGCGCAGCCTGAATATTGGACGGCGGGGTATGTCCAGCCCCGGGGTTGAAGATTTGGCCAACAGAATCAGCTAGCGAAGTTCCACTAGCCGCGTGCCTTCGTTGAGATGCGCCAAGAGCTGCGGCCACGCGGTTTCAATGCGTTCAAGTACGGCGCGTGTCGTGGCATTGCGGGTCCGCACCCAAATGACTTGAATGACCTTCTCTTGCGCTTCATGCGTGGGAACAAAGTCGCGATCTTTGGTGACAACTACCGCCCCAGTACGGCTCGCATACGCTCTGATCGTGGCGTCATCGGCGTCACGCAACGCAACTTCCTAAACGTGATGCGCCTCATGTCCGGTCTTGCGCAGCCATTCCGCCAAGGCCGGCGGTAGTTGAGCATCGACCAGGAATTTCACTCAGCCGCCGTAACGACCGGGTGGCTTACTCGTCACCACGCTTGTTTTTAGGGTGCGAACCGTGCTCGGGTGGCTGTCCTCGTTCAACCGCTTTGAACACATTCCGCACCGATGCCGGCTTCCCGTTTTCGTTGGTATAATGCCATCGGCCTTATGGCCGGGTTGGTCTTTGCGCTATTCCCGATTTTTTGGATGCTCTCGACGTCGTTCAAGCCACTCGCCGAGTGGATTACCGTTCCGCCGACCTGGCTGCCAAAGGAGCCAACGCTCGCCAACTACGCGCCACTGTTCAGAACCTTTGATGACCGTTACATCACGGGCCTCGGCGCTGGGTGGCGCTCGATGCTCGATTCCATCATTTGCTCGGGTTCAGCAACCCTGATTTCCGTCGCGTTCGGGCTCGCGGCCGCGCTCGGCTATTCGCGCTATCGGGCGGGCGGCGATCATTTCGCCCTCGCGGTGCTGTCCGTCCGCATTGTGCCGACGGTGATGCTCGCCATTCCAATGCTCTTCCTGTTCGGCGAGCTCGGCCTACGCGACACCTATATTGGCGTGATTTTGGCGAACGTGGCGTTGACCGTGCCGTTCTCCTTTTGGATGCTGAAGAGCTTTATCGACGAGGTGCCGCAAGCGATCGAGGAAGCCAGCATGATGGACGGTTTCAGTCGCTGGCAGGCCCACTTTTTCGTTACCGTGCCCTTGATCCGGGGCGGGCTAATGGCGACGGGGTTGTTCGTCTTCATCCTCAATTGGAGCGAGTTTTTGATCACCATGACGCTGACCGACAAGAACGTGATCACGCTGCCGGTCAGCTTGCACCATTATGAAGGCATGATCGGGGTGCAAGCCGCCTTCGCCGCGTTCGCAGCCGCGCCCATCCTCGTGTTGGGATTTTTGATTGAAAAACACCTCGCGCGGGCCTTTACGCTCGGCGCGATCAAGCGCTAGGGGAGCAGGGAATCGAATGCGCTTGAAGAATAAAGTCGCGCTCGTCACGGGCGCGGGGTCGGTCGGTCCCGGTTTCGGCAATGGCAAAGCAATCGCGACGTTGTTCGCTCGTGAAGGCGCCAGCGTATTCGCGGTCGATTTGGTCGCCGCCGCGGTGGAGGAAACACGAACGCTGATCGCCTCTGAAGGCGGTGAATGCGCCACCCATCTTTGCGATGTCACCAAGGCAGGCGACGTCAAGGCCATGGTCGAGGCCTGCGTCGCGCGTTTCGGCCGGCTTGATATTTTGGTCAATAACGTCGGCGGGTCAGAGCCCGGCGGGCCGGTCGATATGAGCGAGGAGACCTGGCGGCGCCAGCTCGACTTCAATTTGACCAGCGCGTTTCTCTGCTGCAAGCACGCGATGGCGGTCATGGAACAATCGGGCGGCGGCGCGATCGTCAATATTTCGTCAGTCGCCGGTCATCGCCATATCGGCAATAATCACGTCGCCTATGCGGCGGCGAAAGCGGGGCTCGCTCAATACACCCGCTCGGCCGCCGTGCAATATGCGCCGAAGGGCATAAGGCTCAATGTGATCAGTCCCGGGCTGATGCACACGCCCTTGGTCGAGCAGCGTCTCGCGCGGCAATACAGCGCGAACGATCTCGCCGCGTTGATCGAGCGGCGCCATCGCCAAGTGCCGATGGGGCGCATGGGCGATAGCTGGGATGTCGCCTTCGCGGCGCTGTATCTGGCGTCCGATGAAGCCCGCTATGTGACCGGCGCGGACCTCGTGGTCGATGGCGGGCTGATCGCCGCGACGCCCCGATAAAGACGCCGAATCGATAAGGCTCATGATTGTCGCGTGAGGCCGAATAGCCCAGTATGAGAGCCGGCGTCGCGCCTTACTCAACGAACAGGGAGCACAAAGATGGCTGCATCGGATCGCAAATTCATTACGCCCGAGAATCAAAAATGGTTGGCAGGTCGCGCCGCTTCGGCCGCGGTGCGCTGCGGTGATTTGCTTTTTGTCGCGGGCCAAACGGCAACCGATACCAATCTTAATCCCGAGGCGCGCGGCGATGTGAAAGCCCAGGCGCACCGCGCCTTCGCCAAATTGCGCGCGATCATCGAGGCGGAAGGCGGCACGATGGATGATGTGCTCGACATCATGTCGTTCCATACCGACCCGCGTACGATCGATGCGGTGTTAGAGGTGGCACGCGAGTGGTTGCCAGCCGGGCGTTATCCGGCGTGGACCGCGTTCGGCTCGACCGGATTGCAGCATCCAGACATTCTGGTGAGCCTGCGCGCCATCGCCCATCTGGGCAAAGTGGATAAGAAATGCGTGACGCCTGATTCGATGGCCTGGTTGCGCGGCCTGCCGATCTCCGCCGGCTGCCGCAAGGGCGATTACATGTTTGTCTCGGGCATTCTTTCGTCGGATGCCTCGGGCAAGGTGCTCGACCCGAGCCATCACGATAAACAAGCCCGCACGGCCTATGTGCGCCTCAAGGAAGTCTTGGCGGCGGGCGGCGGTGGGTTGGACGATATCGTCGATATGATCGCGTTCAACCAAGACGCCCGCGGCATGGATGCCTCGGTCGATATTTGGTGCAATGAGATCATCCCGGAGAAGCCGATCAACACGGTGACCGCCTATACGGCGATTGCGACATCCGGCCTCTATCGGCTGGGTCACGTGGGGGCCTATCGGGCGATTGCCGATTTCAATCCGAGCCCAAGGGTCGCCGCGAATATCCCCTCCGTGCATTGGCATGAGCAGCGCATCGGCGGGGCCTCGAAAAAGAAGAACGGGCGGCTGGTCGGCATCGCCGGGCAGGTCGCGTCGGACGGTCAGAAGAACATCATCGCGCAGGGGGATACCGCGGCCCAGGCGCGCTATTGTTTCGGACAGATTAACGGGGTGCTCGAAAAACTCGGCGGCTCGCTCGACAGCGTGGTGGAGATCACCTCTTTTCATAAGGACCCCCGTGCCTGGGAGACCGTCATGGAGGTCGGCCGGGAGGTCTTCAAGCCGGGTAGGGGGCCGGCCTGGACCCCGGTTGGCGCCACCGGCCTCTATCTTGAGGGCTATCTTCACGAAATTTATGCGCTTGCCGTGATATAGGGCCCCAGCAATGGCAAACGTGCTGATTTACGATTCGATCGACCAGGCCGGGCTCGAAATTCTTAAGGCCCGGAGTGATATCAAGATTGTGAATGTTCCCGCCAATGATACCGAGCGTCTGATGGCCGCGTTGCCGAGCGCCGATGCCGCGATCCTGCGCTACTACCCGTTTAGTCGGGCGGCGGTTGCGGCGGGTGCGCGGCTCAAGGTGATCCAGCGTCATGGGGTCGGCTATGACCGGGTCGATGTCGCGGCCGCGACCGAGCACCGTATTCCGGTCGCGACGGTCGGCGAGGCGAACTCGGTTACCGTTGCCGAATTGACGCTTTATTTCATGCTGGCGGCCGCCAAACAGGGCCTCGCGCTCGATCGCATGACGCGTGCTGGCGAATGGAAAAGCCGCGAAACGATTCCGACCATCGAGTTGTTCGAAAAGAAGGTGTTGATCATCGGCTTCGGCCGCATTGGCACGCGCGTGGCACCGCGCTGCGCCGCGTTTGGCATGACCGTCCATGTCTGCGATCCCAATGTCTCGGACACAGTGATTCGCGCGGCCGGGTATGTGCCGGTGGAAGATTTTCGTAGCACGCTGCCGGAAATGGATTTTGTGACCGTGCACACGCCGCTGACCGACACAACCCGGCATATGTTTGATCGCGCCACACTCGCGCGCACGAAGGATGGCGCGGTCTTCATCAATACCGCGCGCGGCGAGATCGCGGACAACGCCGCGGTGGCCGATGCGCTCACCAGCGGCCGATTGTTCGCGGCTGGGTTCGATGTCTTCGAGCCAGAGCCCCCAGGCACGGCGCACCCGCTGGTCGCGCACCCGCGCACGGTAATCACGCCTCATGCCGCTGCGCTGACGCGCGAATGCAATCGCCGCACGTCGATTCGGTGCGCGCGCAATGCGATTGACGCGATCGAGGGACGACTTGACCCTTCTTATGTGGTGAATCCAGATGCGCTTCGACATTGATCGGCGTCTAGCAATGCGGCCCAATTTTTCACCCCTGCGCCTGGCGATTTTGCCGCTGTTCGCTCTGTTGCTGAGCGCCACCAGCGCTCAGGCGGTGGAAGAGCCCGCCCTCGACATGTCGCTTGGTGAAATCTCCTCAGGGGGAAGCCCCGGCAATGGTCAGTTCGGCCAATGGCTGAAGGGGCTGCGTGAGGAGGCCGCGAAACGCGGCATCAAGACAAAGACGCTCGACGTGACGCTCAACAATGTGCAGCCGCTCGACCGTGTCATCGAGCTCGATCGCACCCAGCCCGAAGTGACCATGACGTTCGTCCAATATCTTGAGCACATCACGCCGGCAATTCGGGTCGAGCAGGCGCGCGCCCGCTTCAGCGAGAATCAGCAATTGCTACGGGCGGTCGAAAAGAAATTCGGCGTCGAGCCTGAGTTCATCGTCGCGCTCTGGGGCATCGAAAGCAATTTCGGAACCAACATGGGCGATTTCTCCGTCATTCAGGCCTTGGCCACGCTTGCCTATAACGGCCGGCGCAGCGACTATTTCCGTGAGGAGCTGCTGAAGGCGCTTATCATCGTCGACCAAGGTCATATCGAGCCGGGTTTGATGCTCGGCAGTTGGGCGGGCGCCATGGGCCAGGCGCAGTTCATGCCGTCGAGCTTTTTGAACTATGCGGTCGATCACAATGGCGATGGCCGACGGGATATTTGGGGCACCCGCGCCGATGTGTTCGCCTCGGCCGCCAATTATCTGGCGACAGAGGGCTGGAAACATGGGGAAGGGTGGGGCCGGCGCGTGCTGGCGCCGCTCAGCTTTGACGTCGAAGCCGCCGCGGCTGTGAAGGAGCCAAAACCGGTCTCGGCCTGGCGAAAGGCCGGTCTGACGTTGATGGATGGCTCGCCACTACCCAGCGCCGAGGATAGCCGGATGGCGACGCTGGTTTTGCCCGACGGGATCAAAGGCCCCGCCTTTCTCGCCTATGACAATTACCGAGTAATCATGCACTGGAACCGGTCAAACTATTTTGTGCTCGCCGTTAGTCAGCTTGCCGACCAAATCCGCAACCAGTAGACTCCCCTCCAATAAATTGGGAATGGGCGACTGTGCGGCCCAATATATGGCGTAGGCCAATGCTTCGGCGTGTTCTGGTCGTGATGGCTCTCGGGGCGCTGCTCGGCGGTTGTGCTGAGACTGAGCTCGTTAGCCACACGGCGAAGGTTTTGGGACGAGACGGCAAGCCGAGCGCGCCGGTGCCTAAGGGCTATAAGCTCGGCAACCCGTATGAAGTCTTGGGCGCCACCTACTACCCCTATCACGACCCTAGGTTCTCAGAGCAGGGGATCGCCTCCTGGTATGGGGAGGAATTTCACGGCCGCAAGACCGCGAGCGGCGAAGTTTACGACATGAACGCGCTAACGGCGGCCCACAAGACACTGCCTCTCCCGAGCACGGTGCGCGTGACCAATTTGGACAATGGGCGCACGCTCTTGGTACGGGTCAATGATCGAGGGCCGTTTGTGAACGGGCGGATCATCGATCTTTCGCGTCGCTCGGCCCAAATATTGGGTGTCTATGGCATAGGTACCGCGAAGGTGCGCGTCGAATTCGTCGAACTCGCGGCGCTCGAACCGGCGGACACACTGGAGGCGAGCGACGTGAACTCGCCGCCACCGAAAATGACAATCGAGTCGGTCGCAGAGACGCCGAAGAAGAAAGTCGAGTCGATCAAAGAGACGAAGCCTCGGATCGCGGCTAAGGTTGCGCCAGCACCAAGGCCGCTGAAACCGAAGAATGGCGATTTCGCGCTCATCGGTTCGGCCGAGGCTGCCGAATCGGAAGGGGTAACGCTCACAACCCCGGCAAAGCGTAGCGAACTGTTCGTTCAGGTTGGCGCCTTTGCGAGCCGCGATAATGCCGATCGACTGAAGGGCGTCTTGAAACCGATGGGGCAACCGATGATCGCGCCAGGCAATCGCAACGGACAAATTCTCTATCGCGTGCGATTCGGCCCGATCGCCTCGCTCGAAGCGGCCGATAGTTTGCTAGATCGCCTGATCAAATCGGGCTACACCGCCGCGCGTCTGATCGTCGGAACCGATTAGTGACGTGTGCACGACAGACTATTCAATGAACGGCTTTAGCCGATGATCGGAAATGTCATGACCCGACGTAAGACCAGCCCCTTGTCGCTACGCGGCATCGTTGGATTGGTAGCACCAATTCTCAGCGCGTTCGCCATCTTGATCGGCGCCTCATCGGCGCACGCGTTCGAATCGGCGGCACGAGAGTTCATCATCGTCGACCTGACCACGGGCACGGTGCTCGCCGAGAAAAATCCCGATGAGCGCATGCCGCCATCCTCCATGAGCAAATTGATGACGCTTTATGTCGCGTTCGGTTTGTTGAAGGAGGGCAAGCTCAAGATGGAGGATGCCTTTACGGTCAGTGAAAAGTCCTGGCGCATGCAGGGGTCGAAAATGTTTCTTCCGATCGGAAGCAAAGTGACGGTTGCGGAGCTTTTGAGGGGCATCATCATTAATTCCGGCAATGATGCCTGTATCGCGCTCGCCGAAGGCATTGCAGGGGACGAAGCAAGCTTCGCCAATCTCTTGAACGAGCGCGCCGCCGCGATCGGGCTAACCGACAGTCATTTCGTCAATTCAAGCGGCTGGCCCGATCCCAATCACTACATGACCGCGCGTGATCTGGCGCGGTTGGCCGAACGGCTGATCAAGGAGTTTCCGGACTATTATGAGCTGTTTGCGGAGAAAGAGTTCACGTTCAACAACATTACGCAGGGCAATCGCAACCCACTTCTCTACAACTTTGCTGGTGCCGATGGATTGAAGACCGGGCACACGCAAGATGCCGGTTATGGCCTGACCGCCTCAGCCATGCGCGAAGGCCGGCGTCTCATTTTGGTGGCGAACGGCATGGCAAGTATGAACGAACGCGCGGATGAGTCCGCTCGCCTGCTCAGTTATGGATTCACGGAATTCCAGAATCTGAAAATTCTGACCGCAGGCGAGGTGGTTTACGAATTGCCGGTTTGGCTTGGTGAGAGCGCAACCGTGCCGGTCGTCGCCTCCTCCGATGTCATGGTCACGCTGCCGCGGAGCGCCAGTAATAAGGTCGAAATGCGAATCGTCGCGGCAGGTCCGGCACTTGCCCCAGTGGCCAAGGCGGCGGTGCTCGCCAAGCTGACCATCAATGTGCCTAATTTGGCTCCGATTGAACTGCCCTTGGTCTCGGCTGGCGCGGTGGAGAAAGTTTCGGGCTTCAGCCGGATGAGCAGGGTTGCGAATCACCTGTTCACCGGCCCGTAAACGGCGCTCTATAGTCGCGCATGGCGCGCGGACGGTTCATTACTTTCGAAGGCGGCGAAGGGGCGGGGAAATCGACCCAAGTACGGTTCCTGGTCGAGGCCTTGATGCGCTCAGGGATTGACGCTATCGCGACGCGCGAGCCTGGCGGCGCGCCAGGCGCCGAATTGATCCGCAAATTATTGGTCGATGGTCCGGAGGCCCGTTGGGAGCCGCTGGCCGAGGCGGTCCTGCATTTTGCCGCACGGCGCGAACATGTCGTGCGCACGGTTTGGCCGGCGCTCGAGCGAGGCCAATGGGTGGTTTCCGATCGCTTCGCGGATTCGACCATGGCCTATCAAGGCTATGGCCAGGGCGCTGATCGGGACGCGATCCGTTCGCTTTATCGGGCGACGCTTGGCGATTTCGCACCCGACCTCACCTTCGTGCTCGATGTTCCGGTCCCGGTTGGGCTCGCGCGGGCGCGGGCACGCGAAGGCGGTGTGCAAAGCCGCTATGAACGCATGGACCCCGCCATGCACGAGCGATTGCGCCAAGGCTTTCTCGCGATCGCCGACAGCGAACCCAAACGCTGCGTGACGCTCGATGCCGGAATCGGGGCCGAGGCCGTGCAGGCGCAGGTGAGGACGCTTGTCGGCGAGCGCTTGGGGATGAATTTCCGTGGCTGAAACAGAAGCCGCACCTTCGCTCTTGCCTGAGCCACGCGCCAATCCGGCGTTGCTCGGTCAGGAGAGCGCCGAGCAGGCTTTTCTTGCCGCTTGGCAAAGCGGTCGCTTGGCTCATGGCTGGGTTTTAAGTGGCCCGCGCGGCATCGGCAAGGAGACGCTGGCCTTTCGTATCGCGCGTCATGTCTTGGCCAGCGGGACCGGTGATCGCTTGGCGTGCGACCCCGGCACGCCGTTGTTTCGTCGTGTTGCCGCCGGCGGGCATAGCGATCTCTTTTATCTCGCCCGCCAGGTGAACGAAAAAACCGGTAAGCTCAGAAGCGAGATCGGCATCGATGATGCCCGCGCGCTGTGCGCTTTATTGGCGCTGACACCCGGTGAAGGAGAATGGCGCGTTGCGATCATTGATGGCGCGGAAGAGATGACTCGCAACGCAGCGAACGCGATTCTGAAGGTGCTCGAAGAGCCGCCGGCGCGCGCGCTTTTGATCCTGGTCAGCCATGCGCCGGGACGGCTTTTGCCGACCATCCGCTCGCGCTGTCGCTTCCTCCCGTTGCAGCGGCTCGCCGACACGTCATTGCGTACCGTGCTGGCGCCGCTTTTGGCCGGTCTACCGGCTGATGATGCCGAGCTTCTGCTGGCGCTGGCCGAAGGCAGTCCGGGGCGCGCGCTCGCGCTGCACGAGGCGGGGGGCGTTGCACTCTATCGCGATCTGCTCGGTCTCCTCGATACCCTTCCGGCGCTCGATCATGTCAGGCTTCACGCTTTGGCCGACCGCGCGCAGAGCGGCGAGGGCCGGGATCGCTATAGGCTGATCGGCGAGCTCTTGCTGGCCGTGATCGCGCGCCTGGTACGGGGTTTGAGCGGCGGGGCCCCAGCGAGCCATGGTCTGGTCCGCAATGAAATCGCGACCCAGACCCAGCTTGGTACCGCCCGGGGCGGCCTTGAACAATGGGTCGAGGTGTGGGACAACCTGCGCCGCCTGTTCGCCCGGGCCGATGCCATCGATCTCGAACCACGACAAACCTTGATCAGCGCGTTCGGCACGCTGGAGCGCGCCGCGCGGCGTTGAGCGCACGGCGGAACCGACCAGGAGAGGCTCTTAATGTCGTCCGCCGCGCCGGCCTATTACCTCACGACGCCGATTTATTACGTCAATGATTCGCCGCACATCGGGCATGCCTATACCTCGCTCGCGTGCGATGTGCTGGCGCGCTTCATGCGGCTCGATGGTTATAGCGTTCATTTCCTGACCGGCACCGATGAACACGGCCAGAAGGTTGAGAAGGCGGCGGCCGCCGCCGGCAAGCCGCCCAAGGAATTCGTCGATGAGGTCTCGCAGCGTTTTCGGACGCTAGCGAAAACGATGAACTTCAGCAATGACGATTTCATTCGCACCACTGAGGCGCGGCATATCACGTCGTGCCAAAACCTGTGGAACGCGATCAAGGCGAACGGCCATATCTATCTCAGCAAATATGCCGGCTGGTATTCGGTGCGCGACGAAGCCTTCTATGCCGAAGACGAATTGAAGCCAGGCCCAGGCGGGCAAAAGATCGCGCCGTCGGGCGCGCCGGTCGAATGGGTCGAGGAGCCGAGTTACTTTTTCGATCTCTCGAAATGGCAGGACAAGCTCCTCCGCTTTTATGACGAGAACCCCGATTTCATCGCGCCCGAGAGCCGTCGCAATGAGGTGACGAGTTTCGTGCGCAGCGGCTTGCAGGATCTTTCGGTCTCGCGCACGAGCTTCAAATGGGGCGTGCCGGTGCCGAATGACCCGGCGCATATCATGTATGTCTGGCTCGATGCGCTGACCAACTACATCACCGCGGCCGGCTATCCCGACACGGCGAGCGAAACCTATCGCACGTTCTGGCCGGCCGATCTGCACATGGTGGGCAAGGACATCGTGCGCTTTCACGCGGTCTATTGGCCGGCGTTTTTGATGGCGGCGGGCGTCGCACCGCCCAAGCGCGTCTTCGCCCATGGCTGGTGGACCAATGAGGGCCAGAAGATTTCCAAATCGCTCGGCAATGTGATCAACCCGGTTCAACTGGTCGAGCGCTATGGTCTCGATCAAGTGCGATATTTTCTGCTACGCGAGGTGCCGTTCGGCAATGATGGCGATTTCTCGCACGGCGCCATGATGCGGCGGATGAATGCCGAGCTTGCCAATGACTATGGCAATCTGGTGCAGCGCGTGCTCTCGATGATCAACAAGAATTGCGCCGCGCGCGTGCCGACCCCTGGCGCGTATACGGAAGCCGATCGAGTACCCCTCGGTTCGGCGGACGGGCTGCTTCCGGTTATGCGCGACGCCATAAGACGCCAGCATTTTCATGTCGCGCTCGAGCGCCATGGCGAGGTGGTTGGCGCGGCCAATCGCTTTGTCGATGAGCAGGCGCCTTGGGCCCTCAAAAAGACCGACCCGAAGCGGATGGACACCGTGCTTTATGTGTTGGCCGAAACCATTCGACGCCTCGCGGTGTTGAGCCAGGCCTTCATGCCCGATTCTTCGGCCAAAATCCTCGATCAGCTGGGTGTCGATGAGGGCGCGCGCGATTTTGTCCGTGCCTTTGCGCCCGGCGCGGCCTTGATTCCAGGCGCGGTTCTGCCGGCACCGGTCGGCGTGTTTCCGCGTTTCGTCGTCGAGCCGGCGGCGTAAGGCCCAAGGGCGTGCAGGCCGCCATGCTGGTCGATAGCCATTGTCATTTGGATTTTCCGGATTTCGTCGGTGATTTCGATGGTGTGATGGCGCGCGCGGCGAATGCCGGCGTCGGCCATATGCAGACCATCTGCACGCGGCTCCGCTCGTTCGATAGCGTCGCCGCGCTCGCCGAGCGGAGCGAGCGGCTGTTCTGCTCGGTGGGCGTTCATCCGCACCATGTGGCCGAGGAGCCTGAGCCGGTGACGGCCGAGACGCTATTGAAACGCGCTCAGCACCCGAAGGTGATTGGCCTCGGCGAAACCGGGCTCGATTTCTATTACGAGCAAAGCCCGCGCGATCAGCAGGAAGCGAGCTTCCGCGCGCATATCGCGGCCGCAAGGCAAAGCGGCCTGCCGATTATCGTCCACACGCGCACCGCCGATGACGAGACCATCCGGATCATGCGCGAGGAGGCGGAGCGGGGGCGTTTTCCCGGTGTGATCCATTGCTTTACCGCCGGCCCTGAGGTCGCGGCATGCGCCATCGAGCTCGGGCTCTATGTGTCGCTCGCCGGGATCCTGACCTTCAAGAACGCCGGGGCGCTGAGGGACACGGTGCGCGATCTGCCGCTTGAGCGGCTCTTGGTCGAGACCGATGCGCCCTATCTCGCGCCCGTGCCACACCGGGGCAAGCGCAATGAGCCGGCCTTCGTGCCGGCGGTGGCGGCCGCGCTCGCCGCGCTAAAGGGCCTCACGACCGAACAAGTGGCCCAAGCTACGACCGACAATTTTTTCAGATTGTTTTCGAAAGCTCGCCGTCAAGCTGCTCATTCGACATGAAAATAACGGTTCTAGGGTGCGGCACGTCGAGCGGCGTTCCGATGGTCGGGTGCCGCTGCGAGGTGTGCCGGTCGGACGATCCGCGCAATCGGCGCCGGCGGGTTTCGATCCTGGTCCAGCACGGGGATATTGCCGCTTTGGTCGACACGTCGCCCGATCTCCGCGAGCAGCTTTTATCGGCTGAAATCAGCCGCTTGGATGGTGTGATTTATACCCACGGTCATGCCGACCATAGCCATGGCATCGATGATCTTCGGGCGATCAATTACCACATGAATGCGGCGCTCGATGCCTATGGAACGACTGACACTTTGCGTTCGCTCCAGGAGCGGTTCGCCTATGCCTTTGGCGAACCCAGAACCTGGTGGCACAGCCCAGCCTTGCGGGCGAAGCCGATTACGGGCCCATTCGAGATCGGCGCGTTGAAGGTCACGCCATTCGAGCAGATTCATGGCCGGGGCGTAACGACGGGCTTTGTGTTCGGTCAACGCGAGGCCGCGTATTCGACCGACGCGAATGCGTTGAACGACGATGCGATCGAGACCTTGCGCGGCGTGAAGCTGTGGGTGGTCGATTGCTTGGGCTATCAGTCGTATCCAAGCCACGCGAATCTGGAAATCACGCTGGGTTGGATTGAGCGCGTCAGGCCAAGACTCGCGGTGCTCACTCATATGTCGCACCAATTTGATTACGCGACATTGAGCGCGGAACTGCCGAAGGGCGTGGTGCCAGGCCTCGATGGCTTGGTGATCGAGACCGAGGCGCTGTAGCCGCCAAAAGCGGCCTCCCCGCTGAAACCCCATTCTGTATTTTCCATAATACATATTATGCGCGTTATGGACGCCTTGAGAAAGGCAGGCCAGGACGGCACCATGCCGGCCCCTCTAGGCATTCCCCGCGCAATCTCAGGAGCACGCCCAGCGATGTCATCGAATACGGATCGCCTGATTGCGGTGATGGCTCGGCTGCGCGATCCGAATGGCGGTTGCCCGTGGGATCTGACGCAAAATTTCACGACCATCGCGCCCTATACGATCGAGGAAGCCTATGAGGTCGCCGAGGCGATCCGGCTTGGCGATATGGGCGCCCTCAAGGAAGAGCTCGGTGACCTGCTCCTTCAGGTTGCCTATCACGCCCAGATGGCGCACGAGACCGGCGCGTTCGATTTCGAGGCGGTCGCCGGCGCAATCGCCGACAAGATGATCCGCCGCCATCCCCATGTGTTCGCCGATGCCACGATCGAGAGCGCAAGCGCCCAGACGCGCGCGTGGGAGGACCAGAAAGCCAGCGAGCGCGGTGCCAAGGCCGAACCGGATGGCAAAGCGCCCTCGGTGCTGAGCGGCGTCGCGCTCGCTCTGCCGGCCTTGCTCCGCGCCGAGAAATTACAAAAGCGCGCGGCCCGCGTTGGTTTCGATTGGCCCGAGGTCAAACAGGTTTTCGATAAGATCGATGAGGAGCTGGCCGAGATTAGGCACGCGATCGACCACCCGCCAGCCGAACCGGCGGCGCGGCTGAGCAAGCTGCACGACGAGCTCGGCGACCTTCTCTTCGCCTGCGCCAATCTGGCGCGCCATTTGAAGGTCGATCCGGAGGACGCGTTACGCGGCACCAACGCGAAATTCGAGCGGCGTTTTCGCTTTATCGAGGCCGCGCTGGCTAAGGTCGGCCGCACGCCGTCAGACGCCACGCTCGATGAGATGGAAGCGCTCTGGCAGGAGGGCAAGAAGGCCGAGTAGTGGCCGAGCCCCCCTCTTCCCGTGTTTAATTTATTTTTTTCTCGTCATTACCGGGCGAAGACCCGGCAATCCAGTCGGCGCCTTGAATCGGTTTTTCGGAGAAGGCTGGATGCCCGGGTCAAGCCCGGGCATGACGAGGGGGATGTATTTTCGCGGAACTGACCCTCAGCGTCCGCGCCAAAAAGAAAAGGCCGCGGCCCTCGTCATGAGGAACCGCGGCCCGGAGTGAGACGCCTTTCGCCCGCGCGTTCGCGCGAGCAATGAGCGGATCGACTTACATGCCCATGCCGGGCATGCCGCCATGGCTGTGGCCGGCGTGATCGTCACCGCCTGCCTTGGCCGGCTCTTTCTTCTCGGCGATCATGGCTTCGGTCGTGATCAAGAGACCCGCAACCGAGGCTGCGTCTTGCAGCGCCGTGCGCACGACCTTGGCCGGATCGATGATGCCGGCCTTGATCATGTCGCAATACTCTTCTTTCTGTGCATCGAAGCCGTAGGTGACGCTCTTCTGCTCGAGAAGCTTGCCAACCACGAGCGAGCCATCGACGCCCGAATTCTCAACGATCTGCCGCACCGGCGCCTGAAGCGCCTTGCGGATGATGTCGATGCCGACGTCTTGATCGGCGTTCTCGCCCTTGAGCTTGTCGAGCGCACGGATCGAATAAAGCAGCGCCACGCCACCGCCTGGCACGACGCCCTCTTCAACCGCCGCGCGAGTGGCGTTGAGTGCGTCTTCGACGAGGTCCTTGCGCTCCTTCACTTCGATCTCGGTCGCGCCGCCGACCTTCAAAATCGCAACGCCGCCGGCGAGCTTCGCCAAGCGTTCTTGCAGCTTCTCTTTGTCGTAGTCGGACGTGGTTTCCTCGATCTGCGCGCGGATTTGGCCGCAACGCGCGGCGATGTCGGCCTTCTTGCCGGCGCCTTCGATGATCGTCGAATTGTCCTTGGTGATCGCGACGCGCTTGGCCTTGCCGAGCATGGCAAGCGTGACGTTCTCAAGTTTGATGCCGAGCTCTTCGCTGATCATCTCGCCGCCCGTGAGCGTCGCGATGTCTTCCAGCATGGCCTTGCGGCGATCGCCGAAGCCCGGCGCCTTGACGGCCGAAACCTTCAAGCCACCGCGCAGCTTGTTGACCACGAGCGTCGCCAAGGCCTCGCCCTCGACTTCTTCGGCGATGATCAGCAACGGGCGGCCCGACTGCACAACCGCTTCCAGAACCGGAATGAGCGGCTGAAGGTTCGCGAGCTTCTTCTCGTGGATCAGGATATAGGGATTATCCAAATCGCACGTCATCTTCTCGGCGTTGGTGATGAAATAGGGCGAGAGATAGCCGCGATCGAATTGCATGCCCTCGACGACGTCGAGTTCGGTTTCGAGCGCCTTGGCCTCTTCGACCGTGATGACGCCTTCCTTGCCGACCTTCTGCATCGCTTCGGCGATCATCTTGCCGACCGAGGCATCGCCATTCGCCGCGATGGTGCCGACCTGAGCGACTTCCTCATGGGTCGAAACCTTTTTCGCGCGCTTTTGAATGTCGGCCAGAACCGCCGCGGTGGCAAGATCGACGCCGCGCTTCAGATCCATCGGGTTCATGCCAGCGGCCGCGGCCTTGGCCCCTTCCTGCACGATCGCCTGGGCCAACACGGTTGCCGTGGTGGTGCCATCGCCCGCGATGTCATTGGTCTTCGAGGCCACTTCGCGCACCATCTGGGCGCCCATGTTCTCGAACTTATCGGCAAGCTCGATCTCTTTCGCGACCGTGACACCGTCCTTGGTGATGCGCGGTGCGCCATAAGATTTGTCAAGCACGACATTGCGACCCTTCGGGCCCAACGTCACCTTCACCGCATTGGCCAGAATATCCACGCCGCGCAGCATGCGCGCGCGGGCATCGGGCCCGTATTTGACTTCTTTAGACGCCATGTTCCGTCGCTCCTTTAGCGCTCAATGATTCCCATGATGTCGGACTCTTTCATGATCAGCAGTTCTTCGCCGCTGAGCTTGATTTCTGAGCCCGACCATTTGCCGAACAACACCCGCTGACCCTTCTTCACGTCGAGCGGATGAATTTTGCCATTCTCGTCACGCGCGCCCGAACCGACCGCGACAACCTCGCCCTCTTGCGGCTTCTCTTGAGCCGAATCAGGAATGATGATGCCGCCCCTGGTCTTCTGATCCTGTTCGATGCGCTTGACCACAATGCGGTCATGCAGTGGCTTGATCTTCATGCAGTTGCTCCGTCGATGTCTATGGATTAACCTTCATTTCCAGAAGGTTGCGCGGCGATGCTATAGACTATTAGCACTCGCCTGCGTTGAGTGCTGAGGGTATAAACGAGCGGCTCCGGGCTGTCAATCACAGCCCGTACGGAACCATCCGGAACGTCCAGAAATGGTGCGGTTAGGCCCCTCCTCTACTCCGCCGCGCGCTCAGTGGTGGTGGCCGGCACTCGGGTAATCCCGGGCCGGCTTAACGCGCGCGCCAGAATATCGGGGTCAAGGCGCATGGTCAGCACGATCAGCGCCTCGCCATCCTGCCGGGCGATGACCTCGCCGTTCCGGTAGAGCCAGGCGAGCGAGGCACCGTCCGAGGGCGCCACCCCGAGCTCGATCGTGCGTTGACCGGCGTTCAGCCTCGCCTCGATCGCCTCAAGGAGCGTGCCAACCCCCTCGCCTGTCAGGGCCGAGAGCGCAACGCGCTTCGACCCCGACCCGGGTTTGGCGCTCAAGAGCCCCGCGCGGCGCTCGGGATCGAGCTGGTCGATCTTGTTCAGCACCTCGACCATGGCCTCGTCGAGCCGGTCGCCGAGGCCGATTTCACCCAGCACGGCCTCGACATCGGCCAATTGTGCGGCGCTGTCAGGATGCGCGATGTCGCGCACATGGAGGATGACGTCGGCCTCGATCACCTCTTCCAGCGTGGCCCGGAAGGCGGCGACCAAATCGTGCGGCAGGTCGGAGACGAAACCGACCGTATCGGACAAAATGATCCGTCGGCCGGAGGGCAGATCGACGCCGCGCATGGTGGGGTCGAGCGTCGCGAACAGGGCATCGCGCGCATCGACCGTGGCCCCGGTCAGGCGATTGAATAACGTCGATTTGCCGGCATTGGTGTAACCGACCAGCGCGACAATCGGATAGGGCACGCGCCGGCGCGCCTCGCGGTGCAGCGCGCGGGTCTTGACCACGGTTTCGAGATCGCCCTTGAGCTTGGCGATGCGCTCGCGAATTTGGCGCCGATCGGCTTCGATCTGCGTTTCGCCGGGGCCGCCGAGAAAACCGAAGCCGCCGCGTTGGCGCTCTAGGTGCGTCCAGGAGCGTACCAGCCGGCTTTTCTGGTAATTGAGGCTGGCGAGCTCGACCTGAAGGCGGCCTTCTCTCGTGCGGGCGCGGGCGCCGAAAATTTCGAGAATGAGCCCCGTGCGGTCGATCACCTTGCAACCCAAAGCGCGCTCGAGATTGCGCTGTTGAATCGGCGAGAGAACCGCGTCGACCACAACGACCAGGATTTCGCGCTCGGTGACGATCTCCTTCAAGGCCTCGACCTTGCCGGAGCCGATCAACGTCGCGGGCCGTGGCTTGATGAGGTCGATCGCCTCGGCGTGGACGACATCAAGCCCGACCGCGCGGGTCAGGCTGACGGCTTCATCAAGCCGCGCTTCAAGATCGCGGCCGTCGCCGCTTCGCGTTGCGTCATCACGGCGCGCGCCATCGTCCTTCCGCTGCAAACGTCGTGGCAGCGAAACATGAACAACCCCGGCGCAGCCGCTCGATGAGCCGGCCGGTCGCATCGTGTTCACCTCAGACGTCAGCTTCGTCCTTACCACCATCGAACAGCTGGATCGGTTCACCCGGCATCACCGTCGAGATGGCGTGTTTGTAAACCAGCTGCGAATGATTATCGCGGCGGAGCAACACACAAAAATTGTCGAACCACGTGACCACTCCTTGCAGCTTTACGCCGTTCACAAGAAAAATTGTGACCGGCAGCTTGCCCTTGCGCAGGTGGTTGAGGAAGGTGTCCTGCAGGTTTTGGGGCTTTTCGCCTGTCATGTCGTTTTATCCCCTGTTGTTTGATTATCGGGGTGATTGATGACGTTCCAGGGTTCGCATCAAACGGACCCAATTGGGGTCTATCGGAGCGGTCCAGGGCGCCATCCGATCATATGGTACGGCGAAACCGCGTTAGAAAGCCCCTCATTTCTGCAAGTGATGAAAAATTCAGGTCTGGCTCCTGGGGTTCGTCGCCGTCGAGGGCGGGCGAAGGTCCAACCAGCACCGCGACGCAATTCGCCCGTCGCGCACAAATAACGTCGAGCCCGGTATCGCCCACATACCAAACCGCGGCCCCCGCCGGAACGCCACTGGGCTCGAGCGCGTGGTTAAACGCGACCGGTGATGGTTTGTCAGACGGTGTGTCGGTCGCGCCGACCAGCCGAGCGAAATAATCGGCCAATCCCAAATGCTTGGCCTCCGCCCTTAATAGATCACCATTTTTGCTGCTAAGCACGGCGAGGTAGAGACCTTGAGCGACGAGATCATCGAGCACGTCCTTCGCATTCGCCAAGGGTTGGACACGGGCGAGGTGGATCCGTCGATAGGCCTCGTAAAAGCGCTCGCTAGCGGCCTCCGCCCGGTCGCCAAAAAGCCTCGGAAACGCCTCGCGCATGGAATGGCGGACCCAGGATTTGGTCTGATCGATCGTCCAGGGCTTGCGGTCGAACGCGACAAAGGTTTCGTGCAAGGCCTCGTGGATGACCTGCCAGCTATCGACCAGCGTGTTGTCCCAGTCGAACAACACGGCGCGTGGCGCGGTGAGGTCGCTCATGCCTCGCCGGCACTACCATAGTGGGCGATACAGAGCCCGCGTAGCTGACGCGTGATTTCGCCCGGATAGCGATTGGCGATCGGGCGCCCGTCGACTGCAATCACCGCGCGTACCATGGCCGTGGTGCTCGTCAAAAAGGCTTCGCGCGCGTCGAGCAATTCCTCCACGGTGAAGGAACGCTCAACAACGTCTAGGCCTGCGGCGCCGGCCAAGTTGAGAACCGTCGCTCGGGTGATGCCGGGGAGTATTTCGGGCCCGAGTGGGCGCGTTATCAGCCGGCCGTCGCGATCGACAATCCACGCATTGGTCGAAGCGCCCTCGGAAATCGAGCCGTCGGGGCGCACGAACCAGGCCTCGAACGCCCCTGCATCGCGCGCCTTCTGTTTGGCGAGGACGTTGGCGAGAAGTCCGGTCGCCTTGATATCGCAGCGGCCCCAGCGCGTATCGGGCGTGGTGATGATCGCGATGCCGGTATCCGCACCGGCGTCGGTCGGCCAGACCATCGATTTGGCGGTGACCACCAGCGCGGGCTTGATCGGCGTCTTTGGAAAACCGTGATCGCGCGCGGCGACGCCCCGGCTGATTTGCATGTAGACCGTGCCATCCAGCACTCGATTGCGGGCCAGGGTTTCCCGACAAATCACCGTGATCGCCGAGAGCGGCATGGGCATGTCGATTTGAATGCCACGGAGCGATTGGGCAAGCCGATCGAGATGAGGCTTGAGGTCGATAATCCGGCCCGCCTGAACCGGGGCGACCTCGTAAACACCATCGGCGAATTGATAGCCGCGATCGTCGATCGAGACCGAGGCGCGCGATTGCGGCACATAGGCACCGTTGACATGGGCAATGCGTGACATGAGGGACCTGCCTCGCGTCTAAAAGAACTCGGCGCGCACGGCGAACAATTGCTCAAACCGCTTGATCGCGGTGCGGACGACAAAGGTAATAACCCGATCGCGCGGTTTGATGATGGTATCGCCGCGCGGAATGATAACGTCCTCACCCCGAACGATCGCGCCAATCAGCAACCCTGCGGGCAATTTGATTTCACGCAGCGGGCTGCCGACCAAAGGCGAGGTCTCCAAGGCTTCGGCCTCGACGATTTCTGCCAAGCCATCCCGCACGGAATGAACGCCGTGAATCCGGCCACGCCTGATGCGTTGCAAAATGGTCGAGACAGTCGATTCACGCGGGCTGACCGCGGCATCGATCCCAAGCGGTCCTATCAGCGAGGCGTAGCTCGCATTGTTAATAAGCGCGAGCGCGCGCTGGCAACCAGCGCGCTTGGCCAGCAAGGAGGTTAGGATATTGACCTCATCGTCGTTCGATACCGCGATCACGGCCTCGCTCTCCGAGATATTGGCCTCATCCAGGATGCTTTTTTCGAGCGCATCCCCGGTGATGACGACGGTGCGGCCCAGGCGCTCCGCCAAGAGACGCGAGCGCTCGGGGTCTATTTCGATCACTTTGAGATTGAGCGCGCTATGGCTGCTCTCCAAATCCTCGGCCAGAAAAAGCCCAACATTGCCGCCGCCGACAATGACCATGCGGCGGGCTTCTTTTTCCTCATGACCAAAGGCCGCCATTGAACGCTCAAGATGCCCCTCTTCGGTGACGAAATAGACCTCATCACCGGGCAGCATTTGATCCTCGCCCCGCGGCACGATAACGCGATCGTTGCGCACAATGCCGAGCACCACGATGGTGAGGCGCGGGAAAATCTCCGTCAGCTGGCGCAGCGGCGTATTGATCACGGGGCAGCGATCATCGCACCGCACGCCGATCACCCGTAGCCGTCCATGACCGAAGGGAATCATATCGAACGCCCCGGGGACCCTGAGGCGCCGCGAAATCGCGCGCGCCACCTCGATCTCGGGCGAAATGATCAGATCGATCGGCAGATGCTCGCGGCGGTATAGGTCGGCCCAGGCCGGATCGAGATAGGTCTGCGCGCGAATGCGGGCGATCTTCTCCGGCACTTCGAAGAGCGAATGGGCAACCTGGCAGGCCACCATATTGACTTCATCGGAGTGCGTTACCGCGACCAACATATCGGCATCGCGCGCGCCGGCCTGGCTCAGTATATCGGGATGGGCGGCATTACCAACGACGGTGGTTACCTCGATCGAATCGGCGAGCTTGCGAACGACATCCGCCCGGTTGTCGATCACCGTTACGTTGTTGCCTTCGCCGGCAAGGTGACGCGCGATGCTCGAGCCGACTTGACCCGCCCCGCAAACAAGAACCTTCATGGAATGCTGTTCTTTTTCTGTTAATAGCGGGTGGCGGGATCAAGACGCGCGATCGCGTGTACGCTCATCGTCGCCGATGCCCAGTGATTTGAGCTTGCGATGAAGCGCCGATCGCTCCATGCCGACGAATTGCGCCGTGCGCGAGATATTACCGCCAAATCGACCGATCTGCGCGGTCAAATAATTGCGTTCGAAGACTTCGCGCGCTTCACGGAGCGACAACCCCATGATCTCGGAGGAACCATCGGCGCGCGCCATCGGAACGGCCGATGCGGTCAATTCGGGCGGCAACATATCGGCGCGGATAGTATCGCCGACCGACATGATCATGACCCATTCGACGACGTTCCTAAGCTGACGCACATTGCCGGGCCAATCATAGGATTGCAAAACGGCCAGCGCATCGGGGCCGATGGTGCGACGCGGTAGGCCCGAGGATTCGGCCGCCCGGGCAAAAAAGTACGTAACCAGTTCTGGAATGTCCTCACGCCGTTCGGCGAGCGCGGGCATGCGCATCGGCACGACATTCAATCGGTAGAACAGATCTTCGCGAAACTGCCCGGCCTCGATCTCGGCCTTAATGTCGTGGTTGGTCGCCGCCATGACGCGGACATCGACATGGACGCGATGTCCGCCGCCGACCCGCTCAAAGGTTTGCTCTTGCAGCACGCGTACGATCTTGGCCTGGGTCTCAAGCGGCATGTCGGCGATTTCGTCGAAATAGAGCGTGCCGCCGTGGGCGCGCTCGAACATGCCGACCCGACGCGGGCTGTTGGAGTCCGGATAACCGCCTTCGGTGCCGAAAAGTTGAATTTCGAGCCCTTCGGGGCCCATCAACGCCGCGTTCACGACAACGAGTGGCCCCTCACCGCGCCGTGAATGGTCGTGAATATAACGCGCCAGCGTTTCCTTGCCAGATCCGGCGGGGCCGGAGATAAAGACGCGGCTGCCGGTCGGCGCCACTTTCTCGCCCGCCGCGCGCAAGGTCGCGATCGCGCTGCTGCGTCCCACCAATGCCGCTTCTGGCCCGAGCCTTAAACGAAGTTCGGCGTTTTCTCGCCTCAAGCGCGCCGCCTCAAGCGCGCGAGAGACCATGACCAGCAATCGATCGGTCTTGAATGGCTTTTCGATAAAATCATACGCGCCACGTTTGATCGCGGCGACCGCGGTTTCGATATTGCCGTGCCCGCTGATCATCAAGACCGGCAAATCGGGGTGCTTGAGGCGAACCTGCTCGAGCAACTCCATGCCGTCCATCTGGCTGCCCTCGAGCCAAATATCGAGAATGGCAAGCGCTGGCGGGGGCATGCTGTCGATCAAAGCCAGTGCGGAGCTGCTGTCCCCCGCAACACGCGCGGCATAGCCCTCATCGCTCAGTATATCGGCGATCAAAGACCGAATATCTGGTTCGTCGTCGACAATGAGGATGTCAGCGGCCATCACGCACTTTGCTTTGATACGAGTCGCTCTGCCCCGGAAGCGTTATCACCGCGGGCCGTGAAAGCAAGACCGATGCGTGCGCCACCACCCTGGCGGTCGCCTAGAATGAGTTCGCCGCCATGGTCCTCCATAATTTTCTGGACGATGGCGAGACCAAGGCCCGTGCCTTTTTCACGCGTCGTGACATAGGGTTCGGTCAACCGATCTCGATTCTCGGGCGGCAGGCCCGGCCCATCATCTTCGACCACGATCAAAATTCGATCCCCTTCTCGCTCTACGCGCGTCCAGATATGGCCCTTGCGATCATCGGAACCGACCTTCGTTTCGCGGCCCCGGATGGCTTCGGCGGCGTTCTTGAGGAGATTAGTAACCGCCTGGCCGATCTGACGCGAATCGCATTCCACCCGTGCCGGCTCATCTAATTTGAACGGCTCGTAGACAATATCCGGGTTGGCCAGACGCTGTAACAAAATTGCCTGACGGGTCAACGCCGCCAAGTCCTCGATCCTCATGACCGGCGCCGGCATGCGGGCAAAGGCCGAAAATTCATCGACCATCTGACGAATATCACCGACCTGCCGCACGATGGTGTCGGTACAGGCCGTGAAGACCTCGGGCTCGGTTTTGATTTCGCGCAAATATTTCCGTTTGAGCCGTTCGGCGGAAAGTTGAATCGGCGTGAGCGGGTTTTTGATTTCGTGCGCGATACGGCGGGCCACGTCGGCCCAGGCGGCCGTGCGCTGAGCGGCGACCAAGGCTGTAATATCGTCAAATGTTACAACGAAGCCGTTGATTTCGGCGCCTGATGTTTCACACACGATGCGCACCATCAACGTACGCGCGCGGTTATCGCGTTTGATCTCGATTTGCGCCTGGGCAACACGCTCGGGCCGTCCACGTGCATCGCGCAGCAAGGAGGCCATTTCCGGAATCATTTGATCGAACGCCTGACCGATCAACGCGTCGGCGCCGACACCAAGGAGACTGAGCGCCGAGCGGTTGGGCAGCGTAATTGCGCCTGCGGCATCGAGCCCTATGACGCCCGCGGAGACGCCTTCGAGCACCGCTTCGGAAAACCGCCGGCGCTCATCGAGTTGTCGGTTCGCGTCGATCAGGTCGGCGCGCTGGCCCTGCAATTGCCCCGTCATGCGGTTAAACGCCCGGCTCAGACTGCCGATTTCATCGCCTGAGGCGCCTTCATCGACCCGGGCCGTTAGATCGCCAGCGCGGACCAATTCGGCGGCCGCGATCAGGGCGCCGATCGGCTTGACCATTTTCGTGGCGAAGACGAGGCCGAACCATACCGCGGCCAGCAAGATCAGCAGCGCGACGACGACGAAGATCAGCACGAAGGTAATCTCGATTCCCGAGCGCTGAAGTTCGAGCTTCTTATAGTTTGATACGGTGCGCTCAACCTTCCGCACGTGATCCAACACGCCGGATTCGATGAACCGACCGACGAACAAATAGCCATCGACGAAGCGATCGAGCCGAACAACAGCGCGAACGCGGTCGTCCGCTTCCGAACCGAGCACCACGGTCTCGCCCGATTCCGCCTGTACCATCACCTCTTCGGGAATCCGCTCGAGGCTGAGCGAAAAGGTCAGACCGTCTTGCGCAATGACGCGGCCATCACGCGTCACCACAAGCGCCTCGCTCAAGCCACGAAGCTCGGCCAGCCGACTGACCAATTGGGAGAGCAAGAAGGGGTTGTCGTTCAATTGCGGCGCCTGGCGGTTTAGATCGGTGGCCATGGCCAGCACATCGGCACGGATACCCTCGCGATGCTCCTTCAAATAGGCGGCGGCAACGGCGGAGGATTCGTCGAGCGCGGTGCGCACCTGCTGGCTGAACCAGGCCTGCAGACCCAGATCCAAGAACAGCGCCGAGAAGATCGAAACCATGATCGCCGGCGCGACCGCGATCACGCCAAAGAGCGTCACTAACCGAATTTGCAGCCTCGATCCTGCCGAGCCTCGACGGCGCTCAAGCCAGAGCCGCACAAGACGATTGGCAACCACTGCGCCCAGCAGCAACAGCACGACCAAATCGACGTTGAGCAGAAGAAGCACGGTGCGCGGGTTCGATTCGAACGGCCCTGAGCCGCTCATCGCCAAATAGGTCGAGATGCCGCACGCCACCGCCGCCGCGGTTAGGGCGTAGGCCAAACGGCGCGCCATACCGGCGCGCGTGAACCACATGTTCACCCGGCCATAGAGGCTCGGCTGAGCCGGTTGCACGGGGTCGGCGCTATCGGAGGTCGCGGACGACATTGAGATCGAGCTCGCGAATTTTTTTTCGGAGTGTGTTGCGGTTCAAGCCTAGCAATTTCGCGGCCTGGAGTTGATTGCCCCGCGTCGCCGCCAAAGCAATGAGCAGAAGCGGACGCTCCATCTCGCGCAAGATGCGATCATAGAGCCCGTTCGGCGGTAATTCATTGCCATGGGCCGCGAAATAGCGGCAAAGATGTTGTTCCACCGTATAGCTGAGGCTTTCCGGCGTGCCCTCTCGCGGCGCACTGGTGCCATTCGAGATGGATTGCGGGTTCGTTTCGGTGAGCGCGGCATCGATGGCAAAAGCGTCGATCTCATCAGGCCCGTGGAGGGCCGCGAGGCGGCGGGCGAGATTGTTAAGTTCACGCACATTGCCCGGCCAGGCATAGGCCGAGAGCCGCGCCATCGCGTCAGCCGACACGGTTTTTTGCGGCAGGCCCTCGGCGGCAGCCTGGGCGAGGAACGAGCGCATCAATGGCGGTATATCCGTTTTGCGCTCACGCAGCGGTGGCACGCTGATCGGCACGACATTGAGGCGGTAATAGAGATCGTCGCGGAACAAACCCTGCGAGACCAATTGGCGCAAATTGCGATGCGTCGCCGCGATGATCCGGACATCGGCCTTGATCGGAGTGCGTCCACCGACGGTGGTAAATTCGCCGTCCTGCAACACGCGAAGCAGACGCGTTTGCGCCTCGAGCGGCATGTCGCCGACCTCGTCGAGAAACAGCGTGCCGCCATTGGCCTCCTCGAAGCGCCCAGCCTTGCGCGCCACCGCGCCGGTAAAGGCGCCCTTCTCATGGCCGAACAATTCGGATTCGATCAGCTCGCGTGGAATCGCCCCCATATTGACCGCGATGAAGGGTTTACCCTGGCGCTTGCCATAGCCATGCAAGGCGCGCGCGATCAACTCCTTTCCGGTGCCGGACTCGCCATTGATCAGGACGGTCAAATCATTGCCCGTCAACCGCGCGATGACGCGAAAGACTTCCTGCATCACCGGTGACTGACCAATCAGCGGCAGTTTTTCATCGTCGCCCTCCGGGTCATCGTTCGTACCGGCGACCGCTTCGGTGCGCGGCACCAGCGCGCGTTGCACCGCATCGATCAGAACGTTCAGGTCAAACGGCTTCGGCAAATAGTCGAAGGCGCCGCGCTCGCTCGCCCTGATCGCGGTCAAGAGCGTCGAGCGCGCGCTCATGACGATGACCGGCAGTTCGGGGCGGGTCTGTCGAACGCGCGGCAATAGTTCGAGCGCGTCGCCATCAGGGAACACCACGTCGGTGACCAATAGATCGACCGCCTCGCCATTGACCCGGTGCCACAGCGCCGCCGCGTTCGACACCGTTTCGACCTGATGACCGAGGCGCGCGAGGGCGCGGTGCAACACAGTCCGAATGCTTTGATCGTCGTCGGCGACCAGGATATGCGCCGAGCGTGTGGCGAGCGTGGTTGTCATGACGTGCCTTTCTCGCTCGCAGTTGGCAAAAAGACGCGAAACTCGGTGCGGCGCGGCTCGCTATCGAATTCGAGCGCGCCGCCATGATCGCGCACCAATTTAGCGACCAAGGTCAGCCCCAGACCCGAGCCCGATGTTTTGGTGGTCACATAGGGATCGAACAGATTGGCGCGTACCGAATCAGGGATGCCCGTGCCATTGTCACGCACCGTGACCCGGATCGGCGCTTGGTGGCGGGTTCGACCATCAGGCGAGGTGACCATCAAGCCCGATTCATAGGCCGTGCCGAGCACGATTTCACCGCTTGAATCCGGCACCGCTTCGGCGGCATTCTTGATCAAATTCAGAAATAGCTGGACCAATTGATCGCGATTGCCGAGCACCGGCGGCAAGGATGGATCATAACTCTCGACGATCCGAACATGACGGGCGAAGCCATTGGCCGCCAAAGTGCGCACGCGGTTGAGCACTTCGTGAATATTGACCGCATCGCGCTGCAAGGGCGGCACATCGCCAAAGGCTTCCATACGCGTGATCAAGGTGGCGATGCGGTCGACCTCATCGCGGATCATACGGGCGAGATCGCGGTCGGCCTCGCTGGCGTTGCTCTCCAATAATTGCGCGGCGCCCCGAATCCCCGAGAGCGGGTTCTTGATCTCGTGCGCGAGCACCGCCGCCAGCGCGGCGACCGCACGGGCGGATTCTCGTTGCTGATGTTGCTGGTCGAGCCGAAGCAAGATCGCGCGCTCACGGACGCATAGCAAAACCGCGCCCTCGCCAGCAGCGCCTAGAGGCGTAACGTCAAGGTCGACCTCGAAACTCACGCCACGGCGCGGCAGGACCAAACGTACCGCGTGTTCGCGCACGGGTTGGCCTAGCGAACGGCAGCGCGCGATCAGCGAAAAGACGGGGCTATCGGGTAATAGGACACGCTTTAGTCCTATCGTGAGATAGCTGACGCTCGCCCCGAGTAATTCCTCGGCCGCTTGATTGGCATAGACCGCAACGTCATCGCGATCGATCCGGATAACCGCGAACGGCAAGGCCGCCAAGATCGGTTCCGCCAACATAGGCACAGAAATCCGCTCAGGGGCGTCCGGTAGGTAATGAAGGAGCGATTGCGCCGTGGTCATGAATTAAGCACCAGCCAGATCTGCTCAAAAACTAAGCAAATCCTAGCCCTGATGTTGCGCTGCGGCAATCCCCAATGTCAGGCCTCTTCGCCACCCTTGGGGCCGTAGAACACGACCCAGAGCGCCAGATCATCGCTGAAATTTTCGAACCGATGCGCCACACCCGCCGGCACGAACAGCATATCGCCGGGCTCAAAGGGCACGCGCGTCGAACCGTTCAGAAAGACGCCGGAACCGCGCGCTACGATATAGACCTCGTCTTGATCGTGCGGTTGTTGGGGATCAACGCCGCGCGGCGCATAGACGCCGATCCGCGCGCTGCCATGGGTCAAGACGACGTCAAATGGCTTCGGTTGACCGCCGCGTGCCGTGATGCGCGCCAAGGCCGCATCAAGCGCCGCGTGCCATTCGGGTGGTGCGGAAGATCGTTCGTCGCTCATGCGCCAAGCTTAGCAGCGTTGCCCCGGGCGCGGCATTGGCAATCAAGGCGCCCCCCTGTAGCTTCGCTTCGCCATCCGATTCCCGAGCCGAGGACCAAAGATGCTAGGCGTCGCAGCCCTGATCGTCGCCGCAGGCCGTGGCCACCGCGTGGGGGCATCGATACCGAAACAATATCTGGACCTGCGCGGCCGACCAGTTTTGCACCATACGCTTCGCGCGCTTGGCAGCCATCGCCGCATTGACCTCTTACAGGTCGCGATCCATCCCGATGATATGGCGCTCTATGCGGCCTCCATCACGGGCCTACCCGACGCCATCGCGAAAAAATTGCTCCCGCCGGTCCATGGCGGCGCGCGGCGTCAGGATTCGGTTCGCCTCGGTCTTGAGAATCTTAACGCGCAAGCGCCCGCTCTCGTGCTGATCCACGATGGCGCCCGCCCTTTGGTCTCTGGCGCCATCATCGATCGTACCATCGAGGCCTTGGCCAAGAATGATGGCGCCATCGCCGCACTCCGCGTGACCGATACGCTGAAGCGCGAAGGCGTTCAGGGCCAGATCGCGACGACGCTCGATCGCCAAGGCCTGTGGCGTGCCCAAACGCCGCAAGGCTTTCGCTTCGAGGCCATATTGCGCGCGCACCGGGCGGCGGCCGAGGGGCCTGAATTGACCGATGACGCGCAAGTCGCCGAGCGAAATGGGTTGACCGTGGTGCTGGTCGAGGGCGAAGAGGCTAATCTTAAGATCACAACGCCTGAGGATCTGCGCCGCGCGGCATCAGCCCTCGCGAAACCAGACGAGAAGTCCGCCATGACGACCTTAGAGCCGCGCACCGGCACTGGCTTCGATGTGCATCGTTTCGGCCCCGGGGACCACGTCATGTTGTGCGGCGTGCGTGTGCCGCATGAGGCCGGGGTGCTGGCGCATTCGGATGGCGATGTGGGGCTCCACGCGCTGGTCGATGCGGTGCTTGGCGCGCTCGGCGCGGGCGATATCGGCAGTCACTTTCCGCCGAGCGACCCGAAATGGCGCAACGCCGATTCCGCGCTTTTCGTTCGCCACGCGGCGGGTCTCGCACGTCAACGCGGCGCGACCATCACGCATGTCGATATCACGATGATCTGCGAGCGACCCAAGATCGGGCCACATCGCGCGGCAATGATCGAGCGGATCGCCGATTTGCTCGGCGTGACGCCTGACCGTGTCAGCGTGAAGGCCACAACGACCGAGCAGCTTGGCTTCACCGGTCGGCGCGAAGGGTTGGCGGCCCAGGCGATCGCCACGCTCCTCTTGCCTCCGGCTTCACGGTCTTGAACGCAGCGCGACACCTCTTTCGGCGACGAGCGCGCAGCGCTTCGCCCGATGCGCTGCTTGCCACGTGGTTCGGCATTGGCCTCATTCCTGGCGCGCCGGGCACCTATGGCTCGCTCGTTGCGGTGCCCTTGGCGTATGTGATCGTGCATTATTTGGGCCTGCTCGGCTTGGCGATTGCGCTCGTCGCGCTGTTTCTGTGTGGCACGTGGGCCGCAGGCCGCTACGCCCAAACGCGCGGCATTGCCGATCCCGGCGCGATCGTGGTCGATGAGGTGGTTGGGCAGTGGCTCGCGCTCGCGCTGGTGCCGCCCGATATCATGGCCTATGCGCTCGGCTTTGCGTTATTCCGTCTGTTCGACGTGATCAAGCCCTGGCCGATCAGCCTGCTCGACCGTCGGCTCAAAGGCGGCTTCGGCGTGATGGCCGATGATGTGCTGGCCGGCGCGATGGCGGCGGTCATTTTGTGGAACATATGGATTTGGATCGGGCCATGAGCGTACTCACTCCACTCGACCAAAAGGCGGCCATGGTGCTCGAAACATGCCGGGCGCGTGGGCTCAGACTTGCAACGGCGGAATCGTGCACAGGCGGTTTGATCATCGGGTGTCTGACCGGAATCGCCGGTTCGTCCGATGTCGTTGACCGCGGCTTCGTGACCTATTCGAACGCATCCAAAACGGAAGTGCTCGGCGTGGCACCCGATTTGATTGTGCGTTTGGGGTCGGTCAGCGCCGAGGTTGCGCGCGCCATGGCGGAGGGCGCTCTCGCCCGTTCGAACGCCGATATCGTGGTCGCGGTCACGGGCATTGCGGGCCCGGGCGGCGGCAGCGCGGAAAAGCCCGTCGGTCTGGTTCACTTTGCCTGCGCCCGGCGCGGCGCGGCCATGCGGCCGGCACGCCACGTTTTTCCGGGCGACCGCGCGGCCGTGCGTCACGCGACCGTCGATGTGGCCCTCGACCTTATTCGGGCGATGGCCGAAACCAACTGATCGGAGTGAACGACCGACCTAGAAAAACGCCGAGGTCACGGCAGTGATCTGCCCCCTTCAGAGTGGTCCATCGACTATTTTAGTCTGGACCCTGAAGGAGAAGACAAATGGGCAAGAAGCACGGGCCTGAGGAGATTATCAGTAAGCTGCGCGAGGCCGAGATTATTCTAGCGCAAGGCGGGACGACGGGGGGTGCGTGTCGTCGGATCGCGGTCAGCGAGCAGACCTACTATCGCTGGCGCAAGGAATATGGCGGTCTGAAGACCGATCAGGCGCGGCGGATGAATGATCTGGAGAAGGAGAACCTGCGGCTTCGGC
>SHWC01000018.1 GCA_009691045.1 Alphaproteobacteria bacterium | reverse complement strand
ATCTTGTTCGGCGTGGTGTCCGAGGCGACCGAAGGCCGTATCGTGAATGTCGGCGATCACCCCGCCACCTGGGGTGGCGGCGGTGTGATCGGCATACCGATCGTCATTGTGGTGTTCGTCGTCTTTACCGCGCTGCTCACGCTCATGATGTCGCGCACCGTCACGGGCCGCGAAACCATCCTGGTCGGCGCCAATCGCGCGACCGCCGAGATCAGCGGCATTTCCTTCACGCGGGTCACGGTCGTGGTGTTCGCGATCTTCTCAATCGGCCTCGCCATTGCCGGCATCTTAGAGGGCGCGGCCTTTGGCGAGGCGACCGCCAAATCCTTCCCCAATCTCACCATCAACGCGATCGCGGCACTCTTGGTGGGCGGCACGGCAATCGGCGGCGGCCAAGGCTCGCCGCTCCGCTCGGCCGCGGGCGCGCTCCTGATCTCGGTGATCTCAAACATGATGGTGCTGAATGATTTCAGCCCAGGCGGGCGCCTCGCGATCCAAGGCGCGGTGGTGGCGGCGGCCGTGGTGTTGCTCGATTTGTTGCGCCGCCGGGGCGTGCGCCGATGATCAAGAGTATCTTGCTTTGGTCGCGCCCCTACGCGCTCCCGCTCGCGGCCTTGATCGTCACCTGGATCGTAATTTCGGTCCTCACACCGACCTTTCGGGGCGAGGCCAGCGTCTATTCCGTGCTCGAGGGCTTTTCGCTCGTCGGCCTCGTCGCGCTGGGCTTGGCGGTGACGCTGATTGCCGGCGAATTCGACCTTTCGGTCGGCTCGATGGCGGCACTGGCCGCCATCATTACGGTGCTAACCTCCTCGACCGGCCTGATCGGCTGTATCGCGATCGCGACCGCGTGCGGCGTCGTATTCGGCGCGCTGCAAGGCATCGTGATCGGGCGCCTCGGTATCTCGTCGTTGGTCTTCACCATCGGCACACTAATCATGCTACGCGGCCTGACCTATATTTTCAGTCGTCACGAGCCGATCATCATCGAGAATTTCGAAATCACCGATCCGCTACTCGAACGCTTTTGGATTTTCTCGATCAGTAGCATCATCGCGCTCTTCATGTTCGTGATGGCCTGGCTGTTCCTCACTTATACGCGCTGGGGCCGCGAGATTTATGCCATTGGCGGCGCGCGCAACGAAGCGATCGCCGCCGGCGTGCCGCGCGTGCGCACCCTGACCATCAGCTTCGCGATCTCATCGGGCTGCGCGAGCCTGGCTGGCGCCCTCGCGGCAGCGCGTGGCGGCAGCGCCGCGCCGCAAAATTATGACGATCTGTTGTTGACCGGCGCGGCCGCTTGTCTCCTGGGCGGCATCAGTCTTTATGGCGGGCGCGGCACGGTCTTGAACGTGGCGTTTGGCGTGGCGATCTTGGCGGTGGTGGTATCGGGCTTGGCCGCGCGCGGTACATCAGCCTCGCTCGTGCAATTGGTCACCGGCTCGCTGCTCTTGACCGTGATCGCGATCGAATTCCTGGCGGGGCGCCTTGTGCCGCAGAAGGCCGGCGTCCGGGCCCGGCGCGGTCGCTCGCGGCGCATGGCCGGCGCCGGCGGCTAGAAGAATAGTTTGGAATGCAGAGGGTTGGCGCCATGGCTGGACGGCTTGAGGGCAAGATCGCGATCATCACCGGGGCATCGACCGGGATTGGCGCCGCGACGGCGCGCCTATTTCTGAGCGAGGGCGCCAAGGTTTTGGCGGCCGACATCAAGGAGCCCGGCACTGAGCTCGTGGCGCTGCTGGCCGCGCATCGCGACACGATGCGTTTCGAGATTTTGGATATTCGGAGCGAACAAGCCTGGAGCGCCGGCCTCGCCGCCTGCATTAAGACGTTCGGCGCCCCCAATGTGCTCGTCAACAATGCCGGCGCGCTCGGCAGCGGCCGCCCCGTCCACGAAGAAACCATCGATGCCATGATGGCCGCGTTCGAGAGCAACGTACTTGGCATGTTCCTCGGCATGAAGACCGTGATCCCGAGCATGATCAAGCTCGGCGGCGGTGCGATTATCAACGTCTCCTCGGTCTGGGGTTGGTCGGGCGTGGCCAATAACGTGGCCTATCAAACCTCCAAGGGCGCGGCCGTGATGCTCTCGAAAAATGCCGGCGTCACCTATGCGCCGCACAATATCCGCGTGAATTGTCTCTTGCCCGGCTATGTCGATACGCCCATGTCGCGCGGCGTTACGGCGGAAGAAGCCGAGATGCTGATCAAATTCACACCGCTCGGCCGCCGCGCGGAACCCAATGAGATCGCGCCGATGATCGCGTTCTTGGCCTCCGACGAAGCAAGTTTTGTTACCGCCGGCAATTATATGGTCGACGGCGGCATGGCGGCGCTTTGAGCGACGTGACGCCTCATCAATTATTTGAGCTCGGCGCGTTCGCGCTCGATAGCGGCCTTACCCTGCCAAAGGCGCGTCTTGCTTACGCAACCTACGGCACGCTCAACGCGGCGCGCGACAATGTCATCGTCTTCCCAACCTGGTTCACCGGCACACACAGTGATCTCGAATGGTTGATCGGCGATGATCGCCCGCTCGATACGCGGAAATATTTCGTCATCGCGCCGAGTCTGTTCGGCAATGGATTGTCGTCATCGCCCTCGAACACGCCGGCGCCGTTCGACCGTGGTCGTTTCCCGGCCATCTCGATTCAGGACAATGTGCGCGCCCAACATCGACTATTGACCGAGCATTTCGGCGTCACGCGCATCCAGCTCGCGATCGGCGGCTCGATGGGCGCGTTCCAAGCCTATCAATGGGGCTTGGCCTATCCCCGCCTGGTCGAGCGCATCGCGCCGTGTTGCGGCGCGGCCAGGGTCAGCCCACATTGTTACGTTTTTCTCGCGGGCGCCAAGGCGGCGCTCCTGGCCGATCCGGCATTCAGAGGCGGCGATTATGACAAGCCGCCCGAAACCGGCATGCACGCCATGGCTCGCGTCTGGGCCGGTTGGGCGCTCTCGCAGGCTTTTTATCGCGAGGGGCTCTATAGGCGCATGGGCTTCGCCGATGTCGATCGCTTTCTGGTCGATTTCTGGGAGGCGTTCTGGCTCAGGCTCGATGCCAATAACCTCCTCACCCAATTGCATACGTGGCAGACCGCCGACATCGCCAAGACGCCGGGCTTCGACGGCGATCTCGACCGCGCGCTGCGCGCGATCCGCGCCAAGGCAATGCTGAGCCCCGGCGAGACCGATCTCTATTTTCCGCCCACCGACATGGCGTGGGAGGCCGCACGCCTGCCCAATGCCGAGCTCCGCCCCATCCCCGGGCCCTGGGGCCATCTCTCGGAGGCTGGCATCGATCCCGCCTGTAATGAGTTTCTCGGCAACTCAATCCGCGCGCTGCTCGCGAATTAGCGGGCCAAACCGCCAAGCGCCCGCTCAATACGCGGTCGTATCTCACGCCCAAACAAATCGATAGTTCGGCGCGCCTGCGCCATGGTCGAGCCTAGGGTTTGAATATTTAGCATCACATGCGTGGCGGCGGAGGCCCGGATATCAGCCGCCAGGCGCGCCGCGACCGTTTTGACATCGCCGACCGCCAAATTCGCCGCCATCTCATCGAGCGACGCCTCGTTCTCCACCGGCTGCGCGACCAACATGCCGCCATCCATCCTTTGCTGGCGATTGCGCAACGCCGCGGCAAGGCGCAATTGATGACGCACGTTGATGAGATAGTCGCGGGCTTCTTCCGCACGCTCCGTCACGCAAAGAAAGCGTAAAATACCGAGCGGATGCGGCCGATCAGCCATCCCCTCGTGCGCGAACGACGCATCGATGCGCGCGCGCTGAGCGGCCAAATAATCGGGGCCTTGAGCGCGGCCTGTGATGATCGGCACGAAGCCACGGCGCGCGGCGAGCCGATGCGTGGCCTCGGAATCGCCCGCGAGCCAAATCGGCGGCAATTGGGTCGGTCGCGTGCTGATACTCGCTTGGGGGATCGACGTGAAGCGCCCCTGATAGGCAAAGGTCTCGTTCGTGAAAGCCAAGTCCATTAGCGCGAGAAATTCATCGAGCCGCTCCTTCGATTGCCCGAGATCGGCCTGGTAACGCTCAAACTCAAAGGGCTGATAGCCACTCCCAATGCCGAGCCAAAGCCGGTCGCGGCAGAGCGCCGCAATCATGCCGATCTCGGCCAACAGCCTGATCGGATGGTAGAGCGGCACGACGAGCACGGCCGGGCCGAGCTTGATACGCGATGTCGCAGCCGCGCAATGGCTGACCATCAAGAGCGGCGACGGGCAAACGCAATAATTCGAAAAATGGTGTTCGGCGAACCAGGCGGCCTCAAAGCCCGCCGCCTCGGCACGGCGCACCAACTCGACGGTATCAGTAAGCACATCCGCGACCGCCGTACCGCGCTCGCTATAGCCCATCAGACAAAACAAACCGAAGCTGACCATCTTAGAGGCCGCCCTCTTTGCCGATCGTGCCCGCAAACCAGGTTCGCGGACGCCGCCCATGAGCTAACATGGCGCTACAGGCGGAACTAGGGAGGATTTCATGGCTGATACGATCATCTTTGCCGGCACCGTCGAATGGTCGGGCGAGAACCCCGGTATTTATTTGAAGGAAAAGCCCGACGGCCCGTTCGTCGCGCTGGCTAGTTTCTTCCGTGTCGTACTTTCGCCCTTCGGGCGCGGCCATGCCCTTGTGCTCATGCAATCGCCGCACGATGCCAATCCGCCGGCGGAGCGCGCGAATTACTGCATCACCGACAACGAAAAACTCGCGCGTTATTTGGTCAGCGACTATGTCAGTAATTTTGGTGCCTTCAAGGGTCTGGCCAGTCTCACGCACCTCACCTATCGGCCGCTCGATCGCGTGGCGGCCTCGGGCGATCCGGCCTCGAGCTATAGCGAAACGGTCAAGTCCGGCGATCTGAATGCGCGGTTGACCTGGAGCGGCCTCGGCAAGCCGTTCTGTTTCGCCGTGCCGCCCGACAAATCAGCCACCGGTAAACATCACATGCCGAGCCTGTTCGTGGGTTGTCAAAGCGCCACGATCGAAGTGAACGGTCGCGCTTTGGCAGGCAAGCCCGTGCCACGCGAGATCGCCGGCCACACCATCACCACCGCGATGCTGGCGTTCTCGGAAACCTGGATCAGGGCCTAGAGCTCGGCTCGGGAGCGCGGCGCGTGATCATCGCCGATGCCGCGCGAAATTTCCTGACCCGCTTTCGCGTCGTTCATCTCGCGACCGCCGATCGATCCGGCATTCCGCATATTGTGCCGGTCTGTTTCGCGTTTGCCGGCGACACGCTCTATTCGACCATCGATGAAAAGCCGAAACAGGGCGGCCTCTCTCGGCTCAAGCGCTTACGCAACATCGCGGAGAACCCGCGAATCGCGCTGATGGCCGATCGCTATGACGAGGATTGGGCGCGGCTCGCCTGGGTTCGCCTCGATGGCCGCGCCGAACTTTTGCCCGACGGCGTCGAGCATGACCAGGCGCAAACACTCCTTCGTGCCCGCTACAAGCAATATGCCAGAATGGCGCTTGATCCCCTGCCCGTGATCGCTTGTCGCATCGAGCGTGTCGCGAGCTGGGGCGATTTGAGCGCGCCGCCCTAACGCTTCGGCTTCAGCACGATGCGCTGCTTGGTCACCTTGTCGACCGCCGCCGCGCTATAGAGCATCGGCACATATTGGCCCTTGGCCCAAAGCGGCGCGAGATCGCGATAATGCGGCGAGCGCGGGTCGCCCGATTGACCGGGCGAATTGATCCACTTGCTCTTATCCCAATCGCCGACATCGATGACGATGCGCACCGAAGCGCCGAGCGTCACGCGAAAATCCATCGGGCGATAGGCCGCCATCATCGGCGTCGAATCGCCACCGCCCTTGGCCAGCGGCCCGACATTGATTGTGGCCCGATCCGCCTTGTCGGTAATCGCGCTCAACGCATGCTCGAAGAAGCCGTGATGGATGTTGCCCCACTGCCAGGTCTTCGCATCATCGCCCATGCGCTGGACACAATCGCGATAGGCCGACCCCAGTGTTGCGAGCAAGAGCCGATCGCGCGCAACTCTTGCATCCGCCCCAAAACCCCGCCCCGGTTTCTCAAGCGCCTGCAATATGCTCTCGACATCGCCCGGCACGATCAGCGCGCGCGCGGCATCATTGGGCACAAGCTGGGTTAACAAAGTTGGTTTCAAATGTTTGGCCCACCAGATTTCAAAAAGCGCGGCGGGCCCGCTATCGGCCTCGAGTTGATTGTCCCATTTGGCGAGCAAAGCGAGCGCCTTACTAATTTCCGCCTCGCCGCTTTTGAGCTTTTTGAGCAGCGGCTTCAAGCGCTCGGCCGGCTTTGAATACACGTCGGTTTGCAGCGCCATTGAATCGCCCACGCTATGCTTCGGCTGACCCTTGAGCACACCTTGAATGCGCCGCGCGCGCGAGGGCTCCCACCATTCATAGCCAATCGGGCGTTTGATGTGTTTCCAATCCGCCGGCACGTTCATTTCATTCGAGGTGGTGACGAACCCCTTCTTCGGATTCTTCACCCACGGCATGTGATCGGGTTTGACACAGCCGCTCCACTCGAACCGCCCATCGCCCGGCGCTGGTAGGAGCCCGTCATAAGTCTTGCGGATCGGCGTAAAGCCCGCCGTGATCCACCCAATATCGCCCTTGCGATCGGCATAAACCTGACTGATCGCGGGCACGGCCCATTTCTTCATCGCCTCACGAAAATCATCGAAGCTCCGCGTCCGCATCGAGATCAGGCTCGCGCCATAGGCGGTGGTGCCGGGATCGGTCCACAGCGTCCGCACGGCAAAAGCGAGATTGCGTTTGGTGTCTTCGAAGATGACCGGGCCATGGCGCGTGAATTTGAGTGTCAGCGTTTGGTCCGCGGCACCTTTGACCGAGACGCGCTCCTTGACGATTTTCATCGCTTCATAGCGACCCTTATATTGATAGCGGTCCGCGTTGTTCGGGTCGGTCTGATAAACATAGAGATCCTCTTCATCCGGCCCAAAGAAGAGCGTGAGGCCGCTCGCGGCCTCGCCATTATGGCCGATCACGATGCCGGGGAAGACCGCTTCGCCCGTGCCGATGGCATCGAAGCCCGGCGCCGTTAGATGCACCAAATAGCGCAGCGATGGAATCGCGTGCAGGCGGTGCGGGTCGCTGCCCAGAATGGGGCGCCCCGTCGCGGTGCGCTTGCCGGAGATCGCCCAATTGTTCGAGCCTTGCATCGTGGTGTCGCGGATCACTTCGGCGAGCGGCGTCACCTTGGTCCACGACCAGGCCTCTTCGACTTTGGCGCCGAGCCGGTCCTGGCTGAAGGCGACCGGCGTGATGGCGAGGCGATAATTGTCGAGCACCTTGAGCGGGATCGCCTTGAGGTCGATGCCCTTCTCGACCTTTGGCTTGATCATGGGTTCGAGATTTTGCCGCAGCAAATCCGTTTCGGGGTCGGCATTGGCCATGATGTTGGCGCGAATCACCTCGGCCAAGATATTGCGCATCCAGGCGTGCGAGCGAATGCGTACGACGTCTTCGACCTTCCAGCGCTGCGGGCGCGTGCCGAGCGCGACGAATTCGGGCGGCAGGCGCTTTGGCTGTTTCTCGATCAAATCGATATAGGCGTTGATGCCTTTGGCGAAGGCCGTGCAAATTTGTTTCGAGTCCTTGCCATAGCACGGCCATTCCTTTTTCATGTCGCCGCGATAAAGGAAGAGCCGCGCGGCACGATCTTGCGCCAAATAGCCGGGGCCAAAATCGCCGGCCAACAGGCCAAGCCCGCGCTTCCGTGCCAAATCGATCTGCCAGAGGCGGTCGCGCGCGGCGTTAAAGCCTTGGGCGAAAAAAAGATCGCTCAGGTTTTTTGCGCGAATATGCGGCACGCCCCAAGTGTCGATGCATAGTTCGACCGGTGCGCGCAGACCCGCGATGTTGAGATTTTCGTTGCGAACTGCCTTGGCCGCCTTGGCCTTTGCCATCTGCGCTCTCCCCCCATTGCATGGTCGCGATCATGAACGCCCGGTGACCGGGTCTGCTTGACCTTGACATAGCGCACCCCAAGGCCCTTAAACAATATCCGTTGATCATGCCATCCCCGGGGCGCCGACCACGATTGAGCGGCAGGGGTCTGACGAGGCCGAACCATGTGTGCGTTTTGCGCCGTCTTTTCCGGCATTCCGCATTGGACCGAAACCGGCACCAATGCGGGCGAGAGCGAGCGTGTCTCGGGTGGGCGCGACTGGCGCCTGCAACGCAATGGCCGCGTTGCCCTGGTCAACAAGATCCTCGAATTCTATGGCTGCAAGGTCGCCGATTGGATGACTGAAAACTATGTTGTCAATAGCCTGCGCGGGCGCAGCGAGATCGTGAATTATCTGCCCCAGATTTGGACGACGGTCGAGAACATCGCGCAGAAGCCGACCGATCCGCTCGACCCCGAGCTGCTCGATTTTTTGCGCGCGAAAATCAGCGTGCAACCCACGCCATGACCGCCTATAGCACGCTGACCCCGATCTTTGTCCTGACCGGCTTTCTTGGCAGCGGCAAGACCACCCTGCTCAACCACATGCTGAAGCATCCGGCACTCAAGAACGCGGCCGTATTGATCAACGAATTCGGCGAAGTTGGCATCGATCACCAGCTGGTAGAAACAATCGACAAAGACACCGTCTTGCTCTCAAGCGGCTGCATTTGCTGCACCATCCGCGACGACCTGAAGAACGCCATTCTCGAGCTCCACGAAAAGCGCGCGAAGGGGTTGATCCCCGCCTTTGAACGCATCGTCGTGGAGACCACGGGCCTCGCCGATCCCTCGCCCATCATGTACACGCTGATGGCCGATACCCAGCTGCGCTATCATTACCGCCTTGGCACGATCATCTCGACCGTCGATGCTGTGAACGGCTTGAGCCAACTCGATGAATTCGACGAGGCGCTCAAACAGGCGACCGTCGCCGATCGGCTGGTCCTGACCAAGACCGACCTCGCGACGCCGGCCGATATTGACCGCTTGAGGGCACGCTTGAAGACGCTCAACATGGCGGCGGAAATCATCGTGGCCAAATTCGGCGCGCTCGATGTCGAGGCGCTGTTGACCGCCGATCTTTATGACCCAAGCCGCAAGGGGCAAGACGTCGCCCGCTGGCTGGCCGAAGAAGCGCGCGAGGCCGCCGACGACCACCACCATTCGCCCGTGGATCGCAGCCGCCACGACGCCCACATCCATTCCTTTTGCCTCACCTACGACCAACCGCTCGATTGGACCGTGTTTGGCATTTGGCTGACCATGCTGCTCCACACGCACGGGCAGAACGTGCTGCGGGTCAAAGGGATTTTGAACGTGGCGGGTGTCGATACGCCGGTCGTGATCAACGGCGTCCAGCACATCGTGCACCCGCCGTTTCATCTCGCGGCTTGGCCCGATGATGATCGCCGCTCGCGCATCGTCTTTATCGTGCGCGATTTGACCCAGGCGCGTATTCTCGACTCGCTCGCCCTATTCAACCGCCTGGCCGGCGAGACCGACCGCTCCGCCGCCGCTTAAAACCAAGCCTCAACAAGACCTGGCCGGCGCGACCGCGCCGCTGCCTAGGAAAAACACGGCGCCCCTCCCAAGGGCGCCGTTGTAACACTGTCTCCCAGACTAAGGCTTATTTCTGCGGATTGCGCTTCTTGAACTCGTCGCTGATCTGCTTGAGCGTGACGAACCGAATACCGTCATGGTGGCGCATATGATCGAGCAGCCGCTCGAGCATCATGAGCATTTGCGGGTGGCCCGAGGCATCGGGGTGGAGGCACATGTTGAAAATGCCCCAATCATAATTGCGATAGACCCAGTCGAACTGATCCTGCCACATTTCGCCCAAATGGCGTGGGCTGACCCAGCCATGGCTGTTCGGGAACTTCTTCACGAACAGAACGGGCGGCGCGTCGTCCAAATACCAGCTGCACGGAATTTCGACGAGCTTGGTTTGCGACCCCGGCTTCCACGGCTTCATCCAACTATCGGCCGGCTTCGAATAGTCGATCTTGGTCCAGCTATCGTCGCGCCTGAGATAATAGGGCGAGTGATCGTCTTCCATCAGGCTGTGGTCATATTCGATGCCCTTGGCGATCAGAAGATCGATCGTATTTTTGCTGAGCTCCCACCAGGGCGCGGTGTAGCCCTTGGGGTCCTTGCCGCTGAGCTGCTTGGTGAGCGCGAAGGTCTTGTCGAGCACCGCCGATTCCTGCTCCTTCGACATGGCGAGCGGGTTCTCGTGCGAATAGCCGTGCAGACCGATCTCATGACCGGCTTTCACGACCATCTCCGCTTCTTTCGAGAAGCTCTCGATCGAATGGCCCGTGATGTCCCACGTTCCCTTGATTTGATATTTGTCATAGAGGTCGAGCAGACGCGGCGTGCCGAGCCTCGCCGCATGCACGCCGCGCGAAATATCGCACGGCGAATCCTCGCCGCCGAACGAGCCGAGCCAGAGCGATACCGAATCGAAATGCGTGTTCAAGCAAACCAAGATTTCTTTGTCCGCCATGCTTGTTCTCCCTGAGATTGCCGAGGGCGTTTAGCGCGCCTTGCCGCGCCCAATGGTGCAGCACCGAGATGACGCGTGCAATCGCTCACGCGGCCGGGTGCGCTTCGTGCCTTGCTACCCGGCCAGAGAGACCTCTAATACTGCACGCGCTGGGTCATGGCACCATCAACCATGAGATTGGTGCCGGTGATGAAGCTGGCCGCCGGGCTCGCGAGGAACGCAACCGCCTTGGCCACTTCATCGGGCGTCCCCATGCGGCCCATCGGGTTCCGCTGCAGCGCCATCTCATAGATTTGCGGCGCTTCGGTCTGACGCTGATGCCAAACCCCGCCCTCGAAATAGATCGTGCCGGGCGATACAGAATTGACCCGAATATTTTTGGGCGCCAGGGCATGGGCGAGGTTCGACAAATAATTGATCAGCGCCGCCTTGACCTAATTATAGGGCCGGACGCCGCCGAAGAACTCGACCGCCGCCGCGCTCGCGATCCCCACAATCGCGCCGGCTTTCGATTTTTCCAAAAACGGCAGCGCGGCCTCGACCGTGCGGACCGTCGCGAGCACGTCGATTTCAAACCCCAGGCGCCATGATTTTTCGCCTGGCGTCACCGCCCCACTGAGCGCGCTGACATTCGGCACCAAAATGTCGAGCCCACCGAGCGCGCGATCCGCCTCCGCGATCCAGCCCCGAAGCGCCGCCTCATCGGTCACATCAAACGCGCGGCCCGTAGCCTTGACGCCCCGCGTCTTCAACGCCTCGACCATGGCCTTCACCTGCGCGGCATCGCGCGCGCAGAGCGCAACATGGCAGCCCTCGGCCGCCAGATGCTCGGCAATCGCGCGGCCAATGCCGCGCGTGGCCCCAGTGATCAGCGCGCGCTTGCCCGCGAGGCCGAGATCCATCGCCTTTGTCTCGCCGCCTTGCTTTAGCTATAGAGCCGCTTGGTGGCGATCGCGGCGCCCTCGCTCAGCATTTTGAGCTTCGTCCACACCACGTCCTCGGCAACCATCACATAATTGGCGAAGGTCGAAAAACCGCAATCGGCACCCGCGATCACGCGCTCCCGATCGCCCATGACCTCGACAAATTTGCAAATCCGATCGGCGATCGCGATCGGGTGTTCGAGATAATTGGTCGTCACATCGATCAGGCCGGGAATCAGGACCATCGATTTGGGTAGCGGGTTCGCCTTGATCGCATGCCAATCATGTTGGTGACGCGGATTGGCGCACGCGAGCGAGAGCGCGCCGACCTTGGCCTCGTAGAGCAGCGGCAATAGCGGCTCAAGCTCGACGTCATCGATGTGCGGGCCATCCCAATTGCCCCAGCAAACATGGAGCCGCGCCTTCGACGCCGGAATGTTTTCCAGCGCGATATTCATCGCCTGAATATGCAGCTCGACGCGTTTCAGAAATTCCTTGAGCGGCCGGCCCTGATACATAAACTGCCGCTCCATCGCGAGATCGGGCGCATCGATCTGCAGAATGTGCCCTTGTTTCACGATGTATTCGTATTCACCTTTGAGTTCCTTCGCGACCGCCAGAACATAGTCCTTGTCGGTCTTATAGGCCGGGTTCTTCGCGGCGCGCAGCATGGTCGTGGTGACGATGCCGGGCGAGGCCGCGGTCACGAAGGTCTCGGCGAATTTCTTGCGGCTGCGCTTCAGCGAGTCGGCAAAAATCCCCATCTCGAACTTGACGTCCTTCAAATCCGGCTCGTACTTTACCGCGGTCACCGCCTGCGGCGCGTTCCACACGCGCGGGCGTTCTGATTCCGTGCTCCAGATGCGCTGCGTGAACATGTCGGCATATTTCGGAAACACCGTCATATCGGTCGGCAATTTGCGCTTGGAGGTGCCGCCCCAACCCGACATGCGGTTGATCACATAGGTCTGAAAACCGACGCGCGCTTCTTCGCCGTCATTGCCGATGTCGATGCCGCTCTCGATCTGCTTTTTAACCACCCAATCGGTCGCCGCCTCGACCTCGCGGAACAGCGCCTTTTCATTCACCTTCCGGCCGTGATCGCGCGCGATCAAGAGATCGGCGAGTTTTTTCGGGCGCGGCAGGCTGCCGACATGGGTCGTCAGAACGCGTTTCTCGCTGGTGCGCATGGTGGATATCCCTCCCCGTTTGTGCATCGGCGGCCACCGCGCGGGCCATCGGCTTTCGGCCCTGAGCTTGGTCAATAAACCCTGCCGCGGTCAAGCCAATGGCGGACTATTTCCCACGATAGGCCGGCTTGCGTTTTTCGATAAAGGCATTGATCCCTTCGACGAAATCATCGCTCGCCGCGCAGGCCGAGAACGACGCCGCTTCGGCCTCGAGCTGCGCTTCGAGCGGCATCTCAAGCGCGCGATTCAAGAGCCGCTTGGTCGCGGCGATCGCAAGCGTCGGGCCATTGGCAAGCCTCAAAGCGAGCTTCATGGTTTCCGCTTGCAACGCCTCGGCCGGCACCACGCGATTGATCAGAGCAAGCTCGAGCGCGCGCTTGGCATCGAACCGCTCGCCCAAAAGCGCGATCTCCATCGCGCGCCTTGCCCCCACCACCCGCGGCAAAAAGAACGTGCCCGAGCCATCGGGGCTCGTGCCGATATTGACATAAGCGAGGCTGAAATAGGCGCTCTCGGCCGCGATGGCGAGGTCGCAGGCCAGCATCAAACTCATTCCAAAGCCGGCCGCCGCGCCCTCGACCGAAGCGATCACCGGCTTATTCATGCGCCTGAGCGCGATCATGGTCGGGTGCACGGTCTCGACCATCGCGCGAAAAAAGCGCCGCCGCTCGGAAGCGGGTTCCGCCAGCACCGCCTTGAAGAATTTAAGATCGCCGCCCGCCATGAAGTGACCGCCCGCACCCCGGATCACCACGCAACGCACGGCCCCATCCGCCTCAACGCCCAGCACCGCGTCCGCAAGCGCCTTGGCGAGCTCGATGTTGAGCGCGTTCAGCGCCTCGGGTCGGTTCAATGTGACAATGGCGACGGCGTTCTCGATTTCAACACCAACGAGTCTGGACATGGGCCTTGCCTCAGCGGTTCATAGCCTGCACGCGGTTCAGGAATTCGAGGATGGCCGTCAACGGCTCGACGTGCCAAGTCAAATAATGATAGGGCGCAAGTAAATGCGGCGCCTTGTAGACGATCGAGCGGCTGCCGTTCTCCGACGTCATGAACGCACCGCAATCGCCCTTCAGCGCCGGCAGGGTAAACCACGGATCATCGGCGCCGAGCAGCGCCAGAACCGGCTCACCGGCCGGCGCGGCGAGACCCCGATATTCCGGCCAGCCGGCGTGGCACGCCCAGCCTTCAACGATGCGCGCGCGGACAGGCTCGCCCGTGAACGTCGCGGTCGTGACGCCACCTTCGCTCAGGCCCATGAGAATGATGCTATCCGGCTGAACAAAGGGCAGCGCACGCGTGCGCCGGATCGCGTTAGCGGCCTCGGCATGACGCCAGCCCAGCACCGCGCGGTGGAGGCCTCCGGTAATGGTCGCCACATCGCAACTTTTCGGCTTATCAAGTCGGGCGAAGCTGTCCGGCATCACCACGACGTAACCGACCGCGGCGAGAAAGCGACCGGTCAGCGCGGTGTAGACGCTGAGCCCGTCGCAGCCATGCATATAGACGATCGCTGGGCGGCGCCCGCCGCGCGCAGCCTCGGCGGCCCCATCGAGCGCCGCGAGCTTCACCGGCTCGGATTCGCCAGGCAGAAACACCAGCCCGGCCTGCCAGGTGCGTTCGACGTCCGAGGGATCGTCGGCGGCCCAGCCTGCCGAGCCACCCAGGATCAACATGATCAGCGCGAGGGCAAGGCGGCGTCCCCTCATGGCGGCACCATGAACGCCTCATCAACATCGACGCGATAGAAATTGGCCAGCGCGTTGGTCTCGTTCGCCATGCCCACGACCGCCATCAATTCGCCCTGCATGGCGGGCGTCATGCCCTTGGCGCGCGCATTGGCGGTGTGCGACCGCACGCAATATTCGCAGGCATTGCTGGCGCTGACCGCGATGTAGATCAGTTCCTTGGTCAAAGGGTCGAGCGCGCCCGGCGCCATCACCTCCTTGACGCTATCCCAAGTCCGTTTCAGGGTCGGCGGGTGGTTGGCCAACACCTTCCAGAAATTATTGACCCAGTCCGTTTTGCGAACCCGCATAATGTCGTCATAGACTGCGCGGACCTCGGGCGTGGCGTCCGAGTATTCGATCATGGCTACCGTTGCCACCGTCTCCCCCATTTGCTTTAGTTGCCGCTCCCGTCCACCGTGAGGCGCGCCATGCCCCCCGTCAACAATCCGCTTCTCCTCAATAAACTACAGCTCCGGACCCTGACCCTTCTCCAGGCCTTGGCCGAGGCCAATCCCGGGCCGATCGACGAGGCGACCGGCGAAATGGCCCTTTATCAGCTGCCGGTGGCCCATGGCGATCATTTCCATGTCGGGCATCATGTGGTGAGCGGGCGCGACGCCGCCGGCCTGACCAACCGTAGCGTCTGGGCCGCGTTCGATCGCAAGGGCTTAGCGCGCCCGCTCGATTTTCCCCACGCCCTCGTGCTGACCAAGGTCGGACGCGAATATGATACCGGCGATATCGGACGGTCCATCTTACAAAGCCACAATCACTAGACCTCAAGGAGTCATCGATGGGCGCGTTCGGCATCGGCCAGCCGGTCAGACGAAAAGAAGATCATCGCTTCCTCACCGGGCGCGGCAATTACCAAGATGATGTCGCGCTCGATGGAGCGCTTCACGCGGTCTTTGTGCGTTCGCCTCACGCCCATGCCGAAATCCGCCGCGTCGATATCAAGGCCGCCTCGAAGGCGCCCGGTGTCGTCGCGATTCTGACCGCTGAGGATATGAAGGCCGAGAAGGTCAATGGCCTGCCCTGCATCGCGGGCAATTGGATCAAGCTTGAGCGCACGCCCGGCACGCCGGCGTTCTATCCGCACAATCCGCTGCTGGCCGAGGGCCGCGTGCGCCATGTCGGCGAGGCGGTCGCGATGGTGATCGCGAACAGCGTGGCCGCCGCGCGCGATGCCGCCGATTTGGTTGAGATCGACTATAAACCGCTGCCCACCATCGCCGGCACAGCCGATGCCGCGAACGCCAAGGCCACGCAAATATTTTCCGAAGCCGCCAACAACACCTCGTTCAATTGGCATCATGGCGACAAGGGAAAGACCGATGCCGCCTTCGCCAAGGCCGCGCGAATTGTCTCGGTCGATTTGGTGAACAACCGCATTGCCGCCATGCCGATCGAGCCGCGCGGCGCGGCCGGAAGCTACGACACCGAAAGCGGGCGCTATACGCTGATCAGCAACGCGCAACATGTTTACGACACGCGCACGGTCACCTGCCAGGCGCTCGGCATCGACAAATCGAAGCTCCGCGTGATCGCGCACGATCTCGGCGGCGGCTTCGGCATGAAGTATGTCAGCTATGGCGAACAGGCCCTGGTGTTGGTCGCGGCCAAGCGCGTGGGCCGCCCTGTGCGCTGGATGAGCGACCGGACCGAAGCGTTCCTCTCCGACATCCAATCGCGCGACCATGCGAGCCATGCTGACCTCGCGCTCGACAAGGACGGTCAATTCCTCGGGCTCCGCGTGCACACCTTCGCCAATCTCGGCGCCTATGCCTCGAATCTCGGCCCGGTCTGCCCGAGCATTCTCTATACGCGCATGTTGGCCTGCGCCTATCGCGTTCCCGCGATCGATGCCAACGTCACCGGCGTGTTTACCAACACGGTGTTCACCGACGCCTATCGCGGCGCCGGCCAGCCCGAGGCGATTTATTTGATCGAACGGTTGATCGACAAGGCCGCGCGCGAAAGCGGCATCGCGCCCGATGAAATCCGCCGGCGCAATTTTATTCGCACGACGGACATGCCGTACAAAACGCCCGTCGATTGCGTTTATGAGTCGGGCGATTACGCGCTGGCATTGGCCGAATGCCAGAAACTCGCTGATTGGAACGGCTTCGAGGCGCGGCGTGCCGAAGCCGTCAAACGCGGCAAACGGCGCGGCATCGGGCTCGGCATGTATGTCGAGGCGACCGCAGGCGACCCGATGGAGGCGGCCGAGCTTCGTTTCACCGCCGATGATCGTCTGCAAGCCTGGCTCGGCACCAAGTCATCGGGCCAAGGCCATGAGACGACCTACGCGCAATTTCTGAACGAGATGCTCGGCGTGCCGTTCGACAAGATCGATATCTTGGAAGGCGATTCCGACGAAGTACCGCAGGGCGGCGGCACCGGCGGTTCACGCTCGATCTATATGGCCGGTCTCGCGATCCGCGACGGCGCCGATAAAGTGATCGAAAAGGGCAAGGCGCTGGCCGCGCATTTGCTGGAAGTTTCGATCGGCGATATTCGCTTCGATGAGGGCGAATTCTCCATTGTCGGCACCGACCGGCGCATCGATTTGTTGTTTCTGGCCGCCTCCGCGCGCGACGTGAGCGCGCTGCCGCCCGGCATGACGCCCGGGCTCGACGCCAAGGGTCGCACCGATTTCGCCGGCACCACATTCCCCAATGGCTGCCATATCGCCGAGGTCGAGATCGATCTCGACACCGGCAAGCTCGATCTCATCGGCTATTGGGCGGTCAATGATTTCGGCCGCGTGGTGAATCCCTTGCTGCTCGAAGCGCAGGTTCATGGCGGCGTGGCGCAAGGCATCGGCCAGGCCCTGATGGAAGAAGTCGCCTACGACCAAGAGACCGGCCAGTTATTGACCGGCTCGTTCATGGATTACTGCCTGCCACGTGCGGACGATCTCCCAAACTTTGCCGTCCGCGCGACCAACATCCCCTGCCCGTCAAATTCCTTGGGCGTGAAGGGCTGCGGCGAGGCCGGCGCGATTGCCGCCTGCGCGACGTTGATCAACGCCATCGTCGATGCGCTGGCGCCCCTCGGCGTCGATCACATTGATATGCCCGCGACACCCGAGAAAATCTGGCGCGCGATGAACAAACGCAAAGCGGCGTGAGGTCAATGCCCTCGTCCTTCGACGCGCTCGGGACGGGGAAATCAAACTGCCCGGCACGCAATCCTATTGACCCTCATGCTGAGCTTGTCGAAGCATGAGGGCCACAAGAACGGGAGACCAACCCCATGATGCTCACCCCCACCGAGCTCGAACGACTGATCATCTTCACCGCGGCGGAATTGGCGCGAAAGCGCCGCGCCAATGGGCTGACGCTCAATCATCCCGAATCGGTCGCGCTGATTTCCGACGAAGTGCTCGAAGGCGCGCGCGCCGGCAAAACAGTCGCCGAGCTGATCGGCCTCGGCGCACAAATTCTCACCACCGATGATGTGCAACCCGGCGTCGCCGAGATGATCCCGATGATTCAGATCGAGCCGGTGTTTCCCGATGGCACCAAGCTCGTCACCATCCACGACCCGATCCGCGCCGGCAAAAAGAAAATTCCAGAAAAGAGCCGCGTCAAGCCGGGTGAGCTGATCGTCAAGGACGGCGAGATCGAGATCAACGCCGGGCGACGCAAGGTCACGCTCAAAGTTACCAACACCGGCGACCGACCGGTGCAAATCGGCAGCCACTATCATTTCTTCGAGGTCAATCGTGCGCTCGACTTCAACCGCGCCGATTCATTCGGCATGCGGCTCGACGTGCCCTCGGGCACCGCGGTGCGCTTCGAGCCCGGTGAATCGAAAGAGGTCACGCTGACCGAGTTCGGCGGCGCCGGCTATCTTTATGGTCTGAACAACCTCACCAATGGCTCGCGCCATGCCGAGATCACCAAGACCGAAGCGCTGAAGCGTGCCAAGGCGCGCGGCTTCAAGGGGGCCTGACCATGACCAAGCTCACGCGCAAACACTATGCCGAGCTCTATGGCCCAACCGTGGGCGACGCGCTGCGCTTGGGTGATACCGAGCTATTCGCCGAGCTTGAATTCGATACCAACGTACCGGGCGATGAATCGGTTGCCGGCGGCGGCAAAACCTTCCGCGACGGGCTCTCCTTCACGCCAGGTTATACGCGGGCGCAGGGCGCGCCCGATCTCGTGATCGTTAATGTCACCATCATCGATGCCGTGCTCGGCATCGGCAAAGCCGATATCGGTGTGCGCGATGGAAAAATCGTCGCCATCGGCAAGGCCGGCAATCCCGACGTGCAAGACGGCATCAGCCCGAATCTGATCTGCGGCGTAGACACGCAAGTGATCAATGGCATGACCTTCATCGCGACCGCCGGCGCAATCGATTGCCATATCCATTTCTATAGCCCCGATCTCAACCCGGCCGCGCTTGCCTCCGGCATCACCACCATGATCGGCGGCGGCGCCGGCCCACATGCTCTCCCCATCGATGGCGGCTCGGCCTGGAACATGGCGCGCATGTTCGAGCATGGCGAGGCCTGGCCGATCAATTTCGGCTTCCTCGCGCGCGGCAATTCGTCGAAGCCTGAATCGCTCTACGATCAAGTCGCAGGCGGCGCAATCGGCTTCAAGATTCACGAGGACTGGGGCGCCATGCCCGCCGTGATCGATTGTTGCTTGAAGGTCGCCGACGAGCTCGACGTGCAGGTCCAGCTTCACACCGACACGTTGAACGAGTCTGGCTTCCTCGAAGACACCTTAGCCGCGATCGATGGCCGCACCATTCACATGTATCACACCGAAGGCGCCGGCGGCGGCCACGCGCCCGACATCATCGCGGTCTCCGGCGAGGCCAATTGCCTAACCTCCTCGACCAACCCGACCAACCCCTACACCAGAAACACCTTCGACGAACATCTCGACATGGTGATGACCTGCCATCACCTGAACCCTGCGGTGCCTGAAGACGTGTCGTTCGCCGAAAGCCGCATCCGCGCCGAAAGCATCGCCGCGGAAGACGTGCTGCATGATATCGGCGCGATCTCGATGATGGGCTCGGATGCCATGGGCATGGGGCGCATTCATGAGGTCGTCGCGCGCACCTGGCAACTCGCGAGCAAAATGAAAATGCAGCGCGGACGTCTGACGAGCGAACGCAGCGCGATCGGCGATAATGAGCGTATCAAGCGCTATGTCGCGAAATACACCATCAACCCCGCGCGCACCTTCGGCATCGATCGCTATATCGGCTCGCTCGAGCCCGGCAAAATGGCTGATATCGTGCTCTGGCGCCCGGCCTTCTTCGGTCTGAAGCCGGAATTCGTGATCAAATCGGGTTTTCTCGTTTGGGGCCATATTGGCGACGCGACGGCGTCCACCATGTGGGTCGAGCCCATGATGCTGCGCCCGCTCTTCGGCGCGCACGGCAAAGCGCCCTCATCGCTCAGTGCAAATTTCGTTGGGCGCTCAGCGGTTGACGCCGGAGTACAGGAAAAGCTCGGCCTCAACAAACGATTTCTGCCGGTCTACAACACGCGGAAGCTGAATAAGCGCCACATGCTGCACAATGACGCGCTGCCGAGCGTGAGGGTCAACCCCGAAACCTTTGAAGTCTTCGTCGACGGCAAACTGGCGACCTGCGAACCCGCGACCGAACTACCGCTCACGCAGAGATACATGCTGCGTTGAACCGGGAAAGCTGGATCACAAGCTGTCGATCACCTTTTTGAGCATGGCGCGAACCTTCTCGGCCGCTATCTTTAGCTTAGGATTCTCGATCGCTTGCATGGAGGCGACCGGATCGATCGCCGCTACTTCGATTTGTCCGGCCGCGACTTCCTGGACGATCACATTGCATGGCAGCATTGTTCCGACCTTGTCTTCGAGCATGAGCGCCTAGTGGGCGAGGGCCGGGTTGCAGGCGCCCAGGATTCGATAAGGCCTGAAGCTCACATTGAGCTTTTTCTTGAGCGTTTCCGTTACGTCGATTTCCGTGATGATACCGAAGCCCTCTCGCTTTAGGACTTCGGTGGTGCGCTGCACCGCGCCATCAAACGGCACGTACAATAATTTGCTGAAATAATAGGTCATCGCTGCCTCTCAATGTGATTTGGGGTTGTCGCAGCCTTTGCCGCGCAACAATCTGAGACTGCTCGTTACACGAGCTTCAGCTGGATCAGGCTTTTCGCGGAAGCCACCGCCGCCTCGCTCGCCGAGCGGAAGCGAAAGCCGAGCAGTTTTTCCGCCTTGGCGTGGCTGGTCACGCGTTCGCGATCAAGCTCCGGCACGATCGCGCGTAACTGTGAGTTGAACAAACTGAGTGCCCGCACGACGAAGCTCGGTAGTTCTTTCGTCGGCATTTTCTTCGCCTCGGGCAAGGCCGCGCGGATTGCGCGTATCAACTCGACGAACCAGAATGATTTATCGGTGCATAGAAATCGCTGATTGGCGGCGGCCGGATGATTGAGGGCCAGAACCTGCATATCCGCCACGTCGCGCACATCGACGGTCGGGAATTGGACATGAGGCACGGCCGGGTATTTGCCGCGCAGCATCATTTGGATGACTTCGATCGACGAGCCGAACTCGCCATCAAGCGTCGGCCCAAGAATGAAGCCCGGATTGATCACGGACAGGTTCATGCCCGAGCGGTCGTCCTTCATGAAATCCCACGCCGCCCGCTCCGCCAGCGTCTTTGAGCGCACATAAGGGCTCACATCGGCACCATCGAGATTGGTCCACTGCTCTTCGGTCAGTGCACCCGTCAAATTGTCGTGGCCATACATGATCGCGGCGATCGATGACGTAACGACCGTGCGGGTCGCGCCTGCCTTCGACGCTGCCTTGAGCACGCGGAGCGTGCCATCGCGCGCGGGCCCTAACAGCGCATCGCGGTCCTTCGGTTGTTTGATCGGGAATGGCGACGCGACATGCATGACGTATTGGCAACCCTGCGCAGCCGCGTCCCAGCCAACATCGCTGCCGAGATCGGCCTCGACGAACTCAAGCCGGCCATCGACCACGGCGTGTTTCGCCAGCGTCGCGCGCACCGCGTCCGCCCGCCTGAGGCTTCGCACCGTGCTGCGCACGCGATAGCCCTTGTTGAGTAGCGCAACGCCGCAATGCTTGCCGACAAAACCCGATAGACCGGTCACCAGGACCAGTGCGCCATCCGCCATTGATCGCTCCCCCAAGGATGATGCTCGGCTTCTTGCGATGCCAAGTCCTCGTCTATTTGGCCCACCACCTACCCCTTGCCAAGGGACTGAGCACGCAACCGCCTGCTTCTTTTCCAAAACGACCATCGGCGCCTCTTCGCGTGGCTTGTGAGCCCACGCCGGCATGCGTTAAGCTAAAAATGTAAAGCTTGTTGGTCAGACCAGTACGGGACGAGGCTTGCGCCCAAGACCCGGGCGTTAAGGACCTTGTCCCACCCAGGGAAAAGAAAGGGAGGGGCGCTCATGTTGTTCCGTAAATCATCGACCACGCCGACACCGGCCGAAGAAAAAGGTCCGAACCGGCGCAATTTCTTGAAGGGCTTGAGCCTAGCCGGCGTCGGCACGGCCGCGCTTTCGGGCGGTCTGCTCGCCGATATCAATTTGAAGGCTGGCGTGAAGGCCGCCGAAGGCGAGCCGATTCCCGTTGGCGGCGCGGTGCCGATCACCGGTTGGGCGGCGGCGGATGGCATCGAGTTCCAACGCGGGCTCGAAATGGCATGCGAAGATATCAACGCCATGGGTGGCATTCTCGGCCGTCAGCTGAAGCCGGTGTTCGAAGACACCAAAGAGCAGGGCGCCGATAACATCATCCCGGCGATCCAGCGCCTGATCGATCGCCACAAGGTGCACGCCATCATCAATGGTTATAACACCGGCGCGGTGACCGCGGAGTACGACACGGTGGCCGATTCCGGCGTGATCTACATGCACCACAACACCGACATCGTGCATCACGATACGGTCGGCAAGAATCCGGATCGCTATTTTTCGATCTTCATGAACGACCCGGCCGAATATTGGTATGGCAAGGGCCTGTTGAAGTTCCTCAATGGCCTCGGCGATACCGGGCAGTGGAAGCGGCCGAACAACAAGATCGCGATCGTAACCGGCTCGCAAAACTATAGCGTCGTGATCGCCAACGCGATCCGCGACAACGCCAAGGAATTCGGCTGGGACGTCAGTCTCTATGAGACCGTCGTCGTGCCGATCTCGGAATGGGGCCCGACCCTTCAGAAACTGCGCAACGATCCGCCGGCCTGTATCGCGGTGACCCACTGGGTGCCGCAGGATCTCGCGCAATTCTGCATTCAATTCAAACCGAACCCGACCAATAGTCTCGTCTATATGCAATACGGCCCCTCGCTTGCCGCCTTCCGCGAAATTGGCAAGGAGAACACCAACGGCGTGCTCTATTCGACCGTGGTGGCCTCGCTCCAAGACGAGATCGGCACCGAGTTCAACAACCGCTACAAAAAGAAATTTGGCGCGAGCGCGAGCCCGTTGGCGGGCGCCCAGGCCTATGATCCAACCTTCATGTGGGCCATCGCCTCGGCGGTTTCCGGCGGCTCGGGCGGTCCCGGCGAGCTCGATCAAAACAAGAAAGTCTCGAACGTGCTGCGCCGCATGATCTATCGCGGCACGCTCGGCACCACGAAATATTTCCTGCCCGAGCAAGCGGCGATCCCCTATCCGGATGCGACCAAGGATCCCTCGCTCGGCATGCCGCATCAATATTTGCAGATTCAGGACTTCACCAAGGAGCCTGCGCTGATCGCGCCGGCGCCCTATGAAACGTCGTCGTTCCAAATGCCGCCCTGGATGAAAGCCTGATCGATTGAGAAAAAGCGGGGCCGGCGTTCATCGTCGGCCCCGTTTGCGTCTCGCCGATTGCCTCGCGCCTGACAAGACCGCAAGATGGTCGGCAACCCTTTATGCCAGAACATTCGACATGCTGAGTCTCTTTAAGCCGCTGAGCCAAAGCGTGCGGCCCTCGACGGTCCGCTTCGACCTGTCGGTCGGGCTGCCGGTGCTTGTGTTGTTCGCCGTCATTCCGGTCTTCACGCCGTCGAACTATTTTCTAGGTCAACTGATTCTGTTTTTCCTGTGGGGCACGGTGGTGACCCAATGGAATCTGGTGTTCGGCGTCGGCGGAATTTTCTCGCTGGCGCAAATGGCGTTGTTCGCCTTTGGCGGCTTCGTCACCGGCATTATGGGGCTTTATCTCGGCTGGTCGCTCTGGGCCGCGCTACCGATCGCCGGTATCGGCTCGGTCTTGTTCAGCCTCTTGATCGGGCTCGCGTGTTTGCGCCTGCGCGGGCCCTATGTCGCGCTCCTCACCCTCGCGATCGCCCAGGTGATGTATCTCCTCATCATCACCGATACCGACTGCTTCTATATGGAAGGCGTGACCTGTCGGAATTTCACGGGCGGCACACGCGGCCTCGCCAAATATGGCGATTTCGGCTTCCGCGACATCCTCGGCGCTAAATGGGCCGTCGGCCATTATTATATGGGCCTCGTCATGCTGGCGCTCTCGACCGTAATGTCGATCTCGATCATCAGAGGGCCGTTGGGCCTCGCCTTCCGAGCGCTGCGCGACAATCCGGCCTACGCCGTCTCGCGCGGCCTTGATCGTTTTAAATATCAGCTCATCGTGTTCGCCATGTCTGCGTTCTTCACCGGCGTTGCGGGCGGCGTCTATGCCGGGCACTTCAAAGTGATCGGCGCCAATGTGCTCTATCTTTCGCTGCTGCTATTTTTGCTCGCGATGATGATCGTGGGCGGCATAGGGCGCGTGTGGGGGCCGATCCTCGGCGCGGCCGCGCTCATGATCGCCGATGAAGGGCTCAAGGATTATGTCGAGTGGCGCAACATCGGCCTCGGCCTCATCATCGCGCTCTTCGCCATGCTCTGGCCGCAAGGCATTGTCGGCGCCGTCGAAGCCGGTTGGGCGCGGCTGAGACAACGCCTGCACCCGGAAAAAATCGCCGAACCAGGGCCCGCTAGAGCACCTCGTCCTTGAGCCGAAAACCGGCATAGGCAAGCCTGAGCCAAGCGCGTCGCAAGGCTGGCATCGTGAAGCGTCGCGGTGGTGTCGCCATCACGGCCGGGATCGCGGCGCCCGCGCCTTGGGCGCCGACGCTGAGCGCCGCGACCGCGCGCCCCGACCAACTCGCCATGGCGACACCGGAGCCGTGATAGGCCAGCGCACAGAAGACCCGCCGATCGTCATCCAGCGCCGCGATATGGGGCGTGAGCGCCGCCGACAAGCACACCAGCCCGCGCCAAAAAAAAATGCGTGGTCTCGATACCCCTCCACGCCGGATACATCTCACCCAAACACCGCTCCATCCAAGCGCGTTGAGCGGGGATGGCACCGGGCACCGCGTCGAGGCCGCCACGCGCGCCAAACATGAAACGCCGGTCGGACAGGAGCCGCACATAGGAGAGGAGATGGCGCGTATCCGAGACCGGCGTCTCGGTGGTGTAGCCTTGGGCCGCGATTTCGTCCGCGCGCAACGGCCGAGTTACCACGATGTTGGAAAGCACGGGCAACAAGGTGCCCGCAAGACCGGGGTGCAAGGATTCGCGCGTGAAGCCATTGGTTGCGATGATCACCCGCTTGGCCCGCACGCAGCCGCGCGGCGTCACCAGCACATGGCGCCCCGCCTCGCTTCGCCAGCTCACCACCGGGCTCTCGGCATGAATACGCGCGCCGCGCTTGAGCGCGGCGTCGGCCAGGCCCCGCAAATATTTGAGCGGGTGGAGGCCGAAGCCGACCGCTTGATGCAGTGCGCCGAATGCTTCGGGCGAGGCATAGCCGCGCGCGCGCAATTCATCGCGCGACCATAGAGCAACCGGGCCGCCGCCATGGCGCGTCAAGATCGCCGCCTCAGCCTCGAGCTCGGTTTGACGCGATGGCCGGTGCGCGACGGTGATGGTGCCCGAGCCTTGCGCGTCGAACGCGAGGCGTTCATCGCCGCCAAGCGCGCGCACAAGCTCAACCGCCTCGACTTGGGCGCGAATGAACCCCGCGGTCTCTTCCAGGCCGAAGCGCACCACCATCCGGGGATAAGAGAGCTTGGCCGAACCCAAGCCACAGAACCCGCCATTCCGGCCCGAGGCGCCAAAGCCGATCGGCCCTGCCTCCAACACGCGGGCCTTGATGCCATGATCGCGCGCCAAATGATAGGCCGCCGAAAGCCCCGTATAGCCGCCGCCAATGATGGCGATCTCGGTTTCGGAGTCGCCCTCGATTTGGCCAAACCGGCTGGCGTCCCATGGTCCGGCGCTCGCCTACCAATAGCTCGGCACCGCCGCCGCGGTGTCATAGATCGATTGATGATAGAGCGTGTTCGTCGCAGGCTTTTCACCGATCGGCGCCCTGGCATTAAAACGACAACGCCGCCGGGATAAACCTGGCGGCGTTATGTCGTCGTGCGCAAAAGGTTCAACCGCCGGTTTGGGCGGCCGCCGCCACGGGATCTTCCATCCTCGCATGCAATTCCGCGATCAGCCCATCGAGGCCGCGCTTATTGATCACGGAAGCAAATTCGACGCGATGCGTGTTCAGCATCGAAATGCCTTCGACCACAACGTCGATCACCTTATATTGCCCATCGAACAAGCGAACGCGGTAATCGACCGCAATCGGCTGACCGCCACCCGGCTGAAGGATTTTGGTGCGCACCCATTCGTCACCGCCCGGATCCTTGATCGTCTCGATCATCTCGAATGTCTGGCCGCTATAGGAATCGAATCGTGCCGCATAAACGCGCGTGATGAAGGCGACGAAAATATCGTCATAGGAGGCCTTTTGGGCGTCGGTCGCTTCCTTCCAATATTTGCCGATCACGAAGCGGCTGATCGTCTTGATATGAAAGCCGTCGACCAACAGGTCCTTAAACTGAGCCTCGCGTTGCTCGAACGTGGTCGACGTTTTGTTTTTCATAATCTCGACCGCTCGACTGCCGAGCGTGTTGATAAAGGTACCTGCGGGATCGTCCGCCGCGCGCGCGCCAGTCGCAAACGGCAGCGCGATCAGCATGAGGGCGCTCGCCAAGCAGACAGCCAGTGACCGCCGCGTTAAACTCAGAATCATGTTCGACCTAACCATTCCGATATCTGTTAAAGGCCGGGTCACGTCCATGGCGGCGCCCCTACTCATCGATGTCGACGCTCGGCATCGGCTCGCCCGCGAGCAACGTACCGTTGCGAATATCCGCGTTGCGCTTCTCCCGATAGAGATTGCGCATCGCCGCGTAGAAATCAACCGAGGTCTTTTCAAGCGCCTCCAGCTCTTCGATATACTTTGACCGTGTGCTCACGGCGCTCGCGGCAAACCTCGCGTTTCTTGTCGCCGTACCAAAGACATAGGTGAACGGGTCCATGAAGATGTCGGCCACGAGACCAACCACGTCACGCGGATTCGACGGGCCGAACAGCGGCAACATCAAATAGGGTCCTTCGCCGAGCCCCCAAACGCCGAGTGTTTGTCCGAAATCCTCTTTATGTTTTTCCAGGCCTGCACCTTCGGCGGCGACATCGAAGGCGCCAAAGAAGCCGAGAGTAGAATTCATGACGAAACGGGCGAACGAAATGCCGGCCCGCTCGAACTCGCCTTGCAGAAGGTCGTTAAAGAAGGTGACCGGCTCGCCTAGATTATCAAGCGCGTTGGCGATGCGCTCGCGGCCGAACTCCGGCACAACGCCACGATACATAATGGCGATCGGCTTCATGAGTGTTTCATCAAGCGTGCGATTGACCTCAAAGACCGCTCGATTGACGTCTTCGATTGGATCATTGATCGCCGCCGCTTCCGCGGCCGCTTCCGGCGTCTGATTCTTGGTCGAGGCGCAGGCCGCGAGCGAGATAATCGTAACCGCGACAACAATCGCCTGAAGTCCTCGCACCAGCCCGCGCTGCGTGCGCTCGATTTCGCGAAGACTCACCCGTTCACTCCTTGCGCGCCCTCGTTACGCCAAGCCGAGCGATCACAACGATCATTCGACCGAGCCTCGGAGCCCTCAGCCCAAGCATCTCATTAGCCTGCCCCTCTATTCTTAATAAAGGCTTTGGCCAAAACATGGCGACGCCGCGCCTGTGACGAAAGTGAGGCCTTCGAGTCGCAGTTGATTAACACGACACTCGCAAAAGCGCCAGGAAGCGCCAGCACATCCTTGGTTAACGGCGGATGAACAAAGCCCCCTGTTCCCTGCCGAGCACAGGGTGTGGCCTATCCCAAAGGCGGACCACCCTTGCCGCCGGGCGAGCCATAGCCGCCACCGCCGGGCGACTCGATCACGAAGATATCGCCCGCCGCCATTTCGGTCCGGTCAAAGGCCTTGAGCCGCGTGATACCGCCATCGGCACGTTCGACATAGGCCCGTCCCATGGCGCCTGGTTGGCCGCCGGCCGCGCCGAACGGCGCCACGGTCCGACTGTTCGAGAGGATCGCCGCCGTCATCGGCTCTAAGAAGCGCACGCGGCGAATCGCCCCATCCCCACCCCTGTGCCGACCTGCGCCACCCGAGCCCCGCCGGATCTGGAAGCGCTCGACCAGGACCGGAAAGCGCCATTCAAGCACCTCAGGGTCGGTCAGGCGCGAATTGGTCATATGAGTCTGCACGGCGCTGGTGCCGTCAAAGTCTGGGCCGGCGCCCGAGCCGCCCGCGACGGTCTCGTAATATTGATAACGCGCATTGCCGAAGGTGAAATTGTTCATGGTGCCCTGCGCGCCCGCTAGCACGCCGAGCGCCCCATAGAGCGCGTCCGTAATACATTGCGAGGTCTCGACATTGCCGGCCACCACAGCCGCCGGATAATTCGGGCTCAGCATCGAGCCTTTGGGAATGATCAGCTCGATCGGCTTCAAGCAACCCTCGTTCATCGGGATCTCGTCATCGACGAGGGTGCGGAACACATAAAGCACGGCGGCGCGGCACACCGCGCTCGGTGCGTTGTAATTGTTCTCCAGCTGAGCCGACGTGCCGGTGAAGTCGATGCGGGCGCCTCGCTTCGCATGTTCGATCGTAACCTTCACGCGGATCACGCCACCACAATCCATTTTGTAGGCGAAGCTGCCGTCCTTCAACACACCGATCACGCGCCGCACCGATTCCTCGGCATTGTCCTGCACATGGCGCATATAGGCGCGCACGGTATCGAGCCCGAATTGCGCCACCATACCACGCAGTTCTTGCACGCCTTTTTCGTTTGCCGCGATCTGCGCCTTCAGATCGGCGATATTCTGCTCGACATTGCGCACCGGATATTTGCCCGACGCCAGAAGCGCGCGCATCTCGGCTTCAAGAAACCGCCCGCCCGACACCAGCACGACATTGTCGATCAGCACGCCTTCTTCTTCCACCGTATGGGAATCGGGCGGCATCGAGCCCGGCGTGATACCGCCAATATCGGCGTGATGGCCGCGCGATGCGGTGAAGAACAGTATTTTCCGCCCCGCCTCATCGAATACCGGCGTGATCACCGTGATATCGGGCAAATGCGTGCCGCCATTATAGGGCGCGTTCAACACATAGACATCGCCCGCCCGGATCGTGGCGCCGCGATTTCGGATGATCGAGCGCACCGATTCACCCATCGAGCCCAAATGGACCGGCATATGCGGCGCATTGGCGATCAACCCGCCACCCTCATCGAATAGCGCGCAGGAGAAATCGAGCCGTTCTTTGATGTTCACCGAATGCGCGGTGTTCTCGAGCGTCGAGCCCATTTGCTCGGCAACCGACATGAAGAGGTTGTTGAAAATTTCGAGCATCACGGGGTCGACCGCGGTGCCGATCGCCACCCGCTTCGGCCGTGACTTGGAGCGCGTCAAGATCAGATCATTGCGCGGCGTCACCGTGGCGCGCCAATCGGGTTCCACCACCGTGGTCGAATTCGGCTCGATCACGATCGCCGGACCGTCGATCGCATCGCCCGGCTCAAGCGCCGCGCGGTCGTAAATCGGAGCCTCGCGCCACGCATCGCCCAAATGGGCCCGGCCGCGATCCATGGGCGATGGCGACGCCCCATCGAGGCGACGGCGCGACCGTGGCGGATCGGCCGCCACATCGGCTTCACCGATCACCTCGGCCGTTGCCGATTCGACGATCAAAACCTTGCTTCGATCGACAAAGCCGTAACGCTGCCTATGCGCCGCTTCGAAGACCGCCAGGATCGACGCCTTATCGCCAAACGGCACCAGCAAGGCGGAATCGGTGCCGCGATAGCGCAGCTGAATGTGCCGCTCAACCCGTATACGCGCCGCCGCGACGCCTTCGCCGAGCAATTGGCTGCGCCCTGCCGCGCCCAATTCCTCGAAGCCGCGCTCAAGCTCGTCGATCAGCGCATCACTCAGCTCAGCCTCGATCGCGCGCTCCTTCATCACGCGCATATCGGCTAACCCCATGCCATAGGCCGATAGCACGCCGGCATAGGGATGCACGAACACCTGCCCCATGCCGAGCGAATCAGCCACCAAACAGGCATGTTGCCCACCCGCCGCGCCGAAGCTACAGAGCGCATAGGAGGTCACGTCATAGCCGCGTTGCACCGAAATTTTCTTGATCGCGTTCGCCATGTTTTCGACCGCTATTTTCAAGAACCCCTCGGCGATCAATTCCGGCGCGCGGCGCTCGCCGGTCGCCTTGGCGATTTCCTCGGCGAGCGCGTTGAATTTTTTCCGCACGATCTCGACATCGATCGGCTGATCGCCGGTCGGGCCAAATACCTTCGGGAAATGCGCCGGCACGATTTTGCCGACCATGACATTGCAATCGGTCACGGTGAGCGGCCCGCCGCGCCGATAGCACGCTGGCCCCGGATCGGCCCCCGCCGAATCCGGCCCCACGCGATAGCGCGCGCCATCGAAATGCAGGATCGAACCGCCGCCTGCCGCGATCGTGTGGATATGCATCATCGGCGCGCGCAGGCGCACGCCCGCGATCTCGGTCACATAGCGTCGCTCATAGGCGCCGGCATAGTGCGACACATCGGTCGAGGTGCCGCCCATGTCGAAGCCGATCACTTTATTGAGGCCGGCCGCCTCGCTCGCCCGCACCGCGCCAACCACGCCGCCGGCTGGACCCGACAGCACTGAATCCTTGCCCTTGAACGACGCCGCATCGACCAACCCGCCATTCGATTGCATGAACATCAGCCGTGCGCCGCCAAGCGCGCCGGTAACCCGATCGACATAACGTTGCAGAATTGGCGAGAGATAGGCATCGACCACGGTGGTATCGCCCCGGCTCACCATTTTCATCAGCGGGCTCACCTCATGCGAGGTCGAGATTTGCGTGTAGCCGATCGCACGCGCGAGCGCGGCGATGCGCCGCTCATGCGCGGGGTAGCGATAGCTGTGCATGAACACAATCGCGACCGAGCGAAAGCCATCGCGATACGCCGCCTCGAGCGGCGCCCTCGCGCCGGCTTCATCGAGCGGCTCAAGCTCCGTGCCATCGGCCAGAAAGCGCCCCCGCACCTCGATGACCCGGGTATAGAGCATTTCCGGCAGCTCGATATGGCGCGCGAAAATATGCGGCCGGTTCTGATAGGCAATGCGGAGTTGGTCGGCGAAGCCCTCATTGATCACCAAAAGGGTCGGCTCGCCCTTACGCTCGAGGAGCGCGTTGGTGGCAATGGTCGTGCCCATTTTCACCGCTTCGATCCGCTCGCCCGGAATCGTGGCGCCGCCCGCTAGGCCCATGATCTGGCGAATGCCATGGAGCGGCGCGTCCTCATAGCGTTCGGGCGCCTCCGAGAGCAATTTATGGGTCAATAACCGGCCATCCGGCGCCTGCGCCACGATGTCCGTAAACGTGCCGCCCCGGTCGATCCAGAACTGCCATTTACCTTCGTATGGTATTGATTCTACGCTCTTATTTTCACTCACTTGCTACCACACTCTTGATACACCAAATACTATAATCGTTGATTTTCCGTTGGTTAGTTATACCACGAAATACACTTTTGATACACCTTTCAGAAAAAGATGCCCTTATCAGTCCAAGTAATTTCTCTCTTTCCAGGTATTTTCGTGTCTATTACGAGTACAAAACCTATAATATCTCAATATCCTTTTTTAATTAAGTGTAGCACTATAGACTATTGTGTATAATAGTAGTTACTCGCTATCTTTTTTTTGATTAGGTTACTTGACATTATATTTATTTACTGATATTATACGCTTGACTTAGTT